>CAMHJE010000004.1:0-46809 GCA_946185305.1 uncultured Clostridia bacterium | reverse complement strand
TCGTCTTTGCGACGCCGCCCTTTTGATTTACAACTGCAATAACTTTGGTCATGATTAAAAATCTCCTCAAGAATTCTATAGATTGAGATTTACACTTCATCCGACCGCTTTTTGATGAGTAAGCACATATCGTTCGATCCCCATATTCCATCGGGCCGCGCAATGCTGTGAAGCGTTCAACGCGGAAGTATCATGTTTCCTGTGTGCCGTCATCGCGTCCCGGAAGAATCACTTCGGATTGTTGCGTTCCGGCGATTGCCAATCGCCGGCTTGCCGCTCTTGCACACGGTTTGTATCGGATAAAGCTCTGTTCAGTTGCCAAGGTAAGAGAGATTCCTCTCTGCCTTACATGGCAAAAAAACAGAATTTACCCGACTTTATACATGATTTTTTACAAAACAAATTTCAACCAATGAAAGTGCAAAAAAGGAAAAATAAAAGAAAACCGTATCAATAAGTCTATTGTTTCTGAGGAAATGCGAATATGTATAAAATGAATTGCAGTAAAAATGCAGTAAACGGTTCAAAGCGACAATATTTGTCGATGAATATATATACGAACTCAAACAATTCTATGAATTGAGAATTAAGCAACAAATCGATGGCAGAAAAAAGTGAAAGCCCCGAAAACACAGTGTTTTCGGGGCTTTTTGGCGTACCCGGGAGGATTCGAACCTCTGGCCTACAGAGTCGGAGTCTGTCACTCTATCCAGCTGAGCTACGGGTACTTATTCACTTTTTTCTGCATAAATCGGCTGGTTAGGTGGTTAGAGTCGGAGTCCAACGCTCTATCCAGCTGAGCTACAGGCACATATACAGTGTTTATGCATTTTTCAAGAACCTTAGGCCTACAGCGTCGGAGTCTGACGCTCTATCCAGCTGAGCTACGGGTACATTTTTGGGGGAGCGCGGCTGGGCCGGACTCGCTCCCCGTCTTTCGACGAGGGGTATTATACCACATCGGTTTGCCGTTGGCAAGAGGTGAAAAACGAAAAGTCGCGCAGCAGGGATGTCCCTCGCGCGGGGCCGCGGCAATCCCGTTTCTGCCGCGCCGGTCGATGGGACTGGAACCCATACGCTTTGGGGCGGAGGGAACGCCCGGCACGAGGGAAAGGAAAAGCCGTAAAGGTGGCAAATTTTGGCGGCGGGGCAAAAATGCGTCCGATTTATGACCGAAATGCAAAGATTTCGGCGGTCCGCTTGCAAGATGAGACAAGGGGCGGTATAATTCGATTTGAGGTGAATGTGTATGGAAAGCAAACCGATTGTGAATTCCGATCTGATCGGGTCGTTTCTTTCGATAGAGCTGCCCGGCTTTGCGGGCAAGCGCAAGCCCGAAAAATGCCGCGTGCATTATTTGGAAATGGGGCGCGGCGAGCCGCTGCTGCTCGTCCACTCGGTCGGTCAGTCGATCTACACCTGGCGCGCCATGATGCCGATTTTGGCGCAGTATTACCGCGTCATCGCCATCGACCTGCCGGGCTTCGGGCACTCCGACCGGCCCTATTCGCTGAGCTACTCGATGGATGAAATGGCGGACGTGCTGCTTTTGATCATGGACGCTTTGCATCTGCCCGCGACGCACATTTTGGGTTGCACGATGGGCGGCATGTATGCGCTCTACGCCATGACCAAAATGCCGATCCGCTTCAACAAGGTGATCGCCCTGACGCCAAGCGGCATCAGCAAAAACTATCCTTTGCGCGTGCGCGGGCTCGAAGGGCCGTTCGGCTTCTTCTTCCGCGAATCCTACGGCAAAAAGCAGTTCAAAAAGTATCTGCCGCTGTTCTACTACGACGCGACGATCCCGAACGATACGGTCGTGCAGCAGTATTTTTCGACCTGCGACGATTTCGCGTCGCGGCAGGCGATCATGTATGCGGTGCGCAACTTTGACGAGGAACCGGTTTTGAAGGCCATGGAATCCTGCGACCACGAGGTGCTGATCCTGTGGGGCGAGGAGGACCGGCTTGTGCCGATGGACAAGCTGTTTGAGATCAAAAAGACGATCCCGAACGGCGTATACCACAGCCTCCGCAACGTCGGACATTGGATGCACGAGGAAAAGGCCGAGATGCTCTCGGAGATCGTGGATCGCTATATCCAGTACCGGGGGACAAACGAGTGATCGAAACCTTTGCCCTCGGCGATATCGTACAGATGAAAAAGCCGCACGCCTGCGGCACGAACGAATGGGAGATCACGCGCGTCGGGGCGGATATCAAGATCAAATGCCTTGCCTGCGGGCGCGTCGTGATGCTCGACCGGCAGGACTTTATCCGCATGGGGAAAAAGGTGCTTTTGCACAAAGAGGAAGAACGGGCATGAAACCAACGAACGGGGCAAACCTGACGGCGCTGCGGCGCATCGTCGAACGGCGCAATGAAACGCTGCCGGGCGGCGGGCTTTGGCGCGCCTTCGATCTGCTGATCACGCTGCTCGGCGTGGTTGTGTTTGCACTGGCCGTGCGCGGCGTGCTCGCCGAGCCGGTACGCGTGGACGGCACCTCGATGCTCAACACCCTGCAGCACAACGATTATCTGTTTGTCGAAAAGCTGTCCTACCTGTTTTCGACGCCGAAGATCGGGGACGTGGTGATCTGCTACTATCCCGACGAATACTATACCGCCAACGCGAAGTCCTACAACACGCGCGTCAAGCGCGTCGTGGCGACGCCGGGCGACACGGTGCAGACCATCGACGGTCTTGTATACGTCAACGGCACACCGCTGGAAGAAGGCTACCTCGCGCCGTTTGCCTACGGCCGCACAAACGGCATCGAAAATCCGATCACGGTCGGGGAAAATGAAGTGTATGTGCTCGGCGACAACCGCGTCAATTCCAACGACAGCCGGAACGTCCTTGTCGGCGCGATCCCGATGCAGCGCATCGTCGGCAAGGTGCATTTCGTCCTGTTCCCCTTCTCCCACTTTCACGGGGTAACATCATGGAAATGATCGAAAGCCGCAGCACGCGGCTCAGAAAATCGCATAAGGCGCAGTCCGTTCTGCGCACGCTGAGCGCCATAGCCATCGGCCTTGCGCTTGTGTTCGGGCTGCTGCTCGGCTGGTTCTCGCCGGTCTACATCGCCGACCCCTCGATGGCGCCGACGCTGAAAAAGGACGAAACCGTCCTCTATGACCGCCTGTATAAGCACTTTTTCACGCTGCGCCGCAGCGACATGGTCGTGTTCCGCGACCCGCAAACCGGCGCGCTCTTAATCAAGCGCATCGTGGGCCTGGCGGGCGAAACCGTGTCCGCAGAAGACGGTATGCTGCTGATCAATGAGCAATACATGCTCAGCGAATATGACTATCTCTCCCCTGCCCGGTTTTCGATCAAGCCGACAAAGGTGCCGGACGGCTGCGTATACGTCCTGTCCGACGACCGCAACTACGGCGAGGACAGCCGCAATCCCGCCATCGGCTGCGTTCCGCTTGCCGATATTCTTGGCGTGGTGCGCGTGCGGCTCGACCGGTTCACCCTCTTTTCCAGCGGTAATTGAGCATGAAGTCCTTTGACGCGTATTTTTTCGATCTCTACGGAACGCTTGTCGATATCCATACCGATTTTCGGATGCCCGGCCTTTGGCGCGGGCTTTCGTGCTATATGGCCGCGCACGGCGCCGAATGGTCGCCGCGGGCGCTGCACCGGATGTATGAACGGGAGGTCGCCGCGCGGGAAGCCGCGATGCGCGCCGCTAATCCGCGTCCGTCGTTCTGTCCCGAAATCGACATGGGAGACGTTTTCCGCGCCATGTACGCCGCGCGCGGCGTCGATGCGGACGATGCGCTGATCGCCGCGACCGCATGGGATTTCCGGCAGCGCATGACAAGCCATCTGCGCGTCTATGCCGGGGCAAAGGCGCTGCTGTCCGCCCTAAAGCAGCAAGGCCGCGTCGTTCTTGTTTCGAACGCGCAATCGCTGTTCACCCGGCCGGAGCTGGAGCTGCTCGGACTTTCGGACGCGTTCGACGCGATCTATATTTCCTCCGAATGCGGCTGCCGCAAGCCCGATCCGGCCTTTTTCCGCATGGCCGCGGAGCGGTTCGACCTTGACCCCGCCCGCTGCCTGATGATCGGCAACGACCCTGTATGCGATGTTGGCGGGGCCGTAAACGCCGGACTTGCCGCCTGCTATATCCGTTCCGCCATCTCCCCCAAGGACGCGCCGCCCGCCTGTTCCGAGGCCGTGTACAGCCTGCCGAACATGAATCTGCGTGCGCTGAAAGCCCTGCTGACGCAGAAGAAGGAGGACGCATGAACCCCTCCCGCCTGACCGAAAACGTCTGCGACGTGCTTGCCGAGCAGCAGATCAAGCTTGGCAGAACCGACGCCGCCGTGTCGCTCTACTATCCGCTGTCCTCGCTGAACCGCTTTTTCGGTGCCGATGACGACGCCGCTGCCATGCAAAGCCGCCTGTCCGATTGGGCGGACACGCTTTCGGACACGCTCGGCGTTCCCGCCGCGGCGCACGCCGGGGACATGTTTTCGTTGACCTTTCCGCCGAAAGCGCAGACGTATATCGAAGCGCATGCGGCGAAGAACGACTTTCTGCGTGCGCTCGTCGAAGCCGTTTCGCGTCACGGCACGACGATGGAGGATGTGCTGGCGGTGTTTCATCGGTACGCCGAACACGTCGCGGTCGAGCCGAAAACGGATCGGGACTTTGATGTGCTCGCCTATTTTCCGGACGGCGTGCCGGACGATTACCGCTACTGTCTGACCGACGAGGGCTGTCACATCATCTACCACCGCTTCACCGCGGAGGATTATTTCGATTTCTACCCGGAGGATCGCTGATATGGACCGTGTCGAACGCATTACTGCCATGGAGCAGCTGATGGACGAAGCGGCTGCCGCGCTTTCCGCGTTGGACGCCGCCCTGACCGCGTATGAAGCCGCCCGCCCCGCGCTGCCGCAGCTTGCCGATTACTATGACGGCGACTGGCGCGGCGACTTTGCCGCCGACGAAGCGGGCGAGCTGCCCAAGGACATGAAGCGCGGCGTGCTCAGCGAGGACGGCCTATGGAATCTTTTGGAGGACGCGCGGAGCATCGAAGCCCGCATGGCGGCGCTCTGCGGCACGAAACAGGAGGGAACCCATGCAAGTACGTTTTGCTGAACCGAAGGATTTTGACGCCGTCAACGCACTCCGCAGGCAGGTGAGCGAGCTGCACGCGGCGGGCAGGCCGGAAACCTTCAAAGCAGGCTTTTGCGACGAAATGCGCGACCTGCTCTATACGTTCGCGGATGATTCGGAAAAGGCGATCCTTGTCGCTGACGCAGAAGGCTCTGTCGCAGGCTATGCGATTCTGCATGCTATCCACAAGCCGGAAACCCCGTTCACGGTCGAGCGCCGCTATATCGACATTGACGAATTCGGCGTGGACGAAGCCCGCCGTCGGCAGGGCGTCGGCAGGGCGATGATCGACTTTATCCGAAGCTATGCCGCACAGCAGGGCTGTTCGCACGTCGAGCTGAATATGTATGAATTCAACCAAAGCGCGCTGCGGTTCTACGAGTCCGTCGGCTTTACGACCTACCGGCGCCATATGGAGCTGCCGGTCGAGGACGCGCCGAAGCAAGCACAAACGCCGCTGACCCCGAATGAATACCAGCATCTTGCCCTGCGCACCCTGAACCCCGCGCTGTCCGAACAGGACGTGCTGATCAACGGCGTGATGGGGCTTTGCGGCGAGGCGGGCGAGGCCATCGACCTTGTGAAAAAGCACCTTGCGCAGGGACACGCGCTCGACAGGACGCAGCTTGCCAAGGAGCTCGGCGACGTGGCGTGGTATCTGGCCGAAACCGCGTATGCCATCGGATATGATTTGGAAACCGTGCTGCGCGGGAATATCGACAAACTCCGCGCCCGTTACCCGGAAGGGTTCGACGCGGATCGTTCGCAGCATCGGAAAACGGACGGCGAATAAACGCCCCCGGGCGCGGACGCGCTGCCCGCGCCGAACAAATGACAATACAACTCACATGCAAAAACCCGGCTGTTCGGTTCACAGCCGGGTTTTGGTTTCCTTATGCAGTTTATTCCGCTTTCACCAATACAACGCTCTTGGCCGGAACGGTGACCGTGCCGGTCTGCGCGCCCTCGGCGTTCCAAAGGCCGGTGAACGTACCGTCCGGCAGCGTGACCGTGATCGGCGCGTCAGTCGGGTTCGCGGCGGCAAAGCCGAGGATCGTTTCGCCGTCCCTGTAGGTCAGCGCAATCGCGTTCTGCTCAAGCACCTCGCCGGTCACTTCGCTGTTGTACACCCACGGGTTCGCCTTGCGCAGCCGAATCAGCGCCTTATAGAACTCGACCGTTTCCAGCGCGGCGCTGCCATCCTGCAAAGCGTCCCAATCGAGGTTGTTCACCGTGTCGGAGGACTTATAGCTGTTCTCGTCGCCGTCCTTGGTACGCAGCATTTCCTCGCCCGCGAGCCAGAACGGCGTGCCCTTACTGAGCAGCACCATCGAAGCGCCGAGCCGGTTCATGGCGATGCGCTGCTCCTCGGTCGCGTCCGGCGCGCCGTTTTGCAGGATATCCCACAGCGTGCGGTTGTCGTGTGAGGACATGTAGTTGATGATCAGCGCATCGTTGACCTTCCAGCTCACGCCGGCGCCCTCCGCGCCGCCGGTCATGCCGAACAGCACCTTGTTCGCGTTGCTCTTGGAGGCGTCGCCGCTGATCCAGCCCTTGGCCTTGGCGTCGAATACGCTGCCCTTCAAGCCGTCGCGGATCGCGTCGTTGAACACGGCGACCGCGCCGATGGCGCCGTCCGACGCCGTGACCTTGCGGATGTTCGCCTGCGTTGCCTGCTGCTTGCTGCTCAGCGGCGACGTGCCGCCGGTCCAGCCCTCGCCGTAGAGGATCGCTTGCGGGTTGTTCGCATGGACGGCGACCTCGATGGCCTGCATCGTGTCGATATCGTGCAGGCCCATCAGGTCGAAGCGGAAGCCGTCGATCTGGTATTCGGTCTGCCAATAGGTGATCGAATCGACCATGAACTTGCGGAACATCACGCGGTTGGACGCCGTCTCGTTGCCGCAGCCGGAGCCGTTGGCGTTCTCGCCCGTTGCGGTATAGCGGTAATAGTAATACGGCACGATGCGGTTCAGCGACGAATTGCCGTCGTAGGTATGGTTATACACCACGTCCATGACGACGCCGAGCCCCGCCTCATGCAGCGCCTGCACCATCTGCTTCAGCTCTTTTACGCGCACCTCGCCGTGGTACGGGTCGGTCGAATAGCTGCCCTCCGGGGCATTGTAGTTCTTCGGATCGTAGCCCCAGTTGAACTCGCTGTCCGGCTTCGCCTCGTTGACCGTCGCGTAATCGTAGATCGGCTGGAAATGCACGTGCGTCACGCCGAGATCGACAAGGTAATCCACGCCGACCGGATGCCCGCTTGCGTTCGTCAAGCCGCGCTCGGTAAACGCGAGATACTTGCCGGGGTACTGCGAGCCCGCGATCCGGTTCGAGAAGTCGCGCACATGCACCTCCCAGATCAGCGCATCGCGGTACGAGGTCAGCCCCGCATCGAACGCCGCGTCGCGGAAGCCCTCCGGATCGGTCGAGCTTAGGTCGATGACCATGCCGCGATCGCCGTTCAGACCGACGGCCCTTGCATACGGGTCCACCGCGTCCTGCGTGCCGACGGCAGTCGTGACCGTATAGGTGTAATAGGTGCCGTGCCCGCAGGCATAGTCCGCCTGCCACACGCCCTTTTCGCCGCGCGTCATATCGACCTTGGCAAAGGCTTCGCCGCCGTCGCCGGTTTCAAACAGGTTCAGCACGACCTTCGAGGCGGTCGGCGCCCATACCTTGAACGTCGTGCCCGCTTCGGTCAGCACCGCGCCGAGATCGTTGCCGTCGTAGGTGTAGTTTTCGATGAACTCCGCGCTGTCGAAGATGTTGGTCGGCAGCGCCATCCGCGTGCCGTAGCCCTCCAATTCCACTTCGTATTCGGCGCCGATATCAATCGGCTCCGCAAGCGTGATCTTGCCGGTGACGACTTCGTTGTGCAGACTCGACAGCGATTGCACCTCGACCGGCTCGCCGTTCTTGCGCACGGTGATCTGCTTCAGCTCATGGAACCGCGCCGCCGGTTCGATCGTGTATTGGATCGTGTTTATGTCAATGATACCCGCATAGGTAAACGATTTTTTCTGATACAGATTCACGCCGCCGTCCTCGCTGTAATAGATCTTGCCGTCGCCCGAAAGCAGATAGATCGACGTATCGCCGTTCACCGCCACAAAGCGATCCGCGTCAAAGTCCTTCGTCGCGGTGCCCCAGGAGGTGCCGCCCGGATCGGAGCAGCCGGTGCGCACGATAAAGCCGACGTTCTGCACGTCCTCCGGCACGTTCAGCACGCATTTGGCGCCGTAATCGCACGGGTACATTTGATAGCCGCGCCCGTCCGCGCCCTCAAACCAGATCCACATGTCGCTTGTATCAAAGTCGATCTTGGCGGCCTTCCAGTAGATCGTCAGCTGATGCGTGCCCGGTTCGGGCGGGAGCATGTATTCACCCGCCGGCTCCGGCTCTGCCGGGGCTTCGGTCGGGGCCGCCGTGGGCTTGGGCGCTTCGGTCGGCGCTTCCGTCACGGCTGCCGCCGGGGCTTCGGTCAAAACCTCCTGCTGCGTTTCCGTCTGCTGTGCCGTCGGCTGCGGCGCGGGCGCCGCGCAGCCCATCAGCAAAAGCAAGGCCAACAGGCCCATCAAAATCCGTTTCTGCATGACTGTATCTCCTTTTCGCGTCTTGCTTGACGCGTATTTTACATTCGTATGGTAGCACCGATCCGGCGCAAAGTCAACCGGAATCGGCAAAAGCCGCTAAAATGAAATGCGCCGCGCCTCCCCAAAGCAGGAAGCGCGGCGGAACGCGTTTGTCCTATCCGATTATTCCTTTGCCGCGTCCACGGCCTCGGCAATCGAGCGCGTGCCGAGGGCGCTGTATTGATCGACCTGCGCGCGGGAACGCGGGCTGTGCGTCAAGCACCCTGCGCCGCCGATGCAGCCGCCGGTGCAGGCCATGCCCTCGACGAAGTTTGCGTCGAGCACGTTGCGGCTCTTCTTCAGCAGCGCGGTCTTACATTCCTCGATGCCGTCGCAGGAGACAGGCCTGAGATCAAACGTAAGCCCCTGTTCCTTCAGGCCCTCCGCAACCGCGTCGCTTAGGCCGCCGCAGCGGGCGAAGATGCGGCCGAAATAGGACGCGTTATCGAGTCCGCTTTCCTCTAATGTCGTGATCTCGATATCGCGGCTGTCAAACAGCGCCTGCAGCTCCTCGAACGTCAGCACCGAATCGACGTACGGCGCGACGGTGTCGAGCTGAATCTCTTTCTTTTTCGCGGTGCACGGCCCGATGAAGACGACCTTGATTTCCTCGCCGAACGTCTCCTTGATGAACTTGGCAATCGTCGCCATCGGGGACAGCGAATCGGAAATATAGCCGGTCAGCTTCGGGTACGTCTTGCGGATGAACGATACGAACGCCGGACAGCAGGAGCTGGTCAAAAACCCGCGCTCCGCAAGCTCGCGCGATTCGTCCTGCGCGACCATGTCCGCGCCGAGCGCCGCCTCCATGACCGTATCGAAGCCGAGCGCCTTCAGCCCGGTGATCACCTGCCCGATCTTCGCGTAGGTGAACTGTGCCGAGATCGACGGCGCCACAACCGCGTAGACCTTCGGGCCGCCGTCTTGGGCCGCCTTCAGCATCCGCACCACGTCGAGAATGTAGGACTTATCCGAGATCGCGCCGAACGGGCATTGATACACGCACGCGCCGCAGGAAATGCACTTTTCGTCGTCGATGACGGCGGAATTGTCGTCGTTGATCTTGATCGCCTTGATCTTGCAGGCGTTCTGACACGGACGCTTGCGGTTGATGATCGCGGTGTAGGGGCAGACGCTCGCGCACATGCCGCACTCGACACACTTGGTCTTGTCGATATGCGCGGTATGGTCGGCTGAAATCGTGATCGCGCCCTTTTTGCACGCGTCCATGCAGCGGTGCGCCAGGCACCCGCGGCACGAATCCGTCACGTCGTAGCCCGCCGCCGGACATTCATCGCACGCAATGTCGAGCACATGGATCACGCACTTGTCCGCCGGATCGCCGCCCATGGCGAGCTTCACGCGCTCGGCAAGGATCGCGCGCTCCTTATAGACGCAGCAGCGCATCGTCGGGATCTTGCCCGGCACGATGGTCTTGGGAATATCCAAAATGTTCTGCGCCAGCGTGCCGTTCCATTCCTGCCGCGCCACCTCGCGCAGCACCTTGTATTTCAATTCCTGTACCCGTGTGTCGAAAATACGCATAAACCTCTCCTTTCGCGGCTGTCGCCGCTTCTCCCCTGTTACCAGTTTACCACAGACCGACGCGGTTTGACAATGCGCGATTCGGAAAAATCCATACCAAAAATCGACAAAGCCGCCGGAGGGGAACCGGCGGCCTTGTCATTCCGACTACATAGGGTCCAGGGGAAGAAGACGCTTTTCGCTCTTCTGCCTGTTCACAGTATACCACCGCGGCGCAGGAAAGCCCATAGTCAAAAAAGCATATCGGTGATAACTGTATCGATATATTAGATATCGAAAGTTTCAAAAGCGGCTTTGCCGTGCGAGGGCGGATCGCTCAGCCCCGCCAGATATAATACGCCACGATGACCGGAACGGCGATCACGCTGAGCACGATGAGCAGCACGATATCGCGCTTGGTGAATTGCAGCGCGTCGGCGTCGGCATGGGTCAGCTTCATGCGCGTCGTGACCGGCACGAGCGACCGCAGCAGCAGCACGAGCAGCACGGTCTGCAGCGGGAACGTGACGATGTTTTTCACAAGCCGCGGCCACGTCATGAACGTCAGCGTCTTGCCGGTGAGCAGGTAGTTCTGCCACATATAGAACAGCCGGTCGAGCACAAGGTTGCAGACGACCGTGACCGAGAACCGCGCAAGCATCACGCGGAGCACACTGAGCCGCGCGCGGTAGAGGAACAGCGCAAACAGCAGCCCGCCCGCGATTTCGGTGAAGATGTACGGGAAAAAGTACGCGCCGGAGGGGAACAGCACCGCGCCGACCGTGTCGGAAACGGCGCTTGCCGCGATGGCCACGACCGGGCCATAGATCATCGAGCCGACGGCGTTGACCAGAAAGCCGAAGGTCAGGTTCAGATCGGGGCCGAGCGGCACGCGGAACGCCTTGATGCCGATGCGCATGGCGGTGAGGATCGCGGCGAGCAGCAGCACGCGCAGCGAGGAAAACTCCCGCACGGCGAGGCGCCAGTAATCGCGCGAAAACGGGGTGACAAAGAGACGGGACGTGTCGAGGGGTTCATAACTTTTTGCCGACATAGAAAAATACCTCCTTACGATGCCGGCCGTGGGCATCATAAGGAGACAGGGATTCCGTATGATGTTCACAGCGGGATGCGGCAAACGCATCGCAAGGTTTCCCTTTTCGTCCGCGCGGCAACTCCCCGTCCGCACGGCACTGCGGCTCAAAAGCCAACGCGCGCCTGCCTACTCTGTTTTTGGATATTATACGATGGATGCAGGGGAAAGTAAAGAGGGAATTTGTCTGTGACAACCCTTTTATGCGTCATAAACGCCGCTCATGCCGGCCATGCCGTCCGTTCATACTCATAAAACATCTGCATCGTCACTCCCTCCGGAGGAGAGTCTTGGTTGTTCAAGCAATATTCTCTATGCTTTTGTGTCGGTAGAAACTGTTCCAAACGTCCCCTTTGTCCCCATCAAATCAATTATGTTTAACATAATAAATATATATAGATTATGTTATCAAAGCCATTTGTTCCATTTTGCAAGAAGCGATGCTGACCGTTTTTATGCTATATTATCATGGTATAGGTTGTATCAAAAACTGTATGGGACATTTGGAACGTTTGGAACACTTTCCTGCGTTTCAAAAGCGGCAGTCGTTCATGCTGCGCCGGGGCGCAGGGCATCCTCTGCCGTGCAGCAGGTATCATATCCGTTTGCGGCAGCAAGATATAGCCGCGCTTTTTTAGCACTTTCCTATTGCGACTGCTAAAGTTTCACAATTGCATCGAAATTCCAACATACTTCTGTCAAAGTCATGTTTTATGATAAGGCCATCAAAAGAAGAGAGGGTCCGAAGGGAATACCGAGGGCCCGCTCGGGAAAAAATAAGAGAAAAACAAGGAGGTAACTACCATGTTTGAACTGAGACCGTATCGTAAAAATGAAATGCAGAATGCATATTATAATCCCTTCCGCGAGATGGAGGAAATGGAGCGCCGGTTCTTCCGCGATCCGTTCTCGATGTTTGACAGCAACGAGCTGAGCCTGTTCAAGACGGATATTTCCGATCAAGGCGATTCGTACCTGCTCGAAGCCGATCTGCCGGGCTTTGACAAGAAGGACATCCGGCTCGACCTCAACGGTGACACGCTGACGATCCATGCCGAGCGCCATTCCGAGAGCGAGCAGAAGGAGCACAAGGACAAGTACCTCAGAGTCGAGCGTTCCTACGGTTCCTACAGCCGCGCGTTCGATGTGTCGCTGGTCGATACGCAGAACATCAAGGCCAAGTATGAGGACGGTGTTTTGAAGCTGACTCTGCCGAAGAAGCAGAAGGTCGAGCCCGAAAAGCGTTCGCTGGAAATCGAATAACCCTTGCGCTGTACGGCGGCGGAGCGATCCGCCGCTTTTTTGTGTCTGCGGCCGAAGGCTGTCCCGTATGGGAACAAAAACGAAAATGTTCACAATTGGTTTGCGGTCGATGCTTGACGAATCGGGGAAAGTGGCGTAAACTAAAAGATAGTCACAGGAAAGGACTTTGAAGCATGTTACTGAATATTGCAAACACGTTTTTAGCCGCAGGGCTTGACACCGGCAGCTGCGCCGCTGCTACCACCACCGCCACCAGCTCCGCCGCGGGCGACATGGGTCTGTTCGGCGGGCTCGGCGGAATGCTGCTTCCGCTGCTGATGATCGTTGTGCTGATCGTCGTGATGATCGTGCCGCAGCGTCGGCGGGACAAGAAGGTTAAGGAAATGCTGAACGCGCTGAAGCCCGGCGACCGTGTCCGCACGATCGGCGGCATCTACGGCACGATTTCCTCCGTCAAGGACGATGTGATCGTCTTGACCGTCGGCCCTGATAAGGTCAAGCTCGTCTTTGCGCGCGGCGCGATCTCGCAGGTCGAAGAAACCGGCGTCGAGAATACAATGAACGAAGACGTGCACGAATAACCGCAAACGCAAAAACAGGCCGCAAGGCCTGTTTTTTGTTGCCTTATTCGATTCTCACTTGCCGTTATACCGGCTTGCGGAAAGCGTCGCAAGGTCAGGTGCTTTGCCGTCTTGATCATACGCGGCAAAGAGCAGCATATCGACAAGCGGTCTGCCGTAAACGGTTTTGCCGTCGTCGGTTTTGCGTGCCTCCGGGCGATTGATGATCTCACCCATAAACACCATGACCGCGCTGATCCCGCCATCAAGATTCATGGCCTCCTTCACGCCGAGGCCCTTCATCAGCTCTGCCAGCTCGGTGACGGTCATACCAAGCGCGTCTTTGCGGCTCCCGTCGCAGGTGACGACCACATAATGTCCCGGTTCATAGTACCCAAGCGCATTGCGCGGATCGCGCGTTTTCAGCGTAAGATTCGGCGCAAGCTCGCCATCCTGCACAAGTGCCGGACCGAACTGCCACGCCTGCCACAGCCCGTCCTTCACGGCTTTACTGTAATTCACGCTTTGGCTGCGCAGGTCGTAGGTTTTCATGGTCCCATCACGGTAGAGGAAACAGGTTCCCCACGTCGTAAAGTTGTTCTTTTCCGCGGCAAGGAATCCTTTGATCCGAGTGCCGTTGTGGAACGTCAGCCCGCGGTTGTAACTGCCGTTCACGGCAAATACCGCGTTCTCCCTTTTGGCGAGCTTATCGCCGTCCTCGGTGCCCGTATTGAACTTGCCCCGACCGAACCCCGTGCGGAAATAGTCGATGTTGCGAATCCATAAATCGGCGACATAATATGTCTGCTGCGTTTCTTTGTCCACGGTGATCCGGATCGCTACGCGCAATTCATCGCTCTGATAGCTGTAATCCGCATCTGCACCGGTGTCATAATTCGGAAAATTCACCGCTATATCACCCGGTCTCGGCTCCCGTGTCGGTTCGGGTGTCGGCGTCGGTTCAGGCGTCGGCGTCGGTTCGGGCGTCGGTGACGGCGTGGGAGAAGGCTCCGGCGTGCGCGGCGACTCCGGCGTATCGGTCGGCTTCGTTTCCACTTCAACAACAACCGAAGCAATCGTGGGCGCTGCCGTGACAGTCGTAGGCACAGCGGTCGCGTGCGCTGCCGGTTCCGTTGCTTCCGGCGACGGTACACTTGTGCAGGCCGATGTCGACACCAGCATCACCACAGTCAACAACATATAGATCATTCGTTTCATAGCCGGTTCCCTCCGTGCTTTTTCTCTTTCCATGTTGACATCGTCTCCATCCGTCATCCGTTACCCTTTCCCCTTCCGCAGATAGAACAGCCGTCTTGTCTCCCTCGGTTCGCCGGGCCAGGCGAAATGTTCCAGTCGCTCCACCGTAAAGTACGGCGCGAACTGTGCCGCCCACGCCTCGTCCGTGCGCGAAACGAGCCGCAGCACGCCGTTTTGGTACAGCCGGCTGCCGTCGGCAAGCGTAACGCCGCGCTGTGCGGCGGCTTCGGGCGAAAGATAAAGGTTCAAGCCGATCACAACCGCCGCGTCCGGCGTTGTGATTTCGGCAAATGCGCGCAGCATGTCCGCCGCCGTTTGGGACGGAACAACATCGAGCACGTTCGAGCAGATCAATCCGTCATACGTGTTTGCGGGGATCGTTTCGAGCCAGTTCGGCGCGACGCAGACCGGGTGTACGCAATTTTGCACGCCGTACAGTGTCGCGCGGGCTTTGGCCGCTGTGATCGCGCCTGGCGCCGCGTCCGCCGCCGTAACGTCCGGACAGCCGGACTTTGCCGCAATGATCGCCGCCCACGCGCTGCCGCAGCCGTAATCGAGCGCCCTTTGACAGCCGCCGAGCGAGGCGGCCGCCCGGAACAGCTTTTCGGACGGGGCAATCGTTTTCCAATCCGGCACATCGGCTGCGGCGGGGGTCTCCCCTGCCGTCTCGGAGAAGGCGCGGCTCCAATGGTCGATCAGCGTTGCATTGTCCTGCGCGTCGAGCGCCGCCGCAAGCCGTGCCCGCAGCAGACGATACCGCGCATGCTTTTCCGCCTTTTGAAAATGCACCGCCCGGTCCTGCACCGGACAGTTTTCATAGCACAGCTTTGTTTCGCCGAACTGCTCGCTGGTCAGATCGAACACGCAGTCCCCGACGGCGTTGAAACAATGATAGTTCCCGTCGCCGAGCGGCACGCCGCGCACCTCGCCGCCGAAAACATCCTGCATCAAAAATGCGGTGATCGAGCATTGGCCGAGGGTTCTATTCTCCGATGTCCAACGGTCGCGCATGCGCGGCGCGCAGGTTTCGGCGCACCACGCCTTTGACAGCAGATCGTAATACGCGCACGGCGTCCTGCCGGTGCGATCCGTGACCGACGCCGTTTCCCATCCGTAAAAGCGGTATGCCATAGGGTGTCTCCTTGCGTGGATTATTTCAGAATTTGCAGGTTCCTGTCGGTGCAGAGCCGTTCATTCGTTTTGATGTCGAGCGACGCTACATGTAATCCTATTGTAGCAAGCTTCCGGCGCGATTTCAACAGGAATCGGCACGTTTCCCGGTAAAACCCGTACGAACGCTCTTTTTTGCCCTCTTACACGAAATATTCTTGCATTTTCTCCTATATAGAAGTACAATACCGTTTGCTATCGTGCTATACGGTCGGTGCTCTGCGCCGGCCTTTTCGGACGGAAACCATGCTCAAAAACCTGAAAGAAAACAACACCATCCTTGCCATTGTGCTGAACAGTCTGCTGGCGATCGTCAGCCTGTTCGTCAACGGCTTCGGCATCTATCTGACGATTCAGGCCAACCTCGGCGCCGCACCGTGGGACGTGCTGAACCTCGGCTTTTCCAAAACGCTCGGCATCCTCTACGGCAACGCGTCGGTCGCCGTGTCGCTGACGATCCTTGTCATCGACATTCTGATGAAGGAGCCCATCGGCATCGCCATGTTCATCGACGCGATCGTGGTCGGCAAGGCCGTCGATTTCTTCAACTGGCTCGACCCCGTGCCGCAATGCCAATCGCTGCTCACCGGCGTGCCGGTCATGCTGCTCGGGCTTGTCGTGATCGCCTACACGCAATACGGGTATATGATCGCGTCGCTCGGCTGCGGCCCGCGCGATACGCTGATGGTGGGGCTTGCCAAGCGCGTGAAGAAAATTCCCATCGGCGCGGTGAGCATGGCGCTGCTCGCCACGGTCACGCTCGTCGGCTGGCTGCTCGGCGGCCCAGTCGGGATCGGGACGCTGATCTGCGCGTTTTTGCAGGGGCCGATCATGCAGCTCGCGTTTCAATCCGTCCGGTTCGACGCAACGACGATCCGGCATCAGCGGCTTTCCGATTCGTTCCGCGTGTTCATGCGCGGATGCAAAGCGGAAAAGCAGAAGTAATCCCCCGAATCCGGCCGAAAAACCGGAAATCCCGGTTGCAAGGATGGTCGGATTCTGTTAAAATGTAAAAAGGAAATACCGGCGAGGTAAAGGAAATGAAAATCATCGAATTGAAGGAGACGATCACCGCCTCCAACGACCGCGACGCCGAAGTGCTTCGCGGAGAACTCAAAGCCCAGGGGACGCTGCTGGTGAACCTGATGGCCTCCCCCGGCGCGGGCAAGACGACGCTGCTGGAGCGCACGATCCGCGACCTGAAGGACAAGTACCGCATTGCGGTCATGGAGGCCGACGTGGATTCGGACGTGGACGCCAAGCGGATCGAGCTGATGGGCGCCAAGGCTGTGCAGGCGCACACCGGCGGCATGTGCCACATGGACGCGGGCATGACGCGCAACGCGCTCGACGCGCTCGACGCGCCGGACAGCGACCTTGTCGTTCTGGAGAACGTCGGCAACCTGATCTGCCCCGCAGAGTTCGACACCGGCGCAGGCAAGAACGTGATGCTGCTCTCCGTCCCGGAGGGCGACGACAAGCCCTTAAAGTACCCGCTGATGTTCTCGACGAGCGACGCGCTTCTGATCACCAAGACGGACGTTTTGCCGTACTTCGATTTCGATTTGGAAAAGTGCCGCGAGCGCGCGAAGAAGCTGAACCCGCGCATCGAGATCTTTGCCGTCTCGTCCAAGACCGGCGAGGGCATGGCCGAATGGGAAGCATGGCTCTCCAAAGCCATTGAAGATTGGAAACAGTAATCTGCCGACAAACAAACAGAAGGAGAAAACAGTATGCCGGAAACCTACGATCAAAACCCACGCACCCAATCCAAGTATGACGGCGAGGCCGTAAAGAACCAAAAGTATGCCGAGCTGGGCCGCCGTATTACGGACAACGTTCCCCACAAGCTCTTCGGCTTGAAAACGACTGACGAGGAATACTGGGGTCTGCGCGAAGTCCTCACCGAACCAGAGGTGGACATTGCTCTGACGATGAAGCAGCGCAAATGGTACACCTACGAGCAGCTTTTCGAGATGAACAAGGCGACGATGGACGCCGAGACCTTCAAAAAGGCGCTCGAGCTTCTCTGCGTACACGGCTTTGTCGAGTATGATTACGGCGATCATTACGACGACAACGGCCCGATCCCCGGCGCGCCGAAGGAGATCCGTTACCGCACAAGCTACTTTGTGCCGGGCAGCGCCGAGCTGTTCAACTCCTCCATTTCGCGCATCGAGGCGAACCCGCCGGTCGCCAAGATGTTCGAACGCATGACGTTCCTGCCCCTTGAGCACATCACGTCGATGGTGCGTCCGGGCGGCAACGGCATCGGCATGCACGTCATCCCGGTCGAAAAGGAAGTCGCGGCGAACCGCGAGGCTGTCAAGATCGAGAAGATCTCGCATTGGCTGCAGAAGTACGACGGCCACCTGTCCGCCGGTATCTGCTCGTGCCGCGCTTCGCGCGCGATGCTCGGCGAGGGCTGCACCGACGACGAAAACGACTGGTGCATCCAGGTCGGCGACATGGCGGACTACACCGTCGAAACCGGCCGCGCCCACTACATCACCAAGGAAGAAGCCCTCGACATTCTGCAAAAGGCCGAGGACAACGGCTACGTGCATCAGGTCACGAACATTGACGGCTCGGATCATATCTTCGATATCTGCAACTGCAATGTGAAGATCTGCAACGCGCTGCGCACCTCGCTGCTGTACAACACGCCGAACATGTCCAAGAGCGCCTACACCGCGAATGTCACGAAGGAAAAGTGCGTCGCGTGCGGCCGCTGCGTCGAGGTCTGCCCGGCGGGCGCCCTGAAGCTCGGTCAGAAGCTCTGCGATAAGGAAGGCAAGCCGATCGAATACCCGAAGTCGGTGCTGCCCGACAAGATCCGCTGGGGCAAGTACGCTTGGGACGAGAACTACCGCGACACCGCCCGCGTCAACACGCACAAGACCGGCACCGCGCCCTGCAAATCCGCCTGCCCCGCGCACGTTTCGATTCAGGGCTATCTGAAGATGGCGAAGGAAGGCCGCTATGACGAGGCGCTCGCCCTGATCAAGCGCGAGAATCCGTTCCCCGCAATCTGCGGCAGAGTCTGCAACAAGCGCTGCGAGGACGCCTGCACGCGCGGCACCATCGACCAGCCCGTTGCCATTGACGACGTAAAGAAGTTCTTGGCGGAGCGCGACCTCCATGCCGAGACGCGCTATGTGCCGAAGAAGCTCATCAACAACCTGACCGGCGAATGGCCGCAGAAGATCGCGATCATCGGCGCAGGCCCCGCGGGTCTGTCCGCCGCCTACTACCTCGGCACGATGGGCTACCGCCCGACCGTGTTCGAGAAGAACCAGAAGCCCGGCGGCATGATGACCTACGGCATCCCGTCGTTCAAGCTCGAAAAAGACGTAATCGACGCGGAAATCGACATCATCCGCGCGCTCGGCGTGGAGATCCGCTGCGGCGTCGAGGTTGGCAAGGACGTTACGATCGAAGAGCTGAAGCAGCAGGGCTATGAGGCGTTCTACATCGCCATCGGCTGCCAGGGCGGCCGTCTCCCGGGCGTCCCGAACGAGCGTGCCGAGGGCACCGAGATCGCCGTTTCCTTCCTGGAAAAAGCGCTCGGTGACAACAGCCGCCATTTGGAGGGCGATGTGGTGGTCATCGGCGGCGGCAACGTTGCCATCGACTGCGCGCGCACCGCGCACCGCTTCGGCGCCGGCAGCGTTTCGATGTACTGCCTTGAATCGCGCGAAACGATGCCCGCCTCTCCGGAGGAAATCAAAGAGGCCGAGGAAGAAAACGTTTTGATCAACCCGTCCTGGGGTCCGAAGGAAGTCCTTGTGGACGAAGACGGCAAGGTCAAGGGCATCGTCTTAAAGCGCTGCACGCGCACCATCGACCCCGAAACCGGCCGCTTCTCCCCCGCCTACGACGAGAACGAAACGATCACCGTCGATTGCAAGACCATCGTGTTCGCCATCGGGCAGGCCATCGAATGGGGCAAGCTGCTGGAGGGCACGAAGGTGCAGTTCCATCACGGCAACTACCCCGTGGCTGATAAGTTCACCTACCAGACCGACGATCCCGCGATCTTCGTGGGCGGCGACGTGTTCACCGGCCCGAAGTTCGTGATCGACGCGATCGGTCAGGGTCATGAAGCCGCCGAGTCGCTCGCCCGCTTCGTTTCGAAGAACAACGTCAATCAGACGCTCGGCCGCGACCGCCGCTACTTCAAGCCGCTCGGCAAGACCAATATCGCCATCGACTCCTACGACAAGGCGCAGCGCCAGATCACGGCGGTCGATCCGTCGATTGACGCGAAGAACTCGTTCCGCGACCCGCGTCTGATCCTCACCGAGGAGCAGGTCAAGATCGAGACAAGCCGCTGCCTCGGCTGCGGCGCGACCATCGTGGATGCGAACAAGTGCATCGGCTGCGGTCTCTGCACGACGCGCTGCGAATTCGACGCGATCCACCTGCTGCGCGACCATCCGCAGAATTCCGATATGCGCCGCGCCGAAGACAAGGTCGGCGGCCTCCTCGGCTATGCGATCCCGCGCGCCGTGAAGATCGTGCTGAACAGCGGCTCCGAGGAAGCGAAGATGATGCGGAAAAAGCGCAAGGAATATAACCGCGCCACAAAGGAATTCCACAAGACGCATCCGCACACCGGCAACAGCGTGGACATCCACACCCTGATGGACGACTGATATGCACGAAATGGGTATCATCCTGCACCTCGCCAAGACGCTTGACGAGACGTGCGAGGAGCAGCACCTGAAGCGGATCGGCAAGGTCACGCTGGAGGTCGGCGAGGTATCGGGCATCATGACCGACTACTTCGAGGATTGCTGGAACTACTTCCGCAAGCGCCATCCCAAGTTAGAGGAAGCGGAGCTTGTGATCGAAACGATCCCCGCGTTCACCTACTGCGATTCGTGCGGCAAGACCTACCCCACCGTGAAGTTCGGGCGCGAATGTCCCTACTGCCACAGCGGTGAAACGTGGCTTGTCCGCGGCAACGAATGCATTATCAAGGAAATCGAGGCCGAAAGCGAGGACGACGCGCCGGACGATCCGCCGGACACGGATTCCGCTTCTTCGGAAGCGGACAAAACTGAATAATCCAAAAGGAGCCCCCCGAGCGGAGGCTCCTTATCTTATTCCTTTGCGTTTATGCCATTTCGATCTTCAGCGTCACCGGGAAGTCCGACGCTATGCCGGGCGCGTAAACATGCAGGCCCTCCGCGTCGGCGTACCAGGACGCGACGGCGTCGGCAAGGCCGAGGATCGTGACGGTCTTGATAATGCCGTGGAATGCGGACAGGTTCTGATCCGGGCTTTCGCCGAGCGACCGGATCAAAAACGCGCCGTCTGCCGGGCAGCGCATCGCCGTCGCATAAACGCAGCCGTGCGCCGCCGTAAAGCGATAGTCTGCCGCCGTATAGACCGTCTCGGTCTTGTCGGTGAACTGGCCCTCTTTGCGGACGGTCGGCCCCTCGCCGGGGATGCGCCACGGCCCTGCGCCCTCGATCGCTTCGCCGTTGACCCGCAGCCATGCGCCGAGATCGCGCAGGATCGCCTGATCCGGTTCGGGGATCGTGCCGTCCGGCTTCGGGCCGATGTTCAGCAGCAGGTTGCCGCCCTTGCTGACCGTATCGACGAGCGTTTGGATGATTTCGCGGCTGCTCTTATAGACAAGCTCGGTCGTATAGCACCACGCGTTGCGCGCCACGGCGGTATCGGTCTGCCACAAAAACGGCTTCGCGTCCGAAAAGCCGCCGCGCTCGACCTCCGGGATCCCGACGCCGAACGGCAGCGCGTCGTGCTTATAGCAGATGCGAACCGGCGTCCCGTCCTGCGCGCCGAGATTGTAATAAAACGCAAGCAGCTTTTTCAGATACGGCTTGAACGCTTCGTGCTGGATCCACCAGTCGAAATACAGCAGCCGCGGACGATAGCGCATGATCAGCTCGGCGGTGCGGGCGAGCCAGTCGCTTACGTATTCCTCGTTCGGGTACGGCTCGGCATACAGGTCGTCCAACGCGCCCTCCGGCATCGAGGGCCAATAGAAATCGCCCTTTTGCAGCGGCTCATGGATATCGCTGACGATTTCCTTGCCGTGCCCCATGAAAAACCAATGCTCGGCGCGGTGCGAGGACGCGCAAAAGAGAACGTCCTCCGCTTCTGCGGCGGCCTTCAATTCCCCGAGCACATCCCGCTTTGGCCCCCTGTTTGCCGCGTTCCAGTCCGAAAGCGCGCTGGCGTACATCTGAAACCCGTCGTGATGCTCCGCGACCGGGAACATATACCCCGCCCCGGCCGCCTTGAACAGCCGCACCCATGCCGCCGCGTCGAACCGCTCGCCGGTGAACAGCGGAATGAAATCCTTATACCCGAACCGGTCGGGCGGGCCGTAGGTTTTCAGGTGATGTTCATACGCCCGCGTGCCGGGCATATACATTTCCCGCGAATACCACTCATTGGAAAACGCCGGAACGCTGTATACGCCCCAATGAATAAAGATGCCGAGGCGGCGCTTGCGGAACCACTCCGGCTCCGGCGCGTCGGCAAGTGACGCCCAGTCCGCGCTGTACGGCCCCGCCGCAATGACCTCGTCCACATACGCGAGAATCCTTTTCTCCGCGCTTTCGATCTGCTCCCGCTCCATCTTCCCCTCCGTTTTATCGCAGTAAGAACGCCGCCGCGCCGTGCCGCCGAAGCGATACGGCAATCGTATCTTTGACGCTGCCCGTTTTGCCCATCCACAGCGCGGTATACGCTGCAGGCCCGGACAACTCCAAGTCCGAAAGCGCGATCTCCGTTTCGGTGTCCGCCTCTCCGACGTTGAACAGCGCCGCGTAGGTGCCGCCGTCCGCGCACGCCGCCGTCCACAGGATCAGCTCCGTGCCGTCCTGCATCCGCCGCCATACCGGGTGCGAGTGCCGCGCAAGCCGGTGCATGCCGAGAATACCGCGGTTGGTCAGAAGTTCCTTTGTGAACGCGTCGAACCCGGTCATCTCCCCGCCGATCATCAGCGGCGAACGCAGGATACACCACAGCGTCAGCATTGTGGTCTGCTCGTCCTTTGTAAACCGCGTGCGGTTGTTTGGGTCGTATACCTGCCGGATCGGGCCGACCGGCAGCATATCCGCGTCCGGCCAATGCCCCGCGCCCGCATGGATGCACCACGTTTTTGCGCGGTCGAACATATCGTAGAGCAGCCGCCAGTCGTCCCAGAAATCGTCCGTGATGCGCCACATGTTCGATACGCGCTTATACAGCTCGGCCTTTTCGGGCAGCGCCGGGCCGGGCGACAGGCTCAAGACCATCTCCCGTCCGCACGAATGCAGCGCGTCGGCAAGCAGCTGCAGCTCGTCCTCGGCCTTTGGCAGCTCGCGGCAGATGTCATCACACTTGATAAAGTCCACACCCCACGACGCGTAGAGCCGGAACAGGCTTTCGTAGTAGGCCCGCGCGCCGTCCTTTTTCGGATCGACTCCGTACATATCCGTATTCCAAGGGCAGATGCTGTCGGTTGCCGCGATCTCCCGCGCCGTATGTGTGCTGCCCAAAATCTCGGTGTTGCGATGAACGGCCTGCCGCGGAATGCCGCGCATGATGTGGATGCCGAACCGCAGCCCCATCGCGTGGATCTTTTCGGCCAGCGGCCCGAAGCCCTTGCCGCCCGCCGCCGAGGGAAAGCGGTTCACGGCCGGCAGCAGCCGCGAATATTCGTCCATCGTCAGTTCGGTAAACGGGTGGTAGTCGTTGCTTGCCGCCGTCGGATCGGACCATTGAATATCCACCACAATATACTCATAGCCGAAGGGCTTGAGGTGCTCCGCCATATACGCGGCGTTTTGCAGCACGATTGCTTCGGTCACGGCGGCGCCGTAGCAGTCCCAGCTGTTCCACCCCATCGGCGCATGACTTTTCTCCATCGCGGTTCCTCCCGTGTTTATTTACCTATATAATACATTTTGCCGTGTGCGGTGTCAACAAACGGCGTTCCCTTTGCGCTGCGGCACGCCGTATAAAAAGAATCGCGCGGAAACGTAAGTATTATTTGATTTTCACATAAAGCAATGGTAAAATGTTGAGGGTATAGAATCCAGCAGGGAGGGAACGCGGATGCAGACGCAAAAAGAGCGCACCGAGCAGAAGCTGCAGCTTTTGATTCGAAAGTTCCGGGACGTTTTGTACGAGGACGACGAAAAGTTCTTGGAGGGCATGAAGAACACGTCCGTCCCGGCCAAGGAGATTTTGAAATACCGGCATTGGGAGTGGACGCAGGGCGTCGGGCTCTACGGCTTTTGGAAGTATTATCAGGCGACCGGCGACGGCGCCGTGCTTGGCGAGCTGACGGATTTTTACGAAGCGCGTCTTGCGGAGGGTCTGCCCGGCAAAAACGTCAACACGACCGCGCCGATGCTCACGCTTTCCTATTTGTATGAGCTGACGAAGGACGAACGATACGGCGCGATCTGCCGCGAGTGGGCGGATTGGCTGATGAACGAGCTGCCCAAAACGCGCGGCGGCGGCTTTCAGCACCTGACCTCGGACACGCTGAACGACCAGGAGCTTTGGGACGATACGCTGTTCATGGCGGTGCTGTTCCTCGCCAATATGGGCCGGATCGAGCACCGTGTGGACTGGATTGCCGAAGCCAAGTATCAGTTTTTGCTGCACATCCGCTATCTGGCGGATCCTGCTACCGGGCTGTTCTTTCACGGCTGGACGTTCAACGGGCGGCACAATTTTGCACGCGGGCGCTGGGGCCGCGGCAACAGCTGGCTGACCGCCGCGATCCCGGAGCTGCTCACGATGATCGACTGCGAGCCGTATCTTGTCCGGTATCTTGGCGAAGTGCTGACGGCGCAGGCCGACGCGCTCGAAGCGTTCCAAAGCCCTGAGGGCATGTGGCACACGCTCGTGGACGATCCCTCCTCCTACCTCGAAGCCAGCTGCACGTGCGGGTTCGGCTATGGCCTGCTCGCGGGCGTACGAATGGAGCTTTTGGATGCGCGGTACAAGGCCGTCGCCCTAAAGGCGCTCGATCCGATTCTGGACTGCATCGACGAAACCGGCACCGTGCAGCAGGTGTCCTACGGGACGCCGATGGGACGGGATTCCGTGGATTTTTATAAGCAGATCGAATTAAAGCCGATGCCCTACGGCACCGCGATGGCGATTCTGTTCCTGCTCGAAGCCCTGCCGCTTTTGGCGGAGAACGGAGCGCCTGTATGATTTTCAACATTATGGATTTCGGCGCGGTCGGCGACGGCGTAACGGACGATACCGCGGCGGTGCGCGCGGCGATGGAGGCCGCAGGGCGCGAAGCGGCGCAAAGCGCCGTTGTCTTCCCCGCAGGGCATACGTTCCGCACCGGGTATGTGCGCATATACAGCCGTACCGAGGTGCATCTGGAGGCGGGCAGCGTCTGGAAGGCGTCGGATCGGTTCGACGATTTCCTGCCGGACGGCGGACATTTCACCTATGCGCAGCGCGACTTGCCGTCCTACGCCAAGTGCGACTATTCGGGCGGGCCGCAGATGAAGTTTATCCACGCGCTCGACGCCGAGGACATTGTCTTTTCCGGCGAGGGCGCCATTGACGGCAACGAAGCCATCTTTTACGGCGAAACGTTCGGCGACCACATCGAAGGTCTGTTCTATCCGCGCGCGCCGCTGCTGTACATCGAAAATGTGCGGCGGTTTTCGATGCGGCAGGTGACGCTGCAAAACAGCGCGTTTTGGACCGTGCACATGGTCGGCTGCCGTGACGTAACCATCGACGGCATCACGATCGACAACAACCTTTGCATGGCGAACTGCGACGGCATCGACCCCGACGCGTGCAGCAACGTTTCGATCACAAACTGCCGCATCACAAGCGCGGACGACTGTATCGTGCTGAAAACGACCGAGGCCGCCGCGGCCTACGGCCCGTGCGAGCATATCCGCGTATCGAACTGCACGCTGCGCTCGAAGTCCGCGGCGTTTAAGATCGGCTCGGAAAGCGAAGCCCTGTTTTCGGACGTGGAGGTGAAGGACTGCACGATCACCGGCACGAACCGCGCGATCTCGCTGCAGCTGCGCGACAAGGGCAGCATCGAAAACGTGCGCTTCCAAAACATCCGCATCGACACGCAGCTTTACGACCCCAACGGCTGGTGGGGCAAGGCCGAGCCGGTGGCGATCACGGCCAACCGCCGCTACCCCGAAACACACATCGGCACGGTGAAGAACATCGTCTTTGAAAACGTCCGCGCCGAAGCCGAGGGCGGCATCGTGATCTACGGTGACGAGCAGACAAAAAACATCGACGGCGTAACGTTTGCCGACTGTTCGTTCCGTCTGCGCCGCAAAACGGACTGGCCGACGGGCGTTTGGGACGTTCGCCCCGGCGTCGGGAACACGCTGCAAAACCGGCCGCTTTCCCGCGTCACCGTGGAGAACGCCGTCGGCATACGGTTTGAAAACGTCACCTTTACCGAGGACGACGCCATGCGGGCGCTTTTGTCCGAGGTCTGAAACCCATCTGTACATCCAAAGAAAGGAGCGTCGGGCGACCGACAACATCACCGATGACACACCAGGAGGAACGCATCCGGATCATTCTGGAGCAGCTTTGGAAGAATCGCTCGCGCCCCGCGGGCGAGATCGGCCCGGTCGAGTACGTCTACGCGGGCTACAAGGAAAACGATTGCCCGCCCGCCGAGGGCTGGCAGCTTGCTGCGCCGCACCAACGCTATGAAGGCTATGACGGGCATGTATGGCTGCGCGCGCATTTTCATACGCCCGCCGCAAGGCCGCATTGCCGCCTTGTGCTGACCTGCGACACCGGACGCAGCGGCAACGGCTGCATGAACCCGCAATCGCTCCTGTATCTGAACGGCGAAATCGCACAGGGCTTCGACGTGAACCACACCGAGGCCGTGCTTGCGCCCGATACCGACTATGACCTTTTGAACTACTTCTATCTGAGCTTAGAGCCGGGCTCGGTCGAATGTGAGCTGACGCTCTCCTATGTAGAGGAGCGCACCGAGCATCTTTGGTACGACCTTGCCGTCATGCTCGACACGGCGGTGATCACCGAGCCGGATTCGGCGGACTACCGCGCGATCCTAAAGCACATGACCGCGGCGGTCAATCTGCTCGACCTGCGCGAGCCGCAAAGCGACGCATATTCCGCCTCCGTGGAAAAGGCCATCGACTATCTGTATGCAGAGTTTTACGGCAAGGTCTGCACGCCGGAGGGCAAGCCGATCGTCACCTGCATCGGGCACACGCACATCGACGTGGAATGGAAGTGGAACCGCTATCAGACGATGGAGAAGGTGCAGCGCAGCTTTTCGACGGCGCTGGCGCTGATGCGCCGCTTCCCGGAATACAAGTTCATGCTGTCGCAGCCGAACCTGTATCAATATTTGAAAGCGACCGCGCCGCAAAAATACGAGGAGCTAAAGCTGCGCATCCGCGAGGGGCGCTGGGAGCCGGAGGGGGCGATGTACCTCGAAGCCGACTGCAACCTTGTCAGCGGCGAGAGCTTTGTGCGGCAGCTCATGCACGGCAAGCGGTTCTTCCGTGAGGAGTTCGGCAAGGAGAACTATATCCTGTTCCTGCCCGACGTATTCGGGTACAGCGCCGCGCTGCCGCAGATTTTGCGCAAGAGCGGCATCCGGCATTTCGTTACCTCCAAAATCAGCTGGAACGACACCAACACCATGCCGGTCGATACGTTCCTGTGGCAGGGCATCGACGGCACCGAGATCTTCACGAATTTCATCACGACGCAAAAGTATGCGCCCGTCCCCGCGCGCACAACGACCTACAACGGAAAGCTGACGCCATCCGAGATCAAGGGCACGTGGCATAAATATCTGCAAAAGGATTACGCGAACCGCCAGTTCACGACGTTCGGCTTCGGGGACGGCGGCGGCGGCCCGACCGAAAAGATGCTGGAGGTGCAGCGCCGTCTGGCCTACGGTCTGCCGGGAATGCCGGTGACCGAAACGGGGCTGCTGCTGCCGCACTTGGACAAGGTGCGCGAGCAGTTCGACCGCGCCTGCCTCGAGAAGAAAGAAACGCCGCGCTGGGTCGGCGAGCTGTATCTGGAATTTCATCGCGGCACCTATACCTCGATTGCCAAGAACAAACGCAACAACCGCAAGAGCGAATTTCTGCTGCAGAAGCTGGAAACACTCTCCTACACCGACCTGCTCTTCGGCGGCGCCTACGACGAAAAGGGACTTTGGGACCATTGGGAAAAGGTGCTCCATAACCAGTTCCACGATATCATCCCCGGCTCGTCGATCAAGTCCGTTTACGACCTGACCGATCGGGACTATGCCGAGATCAATGCCTACGGCGACCGCGTCAAAGCGGAAAAGGCCGCATCCCTTGCGGCGCGCATCGGCTCCGACGGCGGCGTACTCGTGTATAACGCGCTCGGCTTCCCGGTGCGCGGCACGGTCACGGTGGACGGCGAAACGCGCGAAACGCCCGAAATCCCGGCGTTCGGCTGGCGCGTGATCCCGGATACGCCGGCGGTCTGCCGTGTTTCGATCAGCGGGCGCACCGCCGAAAACCGCCTATACCGGCTGACCGTGGACGAGGCGGGCCGGATCGTCGAACTGTTCGACAAGGCGGCGCAGCGGAATGTGCTGCTGCCCGGCCAAACGGCGAACGAGCTGCAGGCGTTTGAGGATCTGCCGCGCGTTTACGACAACTGGGAGATCAGCGAATACTACACGCAAAAGCAATGGACGCTCGATACGCCCTGCACGGTCGAGCCGATCTATGACGGCGCGCGCGCAGGCTTTGCGATCCGCCGCACCTATCTGCAGTCGGAGATCCGCCAGAAGATCTGGCTGTATTCCGAGCGCGAGGGCATCGACATCGAAACCGAGCTGGACTGGCATGAGCACCATCAGATTCTGAAGGCCGCGTTCCCGCTCGATCTGAACACGGACACGGCGACATTCGAGATCCAATACGGCCATGTGACCCGCCCGATCCACCGCAACACAAGCTGGGACAAGGCGCGATTCGAGGTCTATGGGCATAAGTGGCTCGACCTCTCGGAATACGGCTACGGCGTCGGTATCTTAAACGACAGCAAGTACGGCTGCAGCATCGAGGGCACGACCGTGAAGGTCACGATGCTCAAATGCGGCACGTTCCCGAACCCGGAGGCGGATCAGGGGCTGCACCGCTTCACCTACACGCTGCTGCCGCATTCGGGCGATTTCCGCGCCGCGGGCGTCGTGCAGGCGGCGTACCGGCTGAATCAGCCGCTGTCGGCCGTGCGGATCGCGCCGCATGGCGGCGACCTTGCGGACTGCTTCTCGCTCGCGTCCGTCGATGCGGACAATGTGATTTTGGAGGTCGTGAAGAAGGCCGAGGACGGCGACGATATGATCGTCCGCGCCTACGATGCTTACCGGGCGCGCCGCACCGTTCATTTGTCCGTCGCGCCGGGCTTTACGAAAGCCTACCTATGCGACCTTATGGAAAACAACCTTGCGGAGCTTCCGTTCGACGGTCAGACGGCGACGCTTGCCGTCAAGCCGTTCGAGATCGTCACGGTTCGCTTCACCCGCTCTTAAACCAACATTTTATCATTTAATCGGAGGAAACCTGCTATGAAACGTTCGGAAATCAACAAGGCGCTGAAAGAGCTCGAAGCGATGTGCCAAAAGGAGCATTGCTATCTGCCGCCGTTCTGCCACTTCACGCCGGAGGAATGGGCGTCGAAGGGACACGAATACGACGAGGTGCGGGACTGTATGCTCGGCTGGGACATCACCGACTACGGCAAGGGCGACTTTGACAAGCTCGGCATGTCGCTGATCACGATTCGCAACGGCAACCGTGCGATGGCGGATCGCTATCCGAAGGTCTACGCCGAAAAGCTGCTCTACATGAAGGAGGGGCAGTATTCCCCCAACCATTTCCATTGGTACAAGACCGAGGATATCATCAACCGCGGCGGCGGCAACATTCTGATCCGCGTTTACAACTCCCTGCCGGACGAGTCCATCGACTATGAAACCGACGTGACCGTGCATACCGACGGCCGCACCTACAAGGTTCCCGCGGGCACGCAGGTGCGCCTGACGCCGGGCGAGAGCATCCATATTCAGCAGTTCATGTACCATGATTTCAACGTCGAGCCGGGCACCGGCCCGGTGCTGCTCGGCGAAGTCAGCCAATGCAACGACGACAACACCGACAACCGCTTCAATCCCCCGATGGGCCGCTTCCCCGCCATTGAGGAGGACGAGCCGCCCTATCGTCTGCTGTGCAACGAATACCCCGCCGCGCAGGACTGATCGGGCAGGAAAAAGGAGGGAACCATGCAGAAAGCGAAACTGATTCTGGATCGTGACTATGTGATCGGCGCCATCGACCCGCGGCTGTACGGCTCGTTTGTCGAGCACCTCGGCCGGTGCGTCTACGGCGGCATCTATGAGCCGGATCACCCCTCGGCCGATGAAAACGGCTTCCGCACGGACGTGATGCAGCTTGTGAAGGAGCTCGGCGTCTCCGCCGTGCGCTATCCCGGCGGCAATTTCGTTTCGGGCTTCCGTTGGGAGGACTCCATCGGTCCGGTCGAACAGCGCCCCGTGCGGCTCGATCAGGCATGGTTCACGACCGAGCCGAACACGTTCGGCCTGCACGAATATGTGAACTGGTGCAAGGCTGCGGGCACGCAGCCGATGTATTCGGTAAACCTCGGCACGCGCGGCCCCGCCGAGGCGCGCGATCTTGTCGAATACGCAAACTTCCCCGGCGGCTCGGCGTGGTCCGATCTCCGCAGGAAAAACGGTGCAAAGGAGCCTTTTGGGATCAAGCTGTGGTGCCTCGGCAACGAGATGGACGGCAACTGGCAGATCGGGCACAAGAACGCACAGGAATACGGCCGCGTCGCCAACGAAGCCGGCAAGCTGATGAAGTGGATGGACCCCTCCATCGAGCTTGTCGTGTGCGGCTCATCCGCGTCCGATATGCCGACGTTCGTGGACTGGGAAAGCACGGTGCTCGACGCGTGCTATGACACGGTCGATTACATCTCCCTGCACCGCTACTACGGCAATCCGGAGGGCGACACCGCCGATTTCCTTGCCCGCACGATGGACATGGACGCGTTCATCAAAACCGTCGCTTCGGTCTGCGACGCGATCAAGGCGAAAAAGCGCAGCGCAAAGACGCTGCACCTGTCGTTTGACGAATGGAACGTCTGGTATCATTCGGGCGAGCAGGACAAGGAAGTGCTCAAAAAGGACAAGTGGGGACGCGCGCTGCCGCTTTTGGAGGATGTCTACAACTTCGAGGACGCGCTGCTGGTCGGCTCGATGCTGATGACGCTGATCCGCAACGCGGACCGTGTAAAGATCGCCTGCATGGCGCAGCTCGTCAACGTGATCGCGCCGATCATGACCGAAACCGGCGGCAGAGCATGGGCGCAGACGATCTATTATCCGTTCCTGCACGCCTCCCGCTTCGGGCGCGGCGTTTCCCTTAAACCGGTCACGGATACCCCGGCCTACGATTGCAAAACGTTCTCGAACGTGCCGTATCTCGATACGGCGGCGGTACTGCACGACGACGGCAGCGTAACGGTCTTTTGCCTGAACCGGCACCAAACCGAAGATTTCTCGCTCGATCTCGATTTTCGCGCGTTCGGCGCGCTGCGCCTTGCCGAGCACATCCTGCTGCACCATGCGGACGTCAATGCGGTCAATACCGCCGACGCGCCCGATACCGTCCGGCCGGAACCCGGCCCCGGCGGCTGCTTCGAGCAGGGCAAGGGCTGTGTCACGATCCCGGCGCTCAGCTGGAACGTATTGCGCTTCACAAAAGCATAACGCGAGGGAACCATGAAAAAGCAACTGATTATTTTCACCGATATCGGCGATACGATTGTAGACGAAAGCACCGAGGTGCATTTCCCCGGCACGGAGCTTGTCTTAAAGGCGGACTGCATCCCCGGCGCGATCCAAACGATGCGCCGCCTCTATGACGAGGGCTTCACGATTGTCATGGTTGCGGACGGCCTTGTGCGGTCGTTCCACAATTCCATGGAGCAGAACGGGCTGGACGATATCTTTTCCGCGTGGATCATCTCCGAGCAGATCGGGGAGCCGAAGCCGAGCGCGAAGATGTTTCAGGCCGCAATGGACGCGATACATCTAAGCGATGCGGACAAGCCCCGCATCATCATGATTGGCAACAACATCAAGCGCGACGTGCTCGGCGCAAACCGGTTCGGCATCCGGTCGGTGCTGCTGACCTGGTCGAAGCGATACGTCTATACGTCCGATCAGCCGGACATGGAGCCGACCTATCGCATTGCGACGCCGGACGAGCTTTTGCCGCTTGTGCACCGGCTCGAAGCCGAGCTTGCCGAAGCCCGATAACATCCCTTATCGCACCCGCACGGAGGAAGCATGATCGCAGCAGAGATGACCGAACGCGTCCGCGTCTGGACCGAGCATTTGCAGCAGGATATTTTGACGCCGGTGCTGACGGTGCCGCTTTTTCGCATGCACACGTTTGAAAACATCGGCTTTGCCCGTGTGCATACGATGCTCGACGCGCAAAAGGCCGCGCCGGACTGGGCGACCCGCACACAGCCGGATGAGGGCGATCCCGGCGTCTTTTATGCCGACTACCCCAAGGCGTGGGGCCGGAAATGGGAATACGGCTGGTTCTACGGCGAAATCGACCTTGCCGCTTTTCCGGCGCTGTCGGGCAAGCGGCTCGAGCTGCTGCCCGATGTCGGCGGCGAAATGCTCGTCGAGATCAACGGGCAGCTTTGCGGCGCGCGCGATCTCAAACATGAAACCGTCACGCTCACCCGCTGCGCCGCGGCAGGCGACCGCTTTACCGTTCTGATCGAAAGCTATGCGGGACACGGGCCGCGTCTCGAAAACGGCGGGCCGCTGCTGTACGGCACACAGGCCGTGCCCGAACCGCCGCTGCATCAGGTGCAGACGAACGCCTGCACGGTCTGCGTCCGTAACGAGGACGCCTACGGGCTGTATATGGATCTGCTCGTTTTGGCGAGCCTTTACCGCGTGCTCGAACCGCGTTCGCTTCGCGCGCAGCAGGTATTGGAAGCGATGTTTGCGGCGACGCGGATCATGGATCTCGAATGTCCGCCCGACGCCCGCAGCCGTTCCTATCGGGACGCACGAAAAGCGCTTCGTCCCGCACTCGAAGCCGCCAACGGCGACGGGGAAGCCGTCTTTTCGGTGTTCGGACAGTCGCATTTGGATTTGGCATGGAAATGGACGGAGCAGGAGACGCGCCGCAAGTGCGCCCGCACCTACGCGAACCAGCTTGCCCTGCTCGACGAATTTCCCGATTACCTCTTCTTCGGCTGCAGCCCGTATATTCTCGACGTGCTCGAAACGGATTATCCGACGCTATATGCAAGGGTGCAGGAAAAAATCCGTGAAGGACGCATTATCGTGGACGGCGGCATGTATACCGAACCCGACGTGCAGATGCCGACGGGCGAATGTCTGCTGCGCCAGATCCGATATGCACAGGACTGGAGCCTTTCGCACACCGGTAAACCGATGGAGCTGCTTTGGCTGCCCGATACGTTCGGGTTTTCGGGGCAGCTGCCGCAGATCATGACGCAATGCGGGCTCCGGTATTTTTCCACGCAAAAGCTCTCCCGTGCGCCGAAGGGTACCGAACCGTTCCCCTACAACGATTTTCTGTGGGAGGGTATCGACGGCACGCGCGTGCAGGCGCACTTTTTCAAGAAAAACAACGCGGCGGCGACCCCGGAAGCATTTCGGGAGCGTTGGTATGCCGACCGTGTGCAGGATGCTTACATTGGCGAAATGCTGTTCCCGTTCGGGTTCGGCGACGGCGGCGGCGGCGCGACGCGCGACATGGTCGAGGCCGTCGAACGCATGCACAACCTTGCGGGCATTCCCGCCTGCCGCTATGAGGACCCCGTTTCGTTCTGCCGTCGGCTTGCCGACAGGACGCAGGCACGGCTCGGCGGCAAGGAAGCAGCCGAGGACGTGAACGTGTATCGCGGCGAGCTGTATTTGGCATGGCATCGCGGCGTGTGGACCGGTCAGGCCGAGATCAAGCGCCGGAACCGCACCGCCGAGGAAGCCCTGCGCGAAGCGGAGCTTTGGAGCGCGATTGCCGTCTTTCTCGGAAGGGCTGACGCCGCGCAGACGAACGCCGCGTTTGACAAGCTGTGGAAACGGCTGCTGTTCGTGCAGTTCCACGACGTTCTGCCCGGCACCGGCATCGAGCGCGTCAATGACGAAGCCAAGGCCGACCTAAGCGCAATCCGGCAGGGTGCGGCGGCGCTTTCCGCAGCCGCCAAGTCGCTTTTATGTCCGGACGCCCCCGCCGCATGGAACCCGGTTTGCGTGCCGCGCGCGCTCAACACCGCGGGCGCGATACTGCCGCCTTGCGGGTACTTTGCCGGTGCGCTGCCTATTGGCGATCCGAGCGCGGTGCGCTGTACGCCACGCGCGGACGGTGCGATCCTCGAAAACAAGTTTCTGAAAGCGCAGATCGACCGGGCAGGCCGCATCGTATCGCTGCAAAAGGACGGTACGGAATTTTTGCGCGCGCCCGCGAACGCCCTGCACCTGTACCGCAATCTGAACACCGAATACGACGCGTGGGAGCTGACCTCCTATTATCGCGGCGACGAATGTGAAAACGCGCTGACCGATGCTGTGCTTTTGTCCTGCGGCGTTCGGCAAAACGGCGCGGCATGGGAAGCCTATGTCGAATGTGCCTGTCGGATCGGCGATTCCGCCGTGCGGCAGACAATCACGCTCGGCGAGCACGAAGCGCAGCTCACGGTCGCGCTGACCGTGGACTGGCAGGAAACGCACAAGCTGCTGCAGGTTGCTTTTCCGACGATCGTGCACACGGATCGGCTGGTCGCACAGACGCAGTACGGCTATGTGACGCGCCCGAACCACCGTTCCCGCCCGTCCGACCGCGACCGGTTCGAGGGCTGTATGCACGCCTTTTGTGCGCTTGCAGGCGACAATCTCGGCGTCCTGCTGCTGAACGACGGCATCTACGGCTGCGCCGCGGAGGGCGGCACGATGACGCTCTCGCTGCTACGGGCCGCCAAGCGTCCCGACGGCAACGCGGATCAGGGTGCACACCGGTTCCGCTATGCGATCCGGCCGTATCACGGCAGCTTCACCGAAGCGAAAGCCGCCGAGGCCGGGCGGCTGGGGCTGCGCCGTGTATGAGACCTCCCCGGTCTATCACCTTGCCAAGAGCACGATCCGCAACTGGTTCAACAACATCAACGAGGATAAGTATTACTACATCGGCCTGAGCCATCCGTGGACCTGGTTCCTTGCCGAATAACAAATCCATTCCAGCTGCATAGTGAAGCCGGAGACGTGTGATTCGCTCCATGTCTCCGGCTTTTTTCAAAGGAGAAAAGTTTATGGAAGCGAAATCTTTGCCGGCAAAGAAGTCCGTTTTCTCCGCTGTCTCTGCGTTCTTTAAGCACGATCTGATCCGCTATATCCTCAACCGCATCCTCTTGTTCATTCCGACGATATTGCTGATCTCGATCATCATTTTCTTCGTGATCCAGCTCCCGCCGGGCGACTATGTTTCGACGGCCATCGCCAAGCTGCAGCAGGAAGGCGAAGAAGTCAGCGCGGAAATGGCGCAGGAAATGCGTGAAAGCTACGGCCTCGACAAGCCGGTCATCGTGCAGTATGTCCTTTGGGTGAAGGACATTATCTGGACCGGCAGCAATACGTCGTATTTCCGTCTGTACAATTCCCATCACAACTGGAAGTATTCATTCTCCTATCAAACGAACGTTTGGAACGTCATCGGAAAATACCTGCCCATGACGGTGACGATCACGCTGCTGACGATGGTGCTGCAATACGTGATCGCCATTCCGGTCGCCGTCTTTTCCGCGACGCATCAATACTCGTTCGGAGATTATCTGGTGTCGATACTCACGTTTTTCGGGTCAGCTATCCCGGGGTTCATATTCGCTATCCTGTGTATGTATCTATCCTACCAATGGACAGGAAACGCGAACGTGGGCATGTTCACCCAGGATATGCTGATCAACGGTATCCATTGGTATAACTTCGGCGAGTTCATGCAGCGCATGACGATTCCGTTCATCGTCTTCGGCTTTGCCGGCACCTGCGGCACGATCCGTTCGGTTCGCGCGCAGATGCTCGACGAGCTGTCGCAGCAGTACACGCTGACCGCCCGCGCCAAGGGCGTTTCCGAAGGCAAGATCATTTGGAAATACTGTTTCCGCGCCGCGATCAACCCGACCGTCACCGGCCTCGGCACCGCGCTGTCGCACCTGTTCTCCGGCTCGACGGTTACGGCTATGGTGCTGAACCTGTCCATCCTCGGCCCGGTGCTGTTCCATGCCCTGCAGTATCAGGACATGTATCTGGCGGGCGCCATCGTCATGGTGCAGGCGATCCTTGTCGAGCTCGGCGTGCTGCTCGCGGATATCGGCATCGCCTTCCTCGATCCCAGAATTCGTTATTCGGGAGGTAGCCGATAATGCCGAGAAGAATTAAAACGCAGGACGATTACTATCTTGCCTCCCAATGGCAGCTGATGCTGCGCAAGCTGAGGAAGCACCGCCTCGCGCAGGTTTCCTTCGTCATCCTTGCCATTCTGTATATCGGCGCGATCTTCGGCGACTTCATCGCTCCCTATGGATTGGAAGAGTTCGACGCCGTATATAAGGACTGCGATCCGACGGCCGTTCACTACCAGTATGACGGCAAGTTCGTCGGCCCGTATGTCTTTGCGATCACCAAGCATATCGACAAAAAGACCTTCACGATCACCTATGAGGAGGACACGACGGAGTATTACCCCGTGCAGTTCTTCGTGCACGGCACGGAATACAAGGTGCTCGGCTTCATCCCGTGCGACTGGCATCTGTTCGGTCTCGGGCAGGGCTCCAACGGCGGCACCGCCGCAAAGATCTTTCTGTTCGGCGCCGACAACCTCGGCCGCGACCTGTTCTCCCGTATTCTGATCGGCTCACAGGTGTCGCTGTCCATGCCGTTTGTTTCCGCCATTATCAGCTTGTTCCTCGGCGTCATTATCGGCGCGATCTCGGGCTACTTCGGCGGAGCAATCGACATGGTCATTCAGAGAATCATCGAGGTGCTCGGCGCGATCCCGCAGATCCCGCTGTGGATGGCGCTTTCCGCCGCGATTCCGGCCGGCGTCTCGACCGTGGAGCTGTATTTCTACATGACGATCATTCTGTCGTTCATTAACTGGACCGGCATGGCGCGTATCGTGCGCGGCAAGTTCCTCTCCTCCAAGAACGACGACTATGTCATGGCGGCAAGGCTCGCGGGCGTCTCCACATGGTCGATCATCTGGAAGCATCTTGTGCCGGGCTTTATGAGCTACCTGATCGTTTCGGTCACGCGCAGCATTCCGAGCTCCATCGTCGGCGAAACGTCGATGTCTTACCTCGGTCTCGGCATCCGGTCGCCTGCCACCAGCTGGGGCGTTCTGCTGCAGGAGTGCAGCTCGATCGCCGTCATTGCACAGCATCCGAACAAGCTGATCCCGATCCTGTTCGTGACGATCACGGTCATGGCGTTCAACTTCTTCGGCGACGGACTCCGCGACGCGGCGGATCCCTATAAGTAAGGGAGGTAGGCAGATGGATGACAGTTTAATCCTGCAGGTCAAAGATCTACGGGTGGAAATCGGTATGCCGGAGGGCACGCTGACGCCGGTGCGCGGCGTGAACTTTGAAATGCGCAAGGGCGAAACCGTCGGTCTCGTCGGCGAATCCGGCTGCGGCAAATCCCTGACCTGTAAAGCCATTTTGGGCATCAACGACAAAAAATGCAAAACGTTCGGCGAGATCAACTATAACCATCCCACCGAGGGCGAAAAAAACCTGCTGGCGATGAGCCCGCGCAGCAAAGAGATCCGCGCGGTGCGCGGCAAGGAAATCTCGATGATCTTCCAGGAGCCGATGGTGGCGTTCTCGCCGCTGTATACCATCGGCAACCAGATCAGCGAAGCGGCGCTTTTGCACATCACCAAGAACAAAAAGGAAGCCAAGGCGCTGTCCATCGCCATGATGAAAAAGGTCGGCATCGCCAATGCCGAAAAGCGGTACGACCAGTTCCCGCATGAATTTTCCGGCGGTATGCTGCAGCGCGCCATGATCACGATGGCGCTCGTGTGCCATCCGAAAATCCTGATTGCGGACGAACCGACGACCGCGCTGGACGTGACGATCCAGGCGCAGATTCTGGAATTGATGAAGGAAATGCAGAAGGATTCCGACATGGGCATCCTCTTCATTACGCACGACCTCGGCGTCGTGGCCAGAATGTGCGACCGCGTCAACGTCATGTACCTCGGCAAGATCGTCGAATCCGGCCCCGCCGAAACGATCTACGCCGATCCGGAGCATCCCTACACGAACGGCTTGATGCACTCCGTGCATAAGATCGGCTCGCGCAAGCAGGAACGGCTCTATTCGATCGAAGGCACCGTGCCGCTCGCCATGAATCTGCGGACGCAATGCGGCTTCTATGAACGCTGCGACCGGCGGATCGAGGGCCTTTGCGACTGCGCCGAGCCGGATCTTGTCGAGATCGCGCCGGATCATAAGGTCGCCTGCTTTGCGTGCGACAACCCGGCCTGCCGCGCGATGCGCGAAAAGGCCGAAGCGTATCTAAGGCAAAAGGATGGAAACAAGACAGAAGCAACGGAGGGGAAACGCCATGGATAAAGAAAGCATTCTGGAGGTGAAAAACCTTCATAAGCGTTTCACCTCGAAAAACATCACGGTCAAGGCCGTCACGGACGTTTCGTTCAACGTCAAAGAAGGCGAAACCATCGGTATCGTCGGCGAATCCGGCTGCGGCAAGACGACGCTCGGCCGCTGCATCGTCCGTGCTTATCAGGCTTCCGAGGGCGAGGTGTGGTACCGCACGCGCGACGGGAAGGAGCTGGATTTTCTGAAGGTGGATCGCAAGCAGATGAAAACGCTGCGCAAGGACATTCAGATGATCTTCCAGGATCCGTATTCGTCGCTCGATCCGCGCATGACGGTGCTCGATATCATCAAGGAACCGCTGATCGCCAACTACAAAAAGACCATGACCGACAAGGAGATGAACGATAAGGTCATCAACATCGCGGCCAAGGTCGGCTTGAATACGACGTATCTGAAGCGGTATCCGCACGCGTTCTCCGGTGGCCAGCGACAGAGAATCGGCATCGCAAGAGCGCTCGTTGTCGATCCGAAAATCGTGATCTGCGACGAAGCCGTTTCCGCGCTCGACGTGTCCGTGCAGGCGCAGGTCATTAACCTGCTGCGCGACCTCCAGAAGGAGTTCCACCTCACCTACCTGTTCATCAGCCATGACCTGTCGGTAGTGGAGCATATCTCCAACAAGGTCGGCGTCATGTACCTCGGCCGCATGGTCGAGTATGCCGCGACCGATGCGCTGTTCTCAAAGCCGATGCATCCGTATACGGAGGCGCTGCTTTCCGCGGTGCCGATCCCGGACCCGACCGTAAAGACCGAGCGCATCCCGTTGAAGGGCGAAATCCCGAACCCCGCCAACCCGCCTTCGGGCTGCTACTTTCATGAACGCTGCAGCTATTGCTGTGAAAAGTGCTGTCATGAGGTGCCCGAATACGTCGAAGCGGAGCCGGATCACTTCGTTGCCTGCCATCGCGCCAAGGAATTGGATCTGCGCGGCTTCGATTACGAATAAGCCAAAGTACGCCAAAAGCGTGGGACGAAAATCCCACGCTTTTTCTGTTCGTTTATCCGCAGTATTCCGCGTGCCAGTCGATCCGGCACTCCGCGGGATTACCCGCCTTGTCAAACGCCTTCAGTTCCCAAACGGTGTCCTTCGGCCCCGCCGCCCACAGTACGGTTCGTCCGCCGATCAACCGGATCGCTCCGTCGTCCGAGACGGTCAGCCAGTCCGGCCCGGAAACGGCCTCGCCGTCCTTATACAGCACCAGATCCACGTCGGTGCGATCCGCGCTTTGCACGGTCAGCTTCCAGTCCGCCCATCGGTTATCGGTGTATGTTTCCGAAAAGTCCGTCAGCCCGTCCACCGCGCGGGCAATCGTCCATGCCGGATCGGTAAGGAACGAGCCGCGCAGCTTATACGGCGAGGTCTTGTTCTGCCAGTTCCACGGCGGGTTGGCCCGGTCGCGTCCGAAGCGGTTGCCGCGGAACGCGCCGTAGCTGCCGAACGTGCAGCCGTCGCCCCACGGCCCGTTGCGGCGTTCGTAGACCTCGCGCAGACTCCGCAGTTCATAGGAGCAGCGGTTGTTTTGATACGGTCCTTTATACGTCGCCGGTTCCTCCGCAACGCCGCCGTGATAGTAATGCACGCCGCTGTTGCCGACGTAGGCATAGGTCGTGTGATCCTTGGCCGATTCAATGCTGTGGCCGCAATAGCGCAGGATCCCGTTCGGCGTGATGTAGATGACCGGCCGGTCGCCGTCGAGCAGCAGGCCGCCGTCGTGGTGACTGCCGGGACGGATCGAAAGCGGCGGTTCAAAGAAGTACGGAACGCCGCCGTGTCCCTCGGTGTACATCACGACCGGCGCGGCAAAGCCGTTTTCGATAATCGGCGCGGCGATCATGATGCCTTCCAAATCGTTCTCGTGCCGATCGAACGCAAGCTCCGCATCGTCGCGCGGATGGTAGAAGTAATAGCCGACAAGGTAATGCGTCTCGGTGCGCTGCACCGTCCAATACACGACCGCCTTCAGCGGATGTGTTTTCACCCCGTCCCAGTTATTGTCGCTCGCCCAGTCGCCGTCATAGTTGACCGCCGCAACGAAATCGCCCCTGCCGCCGCAGGAGATCATCGTGTTGACCGCGGCGTCCACCTCCGGCGCATAGTGAAACGCGATATCCTCGTCCGAAAGCACGCCGTCCGCCATCGCCTCGGCAAAGCTCCGCTCAATGCGTTCCGGCACGCCCGATACGCGTCCGTTCTTCGGAAACCGCCCCTTGCCGAAGTACCGCCACAGCAGAAAGCCAAGCCCCGCGGCAGCGAGCAGGAGCACAGCGCAAAGCAAGATCTGACCGCCCCTCATACGCACTTTACCAGCCGCTCCGGCTGCTGCATGCCCGGATATGCAGGGTATGCTCGAAGCAGGTGTTGTCCGTCAGATAGACCGTAAAACAGTCGGCATGACGGCCCATGCTGCCGAACTTGCCCGCCGTAAAGCTGTGCGTACCGAAGCACGGCCCAATCTCGATCGCGTCCCTGCCCTTGCAGGCGAGCAGCGTTCCGCTTTTGACGATCATGCCGCCGCCCGGTATACCGTCGGCCTTGAAGCCGTCGGTTTCGAGCGTGCAGCCCGCATCAAAGCTGAATTCCAAGCGCAGCGGTGCCTTGTCGATGCCGGTCGTCTTCACCGTAAGGTCGATGCCGTCCGCCACGGGCGTCACGGTCACGTCAAAGATCATATCCGGGCCGTAGATTTTGTCGCGCTTCGTTTGATCCATCTGCCACCAGTCCGTCGTGCCCTGCGGCTCCTGGAAGGGCAGGTAATACCAGCCCACCTTCTTTTCATGCATTTGGATCTGCACCGGTCCCTTTGACGCCGCAAATTCTGCCGGGGTCAGCGCCGTTCCGTCGGGCGAAACGGCTTGCATCTGCTGCGAAACGAATGCCCGGTGCTCGCAGAAGCTGCCGCCGATCCGCAGACCGCAGGTGAACCCACCAGACTGGAAATAGAGGAAATCCGGGCAGCGGTCGATCACGGAGCAGGTATATTGCGGTTCCCGGATGCGCACGATATGCGAATCCGCGTAGAACCGGCGATACGTGTCCGGTATGCCTGCGCCCGTATGCTCGAGGTCGATCAGCTCCGGCTTGCGCATGTAGTAGATCAGGCAATCCATGTGGCCTGCGGCGCGCGCCGTGCCGCAATCGAAAATTGCGTTGGCCGCGTCTAAAAACGCCGGGATCTTAAACCGATACCCCATGAACAGGTATTCAAAATAGTAATCCGTCGGATAGACCTTGACGCCGCGATCCTGCCGCGTCGAATTGTTTGTGAACACGCTGCCGTCCGGCTCGAAGTAGGTCAGCATCATCTGCAGATTGCGGATCACGGGCTCGAAATAGCGTTCGTCGCCGGTCGCCTCGGCCAGCATGATCATCGCGTCGTTGTTGATGCGGTTATAGTTGCCCGCGGAACGCTCGGCATATTCGCCGTCGTCGTTGCAGTCGATCCCTTCCAAAAGATACCGGTCGGCGGTCTGCCGGTAGGCAGGCTCGCTAAAGAACTTGGCGCACAGCGCCATCAGGGACGCAATCGCCCACCGGTGGTTCGGCGTGTGGAAGCCGCCGCCGATGATCGCGTCACAGCCCCGCCGCAGGATGCGCTCCAGCCGCGCCGCCGCCTCCTCGCAGCCGGGAAGCGCAGGCCGATGCTCCTTGAGATAGCAATAGACCGGCAAAATGCGCTTGAGGCAGAACGCCGTGTCCGGCGCAGAATAAAAATTGCAGTCGTTGAAATCGAAAAAACCGTTCGGCCGCTGTGTGCGCTCGACAAAGTCCAAGCCGAGCCGGATGCGCTCCAGCAGCGCCGCGCTGCCGTGCCAGCGGCTGTCCTTGTTCAGATAGCATGCCAGCATCGACGTGATGCGATAGATCGCAAACTTCGCCTCGACCAGATCGTTGCCGTCCCGGAACCCGCCGTAAAACGGGCTGCTCTCAGGCTCCATGAACTGGATTTCCAATGACCGTTCCGCTCTTGCGTCCGTTTCCCGGACGATAGCTGCATAATGCTCTCGCATAACTGACGCTCCTTTTTCGTATTGCCGCACGGCATGTATCCACCCTCATTATACCCGTTTCCCCGCGCCTTGACAAGGCTTCAAACGGCCGCCAAGCCACATTTTCCGGGCATGAACCGATTGACACACCGGACGGCGGTAGAGTACAATATGGGCAGTACAAGCGGCCTTGCGCCGACGGGAGGGTATCATGGAGCAGTTGTTTTCCATCCAAAGCGAGCATCTTTGCGTGCAGGCTTGCGCGTTCGGCGCCGAGCTGCGGTCGATCCGCGGGCGAGACGGCACCGAGTATCTTTGGCAGGGCGACCCGCGCTATTGGACGGATCGCGCGCCGAACCTGTTCCCCTATGTCGCGCGGCTTTGGCAAAAGACCTATCGGCTCGACGGCAAAACGTACACGATGGACATTCACGGCTTTGCCCCGTACCGGACGTTTCAGCCCGTGCGCCAAGAGGCGGATCGGCTCGATTTGGAGCTGACCTCGGACGCCGAAACGCTGCGGCACTATCCGCGCGCGTTTGCGTTCCGCGTGTGCTATGCGCTCACCGGCGATACCCTGTCCGTCCGCTATGAAATTGAAAACCGCGACGAAAAGCCCCTGTTCTGCGGGCTCGGCGGGCATCCGGGCTTTCGCGTGCCGCTTGCGGACGGCGAGCGGTTTTCCGATTACCGGCTGCGGCTCGACGCGCCAGCGCCGCTTCGCATCGGTTTTACGCCCGACTGCTTCTTGGACGGCACCGAAGCGCCGTTCCCGCTTGAGAACGGCACCGACCTAAGGCTTTCCCACGATCTGTTCGATGACGACGCGATCGTGCTCCGGCAGGCCGGGCACAGTGCGCAGATCGTGGACGGCAGCGGCAAAACGCGCGTCCGGGCGGACTTTGCGGACATGGACTATCTCGGCCTTTGGCACATGCCGCGCACCGATGCGCCGTACCTTTGCATCGAGCCGTGGTGCTCGCTCCCGTCCATGCACGGCGAGATCACGGATCTTGCGCAAAAGCCCGATCTGCTCCGCGTGGAACCCGGCAAAACCGTCTGTAAGACGTTTTCCGTCACCGTATCTTAATGCCGACCAAAACCGAAAAACGCTGTCACCGGTCTAAGGCCGTGACAGCGTTTGTTGTTTGCGTTTCTCTTAGGACATCGTGAGGTAAGCGGAAATGAAGTTGTCCAAGTTGCCGTCCATGACGGACTGGATATTGCCGTTTTCCTCGCCCGTCCGGTGATCCTTGACGAGCGTATACGGCTGAAAAACGTAGGAGCGAATCTGACTGCCCCACTCGATCTTCTTCATCTCGCCCTTGATCGACGCCATCTGCTCCTCGCGCTCGCGCTCCTGCAGTTCGAGCAGCTTGCCGCGCAGCATGCGCATCGCCATTTCCTTATTTTGGAGTTGGCTGCGCTCGTTCTGGCACTGCACGACGATGCCGGTCGCCAGGTGCGTGATGCGGATCGCGGAGCTGACCTTATTGACGTTCTGCCCGCCGGCGCCGCCGGAACGGTAGGTATCCACGCGGATATCGTCCGGCTCGATCTTGATATCGCCGGTGTCGTCGTCGAAGATCGGCGTCACATCGAGCGATGAGAACGACGTATGCCGCCGGGCCGACGCGTCAAACGGCGAAATGCGGACGAGCCGGTGCACGCCCTTTTCGGCCTTCAGATAGCCGTAAGCATTCTCGCCCTCGACCTCGAACGTGACCGACTTGACGCCGGCGTCGTCGCCCGCGAGCATATCGAGCTCGGTGACCTTCCAGCCCTTGCGCTCGCAATAGCGCGTGTACATGCGGTAGAGCATTTCGGTCCAGTCCTGCGCCTCCGTGCCGCCCGCGCCCGCGTGGAGCGACAGCACCGCGTTGGAATTGTCATACGGGCCCTTGAGCAGCATTTCGAGCCGGAGCGCCGAAATCTTTTCCTCAAAGTCCTTGAGCTCGGTTTTCAGCTCGTCGAGCAGAGATTCGTCATCCTCCTCCTCGGCCATTTCGATCAGCGTCGCAAGGTCCTCGCTCTGCCCGTCCAGCTTGTCGAGCCGATCGAGCTTGCTCTTGATCGACTTGACGCGCGCGCTGACCTTGTTCGCGTTGTCCACGTCGTTCCAGAAATCGACCGCGCCCATCTGTTCTTCCAAGTCCTTGCACTCGCTTTTGAGCGCATCGACGTTCATTTGCTTGTGCGCCAGCTGCAGCGTCTCATTGAGCGCCGAAAGCTGCATCTTATATTCATCCAAAACTACCATATATCTGTTTCTCCCGATCCGTATATTTCCATGTTACCATGCGCCGCCCGCCCGCGCAAGGGGCAAAACGGCGTCGTTTTACGCTTCTTCTGTCGTCGAAAGCTCCGTTTCCTCTTCCCGCGCATGATAGCCGGGCGAAGCGACGATCTCCCGCCAGCGATACGGTGAACAAAGCTCCACGGGCAGCTCCTCGGCGTACGCCGCCGTCGTGTGCCACGCCTGCTGGCACGCCTTGCACAGCACGACCGCGCTGCGGCCTGTCTTGCGGACGACCGTCCAATAGGCAGCGGCGTCCGGCGACTGGCAGATACATTTTCCGACTCGTTCCGTTTTCGTTCCCCGCCTTCCTACAGCTTGGGCAGCAGCGTTTCGATCAGCGCCGCGACCGCGCTCTCGTCATTGGAAACCAGAATGTGATCGGCGGCCGCCTTGATCTCGTCGCTCGCGTTGGACGGGCAGCACGCCACGTCGGCCTGCTGCAAAAGCTCCAGATCGTTCCGGTAATCCCCGATCCCGATCAGCGTCCGCCCCCGATAGATCGGCAGACGGCGACATTCGTTCAGCGCGATGCCCTTATTCATATTTTGGGGCAACAGCTCGATATGCTCGTGATACGGCGGAATATCCGTCATGGCGCGGACGATGGCCACGCGCTCCCCCGCCCCGGTTTCGATGAGATAGCGGCGCAGACGCTCGGTGTCCTCCGGCTCGCCGTAGTGCATCGTTTTGAACAGCGGTTCGCTTTGCACCGCCTCGAGCGGCACAAATTCATGCGGCAGCAGCTGCCGTACCAGTTCCGGCGTTGCGTATTCCTTCGGGGAGACGTAATAGGTCATCTGCTCGCCATACACCTGCACGTCCATTTTCGGCACGTTTTCCCTCGCCCACAGCAGCACGGCCCACACCGCGTCGTGATCGAGATGCACGGCAAACGGATACGATTCGGTTTCGAGGTCGTACACGCCGGAGCCGTTGAACACGATGCACGGCGCGTTCAGCACGACGCCGGGCAGAAACCGTCTGGCATTGTGAAAGCTGCGTCCGGTGGCGACGGCAAACAGGCCGCCCGCCTCGGTATACGCGCGGATCGCTTCCCGGTTGCGCTCGCTCACAAGCCCGTGCGAGTCGAACAGCGTCCCGTCGAGATCGCTGAAGATCGCGGTTTTGCGCACGTCCATGGTTGGCCTCCCTTTTTTCGCGGTTCAGCGCAGCTGATAGACCGCAAGACTGTTTTGATACAGCGCGTTTGCGAGTTCCTCGATGTCCTCGCCGCGCACCGACGCCAGTTTTTCCAGCGTGATTTTGATAAACGACGGATCGTTGCGCTTGCCGCGGAACGGCACCGGCGTCATATACGGGCAGTCCGTTTCGATCAGCAGCCGATCCTGCGGGATGTACTGCGCGGACTCGATCGGGCGCACCGCGTTTTTGAACGTCAGCGCCCCGCCGAACGCCATGTATAAGCCGAGGTCGAGACAGTCCCGTGCCGTCTCTTTGCTTCCCGAAAAGCAATGCATAATGCCCTTCAGCCCGCTTTTATGCGCGCGCAGGATGTCGAGCATATCGCCGTGTGCCTCGCGGTCGTGCAGGATCACGGGCAGATCCAGTTCCTGCGCCAGCGAAAGCTGCTCGTCAAGCACGCGCTTCTGCACGTCGCGCGGGGAAAAATCGTAATGGTAATCGAGGCCGATCTCCCCGACTGCAAGCATCTTTTCGTTTTGCAGCGCCGCGCGGATATGATCCGCCGTGCCGCCGTTCCATTCGCTTGCCGAATGGGGATGCACGCCCGCGCTGCCGTAAAAGAACGGCACGCGCTGCACGAGCTCCGTCACGCGGTCGATCCCCGCTTCGTCGCAGCACGCCTCCATCACATGCGTGACGCCCTTTTCGGGCAGCGACGCGATCAGCTCGTCCCGATCCGCGTCAAACGCCTCGTCCAAAAGGTGCGCATGGGTGTCGAAAATCTTCATTACCGCACCACAAAGCCCGCTTCGAGCGCCTTTTCGGGCGTCACAAACGCCAGCGCCTTATCCTCGGGGTCGGATGCGCACAGGATCATGCCGTGGCTTTCGACGCCGCAGAGCGTGACCGGCTTGAGGTTGGCGACCAAAACAACGGTCTTAC
>CAMHJE010000003.1:0-80252 GCA_946185305.1 uncultured Clostridia bacterium | reverse complement strand
ATGCCAGAAAAGTGCGTAGGTCAGCACCGCGATCACAGTGATGCTCAGCGCGATGATCGACCATGCGGTAGGCCATTTCAACAGCATCGCCGCGCTCAGCAGCACCAGCAGAATGCACGCCGGCCACGGGGAGGAACGAATCAGCATGGCGTGGAGCGCATTGGCAAGCTCCACACACGCAATGCAGCCGAAGGCCGTGAAGAACAGCACGGCGGTGTAGCGGCTCGCCCACATGCAGGCGGCGAAGAGGATAATGAGAATAGTGCCGGTGATCGTGCGGATCAACGTTTGCGAGGGTTTACGGGTTGGCAAAGCGCAGCGCTCCTTCCATTACGTCGATCACAAGCTCATCGCTTTCGATCAGTTCGCCGTCGAGCGAGAACATCAGGTTTTTGCCGCGCACAACGATGTGCTTGGCGCGCCGATACGTGATGATATCGGCAAACTTCGGGTTGTCCAAATGCTCGCCTGCGGTATACGATCCAAGCACCTGCACGAACCGGATGTGGCTGATCGTCTTGAACTTGCAGACCTCCAGGTATCCGTCGTCCACCTTGGCGCGCGGCGCGCACTTGAACGAGCCGCCGACATACTGCCCGTTGCCGATCGTGCAGAGCAGGATCTTGCCGTTCGTAATCTCCTCGCCGTCCACCTCGATGGAGCACTTGGTCACCATCGCGGTCAGCAGCGCGGTGACGATGCCGGTCGTGTAGGCGTTGTTCCCGCCGATGATCGGTTTGCGGCGCACCTTCGGGATTGTCTTGGCCACGGTCGTGTCGAAACCGAAGTTCAGCACGTTCACCGCGATATGCTCGTTTGCTTTGATGAGGTCGATGGGCTTTGCTTCGGCCTGCATCAGCGCCGGAAGGTTCAGAAACTTTTCCGCGCCGCCGAACGCCTTGACAAAATCGTTGCCGCTGCCGCACGGAACGCACGTGACCGATGCGTTGGCATAGCGGTATGCGCCCTTGGCCACCTCGTTCAGCGTGCCGTCGCCGCCGCAGGCATAAAAGCGCAGTTCCTTGTCCGGCTCGGCCTTGCAGCATTCCTCCACATAGCGGGTCGCATCGTGCTCGCCGGTCGTGCGGTAAATCGCGTATTCAGCGCCCTCACATGCCACATGGATGCTTTTCTCCAGCTCGGCCTTAGCCTCGTCCTTGCCCGCCGCCGGATTGATGACAAAAATGTGTTTCAAGCTCTTTTCCCAACCTTTTCCATAGTAAAACATAGTATATCATAGTTTTTTGATTCTGTCAGTATCTATTTTCATAAAACAAGCGAAAAAGCGATCATCCGCGCAAAATGATCCGCCTGACGGCTCGCGGATTGTGAACTTTTCGCAACAGGCATTGACTTTCCCCCGGAAGGCGGTATAATAAATTTAATTCAATTAAATTGTGTTTCGGAAAGGAGTGACAATATGGGACTCTATGATTTCACGGTAAAAGACATCTACGGCAAAGACGTCTCCTTGGAGACCTACAAGGGCAAGGTGCTGCTGATCGTCAACACGGCGACGGGCTGCGGCTTCACTCCGCAGTATGAGGGCTTGGAGAAGATGTATAAGGATCTGCATGAGCAGGGCTTTGAGATTCTGGACTTCCCCTGCAACCAGTTTGCGAACCAGGCGCCCGGCACGGAAGCGGAAATCGTGAGCTTCTGCAAGCTGAAATATGACGTGACGTTCCCGCAGTTCAAGAAGATCGAGGTGAACGGCGCGAACGAGGCGCCGCTGTATACGTGGCTGAAGCAGCAAAAGGGCGGCATCATGGGCAGCAACATCAAGTGGAACTTCACAAAGTTTTTGGTAGACCGCGAGGGCAATGTGGTCGAACGCTTCGCGCCAACCGTGACGCCCGAAAAAATCGAAGAAAAGGTCAAGGCATTGCTATGACATACACCTATAAACCGAGACAGGTCTGCTCCGTGCAGATCGACATGGACATCAACGACGGCGTTGTGACGAACGTGCGCTTCACGGGCGGCTGCAACGGCAACCTCAAGGCGATCTCGAAGTTGGTGGACGGCATGACCGCCGACGAGATCGAAGAAAAGCTTCTCGGCAACACCTGCGGCCCGCGGCCCACGTCGTGCGCCGATCAGCTTGCGAAGGCCGTCCGCGCGGCGCGCGAAGCCGAATTGAAGCAGGCGATGTAAGATGGAGCAGCCGTTTGATCCGCTGCGGCTCGAAGCCCAGCTGTGCTTTCCGCTCTACGCCGCCTCGCGCGAGGTTATCAAGCAATACTATCCGTTCCTTGAGCAGCTCGACCTCACCTACACGCAGTATGTGACGATGATGGTCGTGTGGGAGGAAAAGCGGCTGACCGCCGGTGCGCTCGGCAAGCGCCTGTTCCTCGATTCCGGCACGTTGACGCCGGTACTGAAGGCGCTCGAAAAGAAAGGCTACCTCACCCGCACGCGCTCGAAGGAGGATGAACGCGTCCTGCTCGTCGAGCTGACCGAGGCCGGGGAAGCCCTGAAAGCCAAGGCCGCCGAGGTGCCGCATAAGGTCGGCGCCTGCATCCCGCTTGACCCCGACGACGCCAAGGAGCTGTATCGGCTGCTGTATACGCTGCTCGACCGGCTCCGCTGAAAAAAGATCCCTTCCGGCCAATCGGCCGATTCCCGTTCCCTTCACAAAACGCACCGGACAAACCATCCGGTGCGTTGTTTTTTATGCGTTTGTTACTCCCCTGCCTCCGGCAGACAATGCAGGTGCGTCTGTCCGAGCACGCGGAAGCCTTCCGCCCCGCGCGAAAAAGTGCGCAGGCCGTATTGCAGCGAGCGCAGTCGCAGATACAGCCGCAGCGCGTCCGCTTCACCGCTGCCCGCGGGGTACTGGCTTTTATGGCAGTCGAAGATCGCCGCGCATTGTGCCTTCAGCCGCGTGCCGGTTTTGACAAAGCGCGTCGGCCTTGCGGTCATATAGAACGCGAGCGCCTTGACCGGCGCGGCATGCACGCCGTATAGATTCTGCATCACGCCCGCATACGGCGCAAAGCACGCCAACTTTTGCGCGGCGCGGCCGACACGGAGATGATCCTCGTGGCACTCGCTTTTCGACAGCGGGTCGGGGGCAAAGACGATCTCCGGCTGCACCGCCGCAATCACCGCCGCAATGCCGCGTTCAAGCGCGTCCGCGGTATAGCCCGCGCCGTCCCGAAGATGCAAAAAGCGCACGTCCTTCACGCCGAGCCGCGCTGCCGAAGCGATGGACTCCTCCCTGCGCAGCGCCGCAAGCGCGTCACCGGTGACGCCGCCCGAAGCGCCGTCGCCGTAGCGCCCGTCGGTGCAGATCAGAAACGTGACGGTCTTATGGGCTTCGGTCAGCTTTTTGATCGTGGCGCCCGCGCCGATCTCGATATCGTCGGGATGCGGGCCGATGAACAGATACCGGTCAAACGCTTCGACCTTCGGAAACGGCACGGCAAGCCGGATCGCAGTTTTCACAAGGCTCATGCTTCGTCCTCCTTTGTGTCGGTTTCCAGCGCCTGCCGCAGCGCCGCATGGAGCGCGGGCGCGGCTTTTTGCAGCGAAACGATTCGGTTGTCCTTCCAAAAGCAATGCACGGACGACGCCTCGGCATGAACCGTGCCCGCCGCGTCCGTAAAGCGATAGCCGAGCGTGAGCCGCACGCCGGTGTAGGCCAGCACCGAAACGGCGATCTCCACCGCATCGTTGAACCGCACGGGCTTTTGATACGATACCGACACCGACACGACCGGCGACACCACGCCGTCCCGCTCGACCGCAGCATACGGAAAACCGAGCGCGTCCATCCACCCGATCCGCGCTTCCTCCATCCATTTCACGTAATTCGCATGGTGGATCACGCCCATCTGATCGGTTTCGTGGTACTGCGCTTTTCTGGAATACACAAACATAGCCGTCCTCCTATCGAAAACGCACCCGCGCGGAATAAGCCCGCTGCGGGTGCCATCTGTTTTTAACCTGTGAAGGTGCCGCCCTGATGCGGCATCGGCGTCGGCGCAGGCGTCGGCGTCTCCGGCGCGGGCGCGTCGGGATCGGGCGTTTCCTCCGGATTGTCGCCGGTGATCGGCGCGGGTGTGACAACCACCGCGTCGCCGCTCGGCAGAGCATAGTTGTTGATCGGCGTCATCGCCAGATTATACCCCGGCTCATACGGCGAGACCGAAACGCCGCCCTTGGTGTACAGGTAGATCGTCGCGGTCGAATAGCCGTCCGTGATATAGCGCGACGCGCTCTGCATGATCTGATCCCAATGCTTCTGCAAAAGGCCCAGCTTCGTGTCGAGATTCGCGCTGTCCCCGACCTCGATGCTGTACGGCGCGCCCTCGGTGGAGATCGAAATGTTCATCATTTCGCTCATGTCGATGCGCGACAGGCGCGGACTGCGGCGCAGTAGGTCGAGTTCCTCCAACTTGGAGAGGATCCGGATCAGGCTTGCAATCTGGAGGTCGGTCATATCGCCGAGCGCGCGCCCGGCTTGCGCCGCCGTGATCGAAAGTCCCTCCGCCACGATCAGGCCGCCGGTCGTTTCGGCCTCGGTGTTCAGCACAATGCCCTTGGAGTCGATGATCGCAATATACTCGTTCTGCGGGCCCCAGCGCACGCACGCGGCAGGCGTCCGCTCCGTCAGCGAGATCGTCACGGTGGACGGGAAGGTATAGCGGACGTTCGCCTGCAGATACGCGTCCTTTTCGATGCGATCCTTGGCGTCGTTCAGCCGTTGAAACAGGATGCTGCGGCCGCGGCGGATACCGGAGATCGTTTCGATCTCCTCGGCGGTATAGTTTTCCGGAACATGCTCGACCGTGATCGTCGTCACACGCGTGGAAAACCAGCCGAGGAACGCCAAAATCACAATCGCACCGACGCCGAGCGCCAGATTCCGAAGCATCGAACGGCGGCGGGCCGCGCGTTCGCGCTTTTTCTTATCGCGCTCATACTGCGCCTTCTGCTCGCGGCGCTCCGCGCGCGCTCTCGAACGCGCCTTGGCCGCTTCGTATTCGCGGCGGGATATCGTGTCGTTGCGCACGGCGACCGGCGCGGCGTTCGGCACGTTCTTGCGCGAGCCGTAGCGCGTCTTTTTCCGCTTGGACACTTTGCGCCCGAACCGGTCGAACTCGGCGCGGATCATTGCCGCGGCTTCCTCGGCCTCGTCTGCTTCGGATTGGGGCTTGTCCGCGCGCTTGGGCTTGTCCGCCTGCGCCGAAGCGGCGTCCGCCGGAGCGACCTCGGGATCGGCCTTTTTCGCCTTCTCCCCGGCCTTCCCGGACGACGCCTTTTTCAGCTTTTTATGCTTTTTTTCCGGTTGTGAAGCGGGCTTTTCGTCCTCGTCCGTATCGGAGAACAGATCAATGACCGGCTCCTCGCCCGCCGCGCTGTCCTCATGATCGAACTGAAAAACGATCGGCTCCCGCTCCTTGCCCTTCTTCGCCAATGCCTATTCTTCCTTTCGTGTAATCCGTCCGCCGAGCGCCGCCATCGCAGCGTCCATGCGGTCATAGCCCCGGTCGATCCGCTCCGCATACGCGATCTCGGTCACGCCGGAGGCCGCAAGTCCCGCCAGAACGAGCGCCGCGCCGCAGCGCAGATCGTGCGCCGTCACATGCGCGCCATGCAGCGTGCCGACGCCGCGAATAATCGCGGTGCGCCCGAAGATGTCGTTCTGCGCGCCCATGCGCTTCAGCTCCGCCGCATGGCGGAAGCGGTTTTCAAAGATATGCTCGGTGATCACGCTCGTGCCGCTGCCGAGCGAAACGAGCGCAAACAGCTGCGCCTGCAAATCCGTCGGGAACGCCGGATACGGCCGCGTTTCCACCGACAGCTCGCCGGGCGCCCGGTCGAGCGAAACCGTGATCGCGTCACGATACGGCTTGACCTCGCAGCCGCAGGCCGACAGCTTGGCAAGCAGCGCCCCATTCGTCCCGGGGTCCGTATCCGTCACGGTGACGCAGCCGCGCGTGATCGCGCCCGCCAATAAGTACGTCCCGGTCACGATGCGATCCGGCATGATCCGGTAGCGTGTGCCGTGGCCCTCCGGCCGCCCCGCGATGCGGATTTCCGGCGTACCCGCGCCGGAAACGGCAAAGCCGCAGGCGTTCAAAAAGTGTTGTAAGTCGGTGATCTCCGGCTCGCATGCCGCGCCGCGAATCACCGTTTCGCCGTCCGCACGCACCGCCGCAAGCATGGCGTTTTCGGTCGCGCCGACCGACGGATAATCGAGGTCGATCGTGCCGCCCTGTAATTTTGTCGCCTCGGCGCAGATCCGGCCGTCGGTTTCGCGGCAGGCCACGCCCAAGGCGCGCAGCGCGTACAGATGCAGGTCGATCGGCCGGTTGCCGATCTCGCATCCGCCCGGATACGGCGCGCAGGCCGCGCCGAAGCGCGATAGCAGCGAGCCGAGCAAAAACACCGAGCTTCTGACGCGGTGCGACAGCGCTTCTGGCAGATTGCCGTGCGTCGCCGTCGATGCGTCCACGGTGACGGTATCGCCCTCGCGCACAACCGTGCAGCCGAGCGTGCGCAAAATCTCGCACATGTCCTCAATGTCCGACAGCGGCGGACAGTTATCCAGCGTGACCGGCGCCTTGATCAGCACCGTCGCCGCCAGGATCGGCAGCGCCGCATTCTTGGCCCCGTGCGCCCGCACCTCGCCGCATAGCCGCGTGCCGCCTGTGATCGTCCAAATTGCCATAGCCTTGCCCCCTCAAAAAGATACTGCATCTTATGCAATACAGGGGCAAAACGTGCGTAAAACCGCGAACGGCGTCGGAATCAGTCGTTCGGGTTTACGTCGCGGGAAATATTCAGCAGCACGCCCATAGCGGCAAGGAACACCAGCAGCTGCGTGCCGCCCGCCGAAATGAACGGCAGCGCCTGCCCGGTCGTGGGCATCAGCCCGGTCACGACCGCGATGTTGACGAACACTTGGAAGCCGAAAACGATGGAGATACCGGCGGCGAGCAGGCTTCCGAACCGGTTGCGGCACTTGATGGCAACGCGCATCCCGCGCCACACGATAAACGCATACAGCGCGATAATCAGCGTGCCGCCGACAAAGCCGAACTCCTCGCACAAAATGGCAAAGATGAAGTCCGATTCGCCGTAGGTCATGTACAGCATCTTCTGATAGCTGTTGTTGAGGCCCTTGCCGAACAGCCCGCCGGAGCCGATGGCGTAGAACGACTGCAGCAGCTGATATCCGGTGCCGAGCGGGTCCTCCTCCGGGTTGCGAAACGAGGTCACGCGCGCCCAGCGATACGGCGCGATATACGCCAACGCGAACACAGCGATGATACCGAGGATGCCGACAACAATCAGCGGTCGGATATCGCAGCCGCCGAGGAACAGCAGTACGACGCCGAGGAACGCAACGATAACGGCCATCGACATATTCGGCTGTAAAATGATCAAACCGGAGATAAAGCCGATGACGATCAGCATCGGCAGCATGCCGTTGCGGAACGTGTGCATTTCGTTGCGGTGCTTGGACATGTAGGCGCACATGAAGATCATCATGCCGAACTTGGCGACCTCGGACGGCTGAATCGAAACGCCGGCAAATTCAAGCCAGCGTTTTCCGCCGTTTTTGTTCTGCCCGATCAGCAGCACCAGAACGAGCAGCGCGATCGAAAACAGCAGCGCCGCGACGTTCAGCTTTTGAATCACGCGATAGTTCAGCATCGACAGCAGCAGCATGACCGGGTACCCGATCAGCAGGTACAGCGCCTGCCGCTTGAGGTAATAGAACCCGTCGTGGTTCGTGCCGGAATAATGCTGTGCGTAATAATAGCTTGCGGAGAAGATCATCACAAGGCCGAACGCGCACAAAATCGACACGACAAGCAGGATCGAAAAGTCGATCCTTCCCTGCGACGTGCCGAACAGCTTATAGCCGCGCGCCTTTGTGCGTTGTTCTCGTTTGACCGGGATGGCTTCCATGCATTTGCTCTCCGTTCTGTATTGTCAGCTTCAATCCGCGTATTCACGGACGATCTGCTTGAATACGCGCCCGCGCTGCTCATAGTTGTCGAACATGTCCCAGCTCGCGCAGGCCGGAGACAGCAGCACCGCGTCGCCGGGCTTTGCCAGCGCTCTGCACAGATCGACGGCTTCGCCGAACGAATCGGCGGTGCGGCACAGATCGGCATAGCCGAAGCGCGCCGCAGTTTCCAGAATCTGCGCCTGCGTGTCGCCGATCACGACGCACGCCTTGACGATCGGCGTGAACGCCTCGAACAGCTCGTCGAAGCTGATATGCTTGTCATAGCCGCCGAGCAGCAGCACGGTCGGCTTTTTCATCGACTCGATCGCGCGCACCGTCGAAGCCGGGTTGGTGCCCTTGGAATCGTTGATGTAATCGACGCCGCCGCGCGTGCAGACGTATTCGATCCGGTGCTCTACGCCGGGGAACGTCTTGAACACCTCGACGATGGTTTCCGGCGCGATCCCCTGCGACAGGCCGAGGAGCGCGCACAGCATCGCGTTTTCAAGATTATGCCCGCCGGGGATACGGATATCGCGCGCATCCATCAGCTCGCCTTCCTTGTCGCCGATGCGGTAGACGAGCGTATTGCCGCGCAGGAACATGCCCTGCTCGACCTCGGATTTACGGGAGAAATACAGCACATGCGCGGGCGTGAGCCGGGCAAAATCGCGCACGGTATCGTCGTCGTAGTTCAGCACGGCATAGTCGTTTTCGGTCTGGTTGTCCAGAATCTTCGCCTTGGCCGCAATGTAGTTTTCCATCGTGCCGAAGTGATCGAGGTGGTCGGGCGTGATGTTGCAGACGCCCGCCGCAATCGCGTGGAAGCGGCTGTTGCCCTCCAGCTGCAGCGCGGCGGTTTCCGCCACGACGATATCGCCGGGCTTCGTTTCGAGCGCATGCGCCGAAATCGCAACGCCGATATTGCCGAGCACGTAAGTCGTTTTGCCTGCGGCCTTGAAAAGCTCGCCGGTCAGCGCCGTGCAGGTGGTCTTGCCGTTCGTACCGGTGATGCAGACGAAGTCCGCCTTGGCATAGCGATAGCCGAGCTCGATTTCCGAAATGACCTCGATCCCGCGGCGCTTGGCCTCTACGATAAAGTCGCGCGTCATCGGAATGATCGGACTCGGAACCAGAAGATCGACGCCGTCCAAGAGATCCATCGGGTTTGCGCCGAGCTTGACCTCGTAGGCGATGCCGGACAGCTGGTCAAAAAGGCCCTTGATCTCCGGCTTCATGTCGTTGATGATGATGCGGTAATTGTCCTGATACAAAAGCCTTGCCGCCGCAATGCCGCTCTTTGCCATGCCGACGATCAATGCCGTTTTCTGTCGTTCCATAATCCCTCCACTAAACCTTTTATTTTGTAAACCACGCGATCAGCATGGCGGCCGCGCCGCCGACAACGGTGAAGATCGCGTAGACCATAATGATTTTCGATTCGGGCATGCCCATCGCCGCCAGCTGCCGATGGAACGGCACCGCGCGAAACACGGCCTTGCCCATGCGATAGGACACGATCTGCACAACGACCGAAAGCCCCGTCGCCACAAACCCGACGCCGAGCAGCGGCAAGGCAAGCGCCGTGCGGCTCAGCAGCGCGAGCGCCGCCAGCGCCCCGCCGAGCACGTATGCGCCGGTCTCCCCGATGCGCAGTCGCGCGGGCGGCGAATTATACAGCAGCAGGCCCAACGCCCCGCCGGCAATCGCCGCGCCGAACACCGCAAGATCGCCGAGGCTCAGCAGCAGCGCGCTGTTTTTCACCGGCGTCGCGGTCTGCACCAGCATGCAGAGCAGCGCGCACCACAGCAGCGCGCCCGTGCCGCCCGCCGCCAAAGGCAGGCCGTTGACCTCCTCGGTCAGCCGCACCGCATTGACGGTTCCGACGATGAACGCCGCCGCCAGCGGTACGTAGAAAAAGCCGAGCGTGCCCCAGTCGAGCCATACGGCAGGCCCGACGTTTTCCATCAAATAAAACAGCACCGCAAAGCCGAGCGCGATCACGCCCTGCAGCGTCAGCTTCTGCCACAGCACAAGCCCGCTCCCGATGCGCGCCTGTAAAAGATCGTCCGCAAAACCGACCATGCCCATCAGGGCGGTCAGCAGCAGCGCGGGGAGCAGAAACGCATAGCTGTCCCGCGCCCACAGCAGCGAGCCGATCAGCGCCGCGCCGAACAGGATCATGCCGCCCATCGTCGGCAGCCCGCCCGCCTTCTCCGCCTTTGGCTCCTTCAGCGAACGCAGCATCGGAATGGATACCGGCGCGAGCACCGCCGCCAGCGCAAAGGCTGTCAGCAGCGCCGACAGCGAATGTAAAATAACTCCGTACATGCCCCTCATCCCGCAGGCGCATTATCCCCGCAGGAGCTCCTCCACTACCTCTTTGTCGTCAAAGTGATACTTGACGCCCTTGATCTCCTGGTAATTCTCATGTCCCTTGCCCGCAATGACAAGAATATCGTCGGGCTGCAGATTGTCCAGCGCGTAGGCAATCGCTTCTTTTCGGTTCACGATCACCGTGTACGGCACTCCCGTCTTTTTCACGCCGTCCTCGATCGTTTTGACGATGGATTCCGGGCTTTCGGAGCGCGGGTTGTCGCTTGTGACGATCACGTAATCCGCATGCCGCCCCGCGATCTCGCCCATCAGCGGGCGTTTGGCGCGGTCGCGGTCGCCGCCGCAGCCGAACAGCGCCACCACACGCGCCTTGGCAAAGCCGCGCACAGTCGAAAGCACATTTTCGAGCGCGTCGGGCGTGTGCGCGTAATCGACGTAGACGGTATACGGCTTGTCGCCGGTGTCCACGGCCTGCAGCCGTCCCGCCACGCCGTCCAGCTGCTCCAGTCCGCCGACGATGTCCTTCATCGAAAAGCCGCAAAGCTGCATCATCGCCGCCGCGCCCATCGCATTGTAGATCGAGAACAGGCCGGAGATCTTCAGGTTCACCATGCTTTCGCCCTTCGGCGTCCGCAAAAGGAAGCGCACGCCGGAGGTCTTAATGTCGATATTCGACGCGTTGAAGCTCGCGGGCGTATGGATGCCGATGGTATAAATCGGACATTCAAGCCCCTCCATGATGCGCTCGGCATGCGGATCGTCGTGGTTGATCACCGCAATCTCACATTGCGAGAACAGCAGCTTTTTCGCGTTCAGATAATTGTCGAACGTCTTGTGGTAGTCGAGATGATCCTGCGTAAGGTTTGTGAACATCGCCACGCGGTACGGGATGCCGTAGACGCGATCCTGCACAAGCGCATGGCTCGAAACCTCCATCACACACAGATCGGTGCCCTCGTCCGCCATGCGGCGCAGCAGCGCGAACAGGTCCGCGCTTTCGGGCGTCGTGCGGCCGGTCTCGATGACCTCATTGCCGATCATGTTCTGGATCGTGCCGATCAGCCCGACTTTTAAGCCCGCATGCTCGGCAATGGCCTTGACCATATAGGTTGTGCTCGTCTTGCCGTTCGTGCCGGTCACGCCGAGCATCATCATTTCGCGCTCCGGGTGGCCGTAAATGCAAGCCGCCGCAAGTGCCATGGCCTTGCGGCCGTCAGGCACGATGATCTGCGGCAGCTCGATCGGCAGCCGACGCTGCACCAGCAGCGCCGCCGCACCCTTGTCCGCCGCCTGCGCTGCAAAGGTATGTCCGTCGGAAACGAGTCCGACCAGGCAGCAAAAGAGACATCCCTCCGTGACGCGGCGGGAATCGTAGGTAACGGAGGTGATCTCTGCGTCGCCGCCGATATAGGCCGCGTTCAGCTCTTTTGCGATTTCAGATACTTTCATACGGAGTCTTTTTCCTTCCTGTGGATACAAAATCAGGGTTCATTCCTTGGGCGCAAATTCCACATGCACAACGGTTCCGACCGGAACGGTCGTGCCGGGCGCGTAGGATTGCGAAACGGCAAAGCCGATGCAATGCGTCGCGTCATAATCCATGACAAGGCCGACCTTTTCGAGCTTATCCCGCGCCATGATGCGGTCGTTCTGCTGCCCGTTGCCGACCACGTCGGGCACCTCGACGGTCTCCGCCGCTTCCTCGGTGTCGTAATTGAAGAAGCTGTAGCCGTTCGAATACAGAATCACGTTGCTGCCGCGCACGACCGTCACGTTGCTGCGCGGCACCTGCGCGGTCACGACCGACTGCGCCTCCGTTTCAATATACGTGGCGGTTAGGCCGCTTTCCCGGAGCGCCTGCACGGCCTCCTCGACGGTCATGCCGGTCACGTTCGGCACTGTAGCCGAGGTATTCACGGTGTCCGGCGCAACGCCCATCAGCGACAGCGACGAAGCCAGAACCTGCTGCACAAACGGCGCGGCGACGGTACTGCCGTACACCGACGGTACCTGCGGCTCGTCAACGACGATCAGACAGACGAACTGCGGATCGGATACCGGTGCGAAGCCGATGAACGAGGCGATCAGGCGCGTATTGGACACCGTGCCGTCCTCGTTGTATTTTTGCGACGTGCCGGTTTTGCCGCCGACCGTGTAGCCGTAAACCTGCGCGTTCTTGCCGCTGCCGTTTTCGACGACGCCCCGCAGGAGCTCGCGCACGATGGCGCTCGTCTCCCCGGAAACCACGCGCCGCACGACGGTGCGTTCGTTCTTCAGCAGCACGTTGCCGTCGTTGTCGGTGATCTCCGCCACGATATACGGCTTGATCAGCTCGCCGCCGTTGATCGCCGCGGTGAACGCGGTCGCCAGCTGCATGCCGGTACACGAAATGCTTTGGCCGAAGCCGATGCGCGCAAGGTCGGCGTCGCGCACATATTTCTTATGCGTGACCGTACCGCTCGTCTCGCCCATGATCCCGCTGCCGGTCACATCGTTGAAGCCGAACTCATAAATCTTCCCGTAAAAGGTATCCAGACCCATGCGCAGCGCCATCGACATAAACGCCGGGTTGCATGAATTGGCGACCGCGTCGCCCAAGGATTGCGTGCCGTGCCCGGCCGAGCGCCAGCACTTGATCCGCTCGCCCTTGACAAGCAGGCTGCCCTTGCAGTTGAACGTCGTGTTGACCGTGACCGCGCCGGTATCGAGCGCCGACGCCAGCGTAATGACCTTGAACGTCGAGCCGGGCTCATAGGTATCGGTCACGATGCGGTTTTTCGACAGCTCCAGCAGCAGCTTCGCGTCGGAGCGCGGCGGCGCCGAGGAATCGAACGTCGGATAGCTGCCCTCGGCATAGATCTCGCCGGTCTTGGGGCTCATCAGAATGCCGTAAGCGGTGGCGGCGTTGTTGACCGTGCAGGCCTCCTGCAGCGCGTTTTCGAGGATCGCCTGCAAGCCGGTATTTGTCGTCAGCGTTACGTTGCCGCCGGAAACGGGCAGGATGTATTCCTCCTCGCCGCCGGGGACGGGGTTGTTGTCACGGTCGGTATCGGTCTTGATGTAGCCGTCCGAGCCCGCCAGATATTTATTGTAGGTCAGCTCGATGCCGGTCTGCCCGTCGCCGTCCACGTTCGTAAAGCCCAAAAGCTGTGCATAGTAGCCGCTTTCCGGATAGTCGCGCTTTACGTCGGCATAATAGCTCACGCCGGTGCCGAGCTGCATAGCGTTCAGCTGTGAAATGACTTCCTTATCGACCTGATCCTTGATCTTGACCTGCGACAGCAGAATACGCTCCGGGTTTTCGTCGTTTTCGGTGCCGCGCTTGATGCGCGTTTTGCTCATCTTGGCTAGAACCGCGTCATAGTCCATGTCGAGATAGGTGGACAGGATGTTTGCGATACGCTCGCGGTCGTCCACCTGAATGTTCTGCGGATTGACGCAGACCTGATACGTCGTATAGGACGAGGCGAGCACGGTGCCGTCGCGGTCGGTGATCTGCCCGCGGTCGGCCTTGATATAGGTCGTGCGCGACCATTGGCGCATGGCCTTTTCAGTCCACTCCTTGCCTTTTAAGACGGACACGGAAAAAAGCTGGATCACGAGCATCAAAAAAGCCAGCATCGCCGCCGCAAGTGCAAACGCCAGTTTGCCCTTCGCCGCCGCAGCCGTATTGCCGTTCGTTTGTCCCGTCAGGAACCCGCGAATGGATTCCCAAATCGTCCGCTTTGCCATGCCGCCGTCCTTTCTGAAAAATTTGTCCTGTGCTGTACCGTTTTGTCCCGTTGGTTACTGTGTGTTTCCCGGCTCCCAGATCATCTGCATCCCGCGATCGAGACACGCATCGGTGATCGAGGCATAGTCGTTCATCGAGCTCTGCGTTTTCTTGACCTGCGAAATCATCTGCTGATACGATTCGATGTCTGCGTCAATCGTCGCAATGTCCGTCGAGATCTGCGCGTATTCCGCCGCGCCGAACAGCGACAGGAGCGCCGTCAGCGCCACAAGGAACACCGAGACGAGAATCATCACCTTGGACAGCGTGGAAAAGCGCAGCTCGGACTGCATACGCGCTTCCCGCGCGGCGCGGCGACGGTTTCGTTTCACTTCCTTGGACGAGGTCGGCTGTGTCGGGCGATACAGCCGCATGCCCGACGCGGTCATTTTGGTTTTTTCGCTGCCGTATGGACGCTCCATGCTGCTCCTTTCCGCCGTGAGGCTTATTCATTAGGAAGGAAATGCCAAGGGGGTCCTTCTTCCCCCATCCTATTCTGCGGCCGCCGCCGATATGCTCAGAGCTTTTCGATCGCCCGAAGCTTGGCGCAGGTGGACCGCGTGTTTTCCGTTTGCTCGTTCTCGTCCGCCGTCAGCGGATGCCGCGTGAGCACGCGCGCAGTCGGCTTTTTGCCGCAGATGCAGACCGGCGCAGATTTCGGGCACGTGCAAGGATTCTCCATCCGCCGGAACGCGTTTTTCACAATGCGATCCTCGAGCGAATGGAACGTGAGGATTGCAAGCCGCCCGCCGGGGTTTAAGAGGCTTGCCGCGCTGTCGATCGCGTCCGAAAGCCCGTCCAGCTCGCCGTTGACCGCAATGCGGATCGCCTGAAACACACGCCGCGCCGGATGCTGCGGCTCGTTGCGGAACTTGGCCGGGATTGCATCCTTCACAAGCGCCGCCAGCTCGGTCGTCGTTTCGATGGCGTGCCGTTGCCGCTCGGAAACGATCCGCTCCGCAATGCGCTGCGAAAAGCGTTCCTCGCCGTATTCATAAAAGATATGCACCAGCTCGTCCTTCGGCCACGTATTCACGACCGTGTACGCGTCGAGCGGCGCGGTTTGATCCATGCGCATATCGAGCGGCGCTTCGGCCTTATACGAAAACCCGCGCTCGGCCTTGTCCAGCTGATGCGACGAAACGCCGAGATCAAGCAGGATGCCATCGACACGCTCGACGCCCTTTGCCGCAAGCAGCGGCTTCATCTCAAAAAAGTTTCCTTTGATTGCGGTGAACCGCTCTCCGAACGGCGCAAGCCTTGCGCCCGCCGCGGCAAGGGCTTCGTCGTCGCGGTCGATGCCGAAAAGCCGCCCGTCCTCCGGCAGCGCGTTTAGCACCGCTTCCGCATGTCCGCCGCCGCCGAGCGTGCCGTCTACGAACACGCCGCCGCGCTCCGGCGCGAGCAGAGACAGCACCTCGCGCACCATGATCGGCACATGATGAAACGCGTTCGTCTCCATCCGCAGGCTCCTTTCCGCCGTCCCTCCGCCCAAAAAAGAGCGCACCAAACCAAAAGGGTATAGGACTACATTATTACGTATGGCATTATACACCCAAATTGCCGCTTTGTCACCCATCAATTGCGGCAAATTCAACGGCTTTCCCCTGTCCCGTTTCTCTCCTCCCCGCATGTACCTTTTCTCCCGCGCCGCTCTCTTTTCTTTCGGTAAAAGTGTCCTGATTTGCTTTTCTCGGTACGGCAACTTTGCCTTCCTCGGTTTCTTCCTCCCGGTTGTCTTTTCAAGTTCTGTTAGTTGTCGCTCTGTTTATCCGAAAAAGTCTCTGTTTTTCCGAAAATTCTGCCATATATCGGTATTCCCGTCGCCATGCGACATAGAAAACACCATGCGCGCTTTCTTTACGGCGTATCACCGCATTTTCCAAAACTGTCCTCTCTCCAAACGGATCGAGCTGTAGCGACACACATTTTTGTTGACGGATATCCTGAAAACACTTCTCCGTGGGAAATGTAAACTTTTTGAGGAGTTGCCGTCTTTATATCTTTTCCTATATTGTTTCCGTTGTCTTTTCCATTCTCCGATACAAAAAGCTGCCAAGAAGCCCTTGCGGGTTCCTTGACAGCTTATGTATGCTTGGTATGTTAACTTCTGTCACAGTCCGCGCCGGCGGCGGTTGCTGTGATCCATTCGCCTTACGGCCAGAAAACGTCGCCCCATCCATCATCGTCCGCAGGCGTGGCTGCCGGTGTGGGCGACGCCTCATCCATCGGGGTCGGCTGCGGGGTTGCGGTCGGGGTCGGCACGGCTGAGGACTGCTCTGTCGGGTTCGGTGTCGCCGTCGGCGCAACATCCGGCGAGAAACTCGGTTGTGCCGTTTCCTCCGCTGCGGGCGGCACGGCGGTCGGCGTCGGCGCGGGCGTTGCGCTTTCGGGTGTGACTGTCGGCCGTTTCGGTGCACTCGTCCCCTGTGCGGGCGGGGCCGCGTCCGTCGGCGCGGGCGTCGGTTCCTTTGGCGCGGCGGTAGGCATCGGCGTTTCGGTTGCCATGTTTTCCGTTGCGATATCGCTTGCCGACGGCGTCGCAGGCGCTTCCGAAGCGGGAAGCTCGATCACGACAGCCGTGGCGGTCGCTGTTGGCGTGTCGCTTTGCGGGGCTGCCTGCGTTGGCTCCGGCTGCAACGCTGCCTCGGGCTGCGTTTGACAGGCGCCGCGCAGCAGCCAAACCGTGCAGAAGACGACGGCGCAGACGACGGCAACGGCGATGAGCAACAGCAGAATGCGGATTTGTGTTCTGTTCATTTTTGTTGCTTTACGGCTTTGGGGTTTCCCAAATTGCATCGTCTGTTATATGATCTCCGGATGCCGTGATAACATCCTCTCCCTCCAGCCAAACGATCTCTGTCACCGGCTTTTCGTATGTCTGCTTCTTCATTTCAAACACCTCTTTTAATCTCCTTGATTCGTCGGAACAAATGGCTTGATCGCGGAAACGCCTTTTTCGTCATAGCAGGTCATAAACTGTACCGCTCGGCCCTCCACCTTCGTTCCGTCCTCCAGTACCATATACGGTGTGACGCGGAATGGAATCTCCTCATCGAAGAACGAGTTGGGCATCTTCCGCACCGACAGCGCCGCGACCTTGACGGAATCCGCGCAGAACGCGTCCGGCGTCACCTGCTTGGTGCCGTCCTCCGTATTGCCGGTCACGTAGGGATAGATCTCCTCGCTGAACGCAACGTCTGCAACCGTCAGGATCGCGCTCCCGTCCTCCGGGTTGAGCCGTTCCAGCCGGAAGCCCACGGCCGCTATGGTGCCGTACATCTCCCCGTCCTTGCCCGGCAGCGAGGTGATCAGCCGCATATCGGACGTTCCCTCCACGCCGGAGCTCGACGGCTTGCGGAACTGCACGCCGACCCGCAGCACGTTCGCATCAACGAACTTGGCATACGCGCCGTCGTTATTTCTGCCGGACTCTGCATAGTCCGCATCCGTAAACCAGCCGGCAAAGAGCGTTTGTGTCGTTTCCGGCAGCATGTTTTGCGGAATGGTATCCGTTAACTTATAATACGCGGCGACGGCCGTTTTCTTATCGCCGGTGTTATCCACAAGCACGGCGCTGTCATACGTTTGCAGGCACCAGAACGGATCTTCCTCGGCGCTTACGGCGATCGCCTTTTGCACCAGCTCCTTCTCTCCCGATTCGGCATGCCGCTCCCATACCATCGCGTGAATCGTATAGGGCATAGCGCCGTCTGCGAACACCGTATTGGCAGCCGCTTCGGAATCCAGTCGAACCGCAACCAGCGCCGTGTTTTCCGATAAATCGAGGGCCCGCATGTTTGGATTGCCGCTGCATTCCAGATTCGTCAGCATGGTCAGCCGACTCATATCCAGACTGGACAGATCATTATGACTGCAATCCAAGGATTCCAGCATGTATACAGCGTTCTGCGCTTCGGTTTTTGCCGCTTCCGGCGCCCGTCGTGCGGAAAGCCGCATCACCGTTCCGCTCTGCAAGCTCTGCTTTGCCGCATGTGCAGCGGAGGCGTCATACGTAATATCGGCCAGGCCGCAATACGCGCAATCCAGTCTCCGCAGGTTCGCATTATTCGCCAGCACCAGTACATTGATGCTGTTGCGGTAAGAAGTCCAATTGCCGTTTTCTTCCTTCCAGGCGATGCCGATGCTTGCCGTTTCGAGCGCCGGACATTCGGACAGATCAAGCGTCTGTATGCAGAGCGCGTTGCCGCTGCAGTTCAGCTCTGTCAGCGACGGCAAGCCGCGAAGCGTCAGCGAAGTCAAGCGGTTCAACTCGCAGCTGATATGCCAAAGCTCCGGCTTATCGGCCACCGCAAGCGAGGTCAGCTCGTTCCGCTGACAATCCAGGTATGTCAAATTCGGATTGTTCGACAGATCGAGGCTTGTCAATCCGCTGTTATGACATTGCAAAAATGAAAGCTTCGGCAGCCTGGTCACATCCAGCGAGGTCAGCGTCTTCATATCGAAGGTGATCAGATCCTCAAGCTCTGTATTGTGGGAAACATCCAGCTCTGTCAGCTTGTTGCCGTTGCAGGAAAGATGCTGCAGGTGCGGGAACATGCTCACATCCAACGTCGTCAGTTCGTTCTGTCCCCAAAACGTTTTTTGATCCGGATATTCTATATAGCTCGAGCCACATTTAAGCGCTGTGATATTGGTGAAAATCTCAATGCCCTGCAGCGAGCGAACGCCCATTCCCTCACAATTGATCATCTCCACCAGCAGCGCGCTTTCTGTTGTGAAGTACGGCGTTGCGTGTGTTTCGTCCGCCGGATAGTAATACTCCGTCAGTTCATTGAGAAGGTAGGCGCGGAACGCATCGTCCGGGAAATGCTCGGCGTCGATCGGAATCACCTCTCCGCTCTCTGTCGGAAGAATATCGGGGTTCTCATAAACCGGCGGGAAGCCGAATACGAACGTCGTCCCGTTTTCCCGCTCGACCACAAGATCCACTACCCAATGCCAGCCCCTTTGGAGCTGGATCAGCCGCAGGATGCTGCCGCCGGCGGCGAAATCATACCCTGCTTCCGACGTTTGGCGAAGCCGCAGGTGCGGATAATCCGCTTCCGTCAGCAGCGGCGCAAGCTGATCCAACGCAACCGTGTAAAGATCCATGTCGCTTTGCCGCTCCGCACGGATGCCTTGCACCTCGATATAGCCGCTGATCTCGTGCGGGGGAAGCGTATACCCGGTGATCGGAATTTTGTTGCCGTAGCAGTTCAGCACCGCAAGGCTTTCGTTCTGCGAAAGATTCACTTCCGTCAAGGCGTTCCCGTTGACACAGAGCGTCTTTAACGCAGCATTGGAGGAAACATCCAATGTCGTCAGCTGATTCTGCGCACAATCCAGCCATGTCAGCTGCGGCAGCACGGAAACGTCCAATTCTGTCAAGCTGCAGCTGCTGCAGTTCAGCTGCTCCATCGAGGGCGTCAGCGTCAGCGAGCGCAGCGGATTGAAAGAGCAATCCAGCTCTGTCAGCCCCGTGCAGCCCGAAACATCCAGCGCAGTAAGCGCAGCATTTTTGCAGGACAGATAATGCAGCTTTGCATGACTCCCGACCGTCAGCGCCGTCAGTCGTGGGTTGTTCCCGCAGGCAAGCGATTTCAGCGCCGGGAGCATGGAAACATCCAATGCTGTCAGCAGGTTGTTCTCCAAGGAAAGGCAGACGAGCTTCGTATTGTGCGACAGATCCAGCTCCGTCAGATAATTACTGATCGTTTCGAACTCGTCCCATCTCTGCCCGCAATACAGGTGCGTGAGGTTTGGAAAATAGGCAATGCCCGCAAGGCTTGCAATCTCCCGGCCTTCTACATGCAAATGCGTGACCGATTTCGCCTGCCCGTCGGTGTAATATCGCGTAACGGTTCCGTCCTCTTGCGTCACCGTTGTATATTCCGGGCGCTCGTCCCCCGAAATCAACCAGTTTCGGAACATCCTGTCCGGGAAATTGTCTTCATTCAGGTAAACGCGCTTATCCGGATCATCCGTCAGGCCGGAAACATCGGGATATTCGTCCGCTTGCTCCTCCGGAAAATACGGAAACTCTCCGCCGCCGAAGTCAATAAAGTCCGGGTCGTCCGATGGCTCCAGCGGCACCGGCAAAACCACTTCTCCCGCTGCGTTTGTCAGCGTGATCGTCCCTTCATAGATCTGTATCGTGACAACATATTCACCGTCTGCCGGAACCACCAGGCTGTCGCCGTTTCGCATCAAGCGGCGCATCGTCATGCCGAAGCTTTCCTCCGGGTTTTCGGAACGGAACGCCTTCAGTTCTTCGCCGGCGTTAAGCGTCAGCAGCTCTGTCATCCAAACACCGGAGCCTTCCTCGGTCTCCGTCATCGGAAAATAGACATCCCAATTTGTGCCGCAGATCGTTCCGGCCACGCTCCAAGATTCGTCGCCGTAGTTATGCGGGTATTCCGCTTCGACGCCCTCCTGCTTCTCTGCCACCGGCACGGGCGTCTCTGTGTTCAGATCCAACCGCACGATATAGACGCCGTCCTCCTCTACCCAGCAGTTATCCCGACCGGCTTCGGGCAACGGTCCGTAGTTTACCACCCAATCGCCGTTGGCACGCACTTTGAATTCCTCGTTCGCATAAAGCCCAAGCGTAGCGGAAACCCAAACGCCGGAGCCCTCTTCGGTCTCCGTCATCGGGAAATCGTAATCCCAATTCGTGCCGCAAATGCCCCCGATCACGCTCCAAGAATGAATCTCATACGGCTCGTCCGGGTTGTCGGGGTCACCGCCCTGCGCCTCCCCTGCCATCAGGATCGCAATCCTAAGCTCGTTATCGTTATCGTTCTCATCCTTTGAAACGACCTTGAGCTGCACCTCTTTGCCGCTTGCGGTGTTCCGCGTCCAGATTGCCCGTGATAAAGTCCTCCACGCTGACGCCGAATAGCTCGCTTGCGTTCAAAACATCATCGTAATTGGGGACATGCAGGCCGCGTTCCCAGCGCGATACCTTCTTGTTGGAAACGCCCAGCAGCTTGGCAAGCTCCGCTTGCGTCATGCCCAGCCGCCTCCGATGCATCGTGATAAACTGCCCGATCTTGATTTTATCCATCCCGTATGCTCACTCCGTTTTTGATACGTATTCATTTTCAATATAAAAGAAACAAGAAAAAAGTAAAGGACACAAAGTGCGAATCTGATGAACAGATTGCAAAAGCGCCCTGTTCGGGCGCTGTATGCATCAGAATGATTCTTTTGTCGTTTCCCCGCCGCCTGTCAGAAAGTCGCGCGCATTGACGCGAAACAAGCGGCATGCCTTCAGAACTTGATCGTAATCCGGCAAATTGATGCCGCGCTCCCACCGGGAGATCGTCTTATTGGATACGTCCAGTATTTCCGCAAGCTGCGCCTGCGTCATTCCCATCTGCTTTCGTTTTTCCGAAAGGTATCTTCCAATCTTCCGCTTGTCCATTCCGCCCTCTCGCTTCGTTCCGAAGTTTATATATAGAAATGATAACTTTCCTGCCCCGAAAGTAAAGGACACAAAGAACGAATTTGCGGTTCAAAAGGGACATTTTGTGGGAATTTTCGCGGTCAGCTCTGTCCTGTCCGGCTCTTTCCCGAAAGAAAAGCACCCGGCAAGGGTATTCCGGGTGCATGGGTATGATTGCAATTTTTTCAGTTTCCTTTTCTTGCCAGCTCGACAGCGTCGGTATCTGCGCACAGGTATTTTTCTTCGACGTTTTCGTAGAAGGCTACCTCTTGCTCCAGGTTTTCGATCACGCTGATCGGCATTAAATATTCGTGATGCAGAACGTTGAACCGGTCCAATATCGGATACAGGTCCTCAAGCGCCTGCACGCACACGCAGTCCAAAGCGCCGTTTTCGGAGCCGTGATACGTAAACGCCGCCGGATCGAACACAAGCCAGCCGTCGTCGTTCGGAACGGCAACACACATGTTGTTCATGCAGTTGACGCCGTTGACGTACAGCACGCATAGACCCTCATAATCCTCCTGAATCAACCATGCGCACGAAAGCGCAAGGCTGTCCGAAGCAAAGTCCATCTGTCGCAGCTGCTCCTCCGGCTTCAGATAATAGTAAACGCCGGTGCGCGGAATCGAAATAACGTTGGAATCCCAGATATCGGGGTCCATGAGGTTGAACCATGTCACCATGTCCGCCACCGTGGAGATGCGCTCGCGCAGCACGGCCGGCGGCATAGAGCGAAGCGCCTCTAATTCCCCGTCGCTCAACCGTCTTTCCCGGAACGCCTCCGGAAAATCATTCACCGTGAGTGGCTGCCTTTCCCGGCCGAGCGAACCGCGCGCTGCCCGGCTTGTCGGCTGCGGCGTTTCTGCGGGGAGATTCGCCGCGTCCTCTGCCGCCCGGCGCTTAGCCTCCTGCAGACTCGGCGCAGACGGCGTTGGTTCGGTTTCCTCCGTCGCCGCCGACGGCTCTGCGTTCTGCGTCTGCGCTGCGGATGCACCTGCCTCGGTCGCGTTCGGCAAGGGTTGCGCCGCGCCGCAGCTCGCCTTTGTGGGGTGGAACAGCAGCGTCACCAGCAGCGCCATCGCCGCACAGCCGATCACGGCGCCGAACAGCGCGCTGCTCCATGCGGTGCGAAGCAGCGCCGACCGCTTTTGCGGCTTCTCCGGCGTCTGCGCAGGCGGTTCCGGCGGCGCGACCGTTTCCGCTTTGGAAGATATTCGTTCCCCCGCCAAGATTTCCTCGATCCGCACGTCATACAGCTCGCACAGCTTCTGCATCTGCTCAAAGTCGGGCAGCGTCTGACCGTTCTCCCAGCGGGAAACCGTTTTATTGGAGACGCCCAATTTTTCGGCAGCCTCCGTCTGCGTCATGCCGCGTTCGCTTCGCAGCTTCGCTATGAAATTTCCCGTTTTGAAACGATCCATTCTGCTTCTCTCACCGTCTTGCGTCTGTCGGCTTCGTTTGTCGGAAAGCCGCGCAATATTGTCACATGTATTATATAGGAAGCGTTATACGATTGCAAGAAAAAAAGAGCCGTCCTTCTTGCCCTGCTTGGAAGCGGAAAATATGAATAAACCGTAAAAGTATCGTCGAAGCTGCGTCGCGGGGCGGGAATCTGTGTTAAAATAACATGTTATCATTTGGACGGGATCGGGCGGAGTGCGCCCGCCCGTCCGCAGGAGGAAACCATGTCAGAAGAATATTCCGTTCGCAGCATTACCGTGATGGAGGGGCTTGACGCCGTCCGCATGCGGCCCGGCATGTACATCGGCTCGACCGGTCTGCCGGGGCTTCATCACATGCTGTGGGAGATCGTGGACAACGCGATCGACGAGGCCGCGAACGGCTATGCCAATGAAATCAATGTCACGCTGAACCGCGACAAGAGCGTCACCGTCGTGGACAACGGACGCGGCATCCCGACCGGCATCCACGAAAAGCTGGGTGTGTCCGGCGTGGAGGTCGTGTTTACGCAGCTGCATGCAGGCGGCAAGTTCGGCAACGACGCCTACGGCTATTCCGGCGGTCTGCACGGCGTCGGCGCGAGCGTCGTCAACGCGCTGTCGCGCTGGGTCACGGTCGAGGTCTACCATGAGAATCGCGCATACAAGATCGAATTTTCGAGTGAGGAGAACGCCGAGGGCAAGATCGTTTCCGGCAAGCCGAAATACCCGCTGACCGAAACGGGCCGCACGCGCAAGCAGGGCACGGTCGTCACTTTTTTGCCCGACGATCGCGTGTTTGAAACCATCGACATGCAGTACAGCGTCGTGATGAAGCGGCTCCGCGAGCTCGCCTACCTCAACCGCGGTGTGAAGCTGACGCTTGACGACAACCGCGAATGGGGCAAGGCCAAGCACGCCGAGTTCTGCTACCAAGGCGGCCTTTCCGATTTTGTCCGCTACATCTCCGAGGACAAGACCGCGCTCTACGATCCGCCGATCCACTTTTCGGGCGAATCGAACGGTATCATCGTGGAGGTTGCGATCCTGCACAACGACGGCTATTCCGAAACGATCGCGTCCTACGTGAACAACATCCCGACGACCGAGGGCGGCACGCACGAAACCGGCTTCAAGGCCGCGCTGACCAAGGTCATGAACGACTATTGCCGCAAGGTCGGCGCGCTGAAGGAAAAGGATGCGTCCCTGGCCGGTGAGGATTTCCGCGAGGGCATGACGGCGGTGCTGTCGCTGAAGATGCGGAACATCCAGTTTGAGGGCCAGACGAAAACGAAGCTCGGCAATACCGAGGCGCGTCCCGCGGTCGAAACGGTTGTGACACAGCAGCTTTCAGTATGGCTCGAAAATCTCAAGAACGCAACGGTCGCCAACCAGATTGCGGAAAAGGCCGTGAAGGCCGCCAAGGCGCGCAACGCGGCGCGCAAGGCCAAGGAGACCGCGCGCGAAAAAAGCAAGCTCGAAAACGCGCCGCTTGTCGGCAAGCTATCGAGCTGCACCGGACGCGACTATTCGCAGAACGAGCTGTTCATCGTGGAGGGCGACTCCGCAGGCGGCAGCGCGAAGCAGGGGCGTGACCGGCGGTTCCAGGCGATCCTGCCGCTGCGCGGCAAGCCGCTGAACGTCGAGAAAAAGCGGCTCGAACAGGTGCTGCAAAACGACGAGTTCCGTTCGATCATCACGGCGCTCGGCACGGGCATCGGCGACGATTTCGACATCTCAAACCTGCGCTACAATAAAATCATCATCCTCGCCGACGCCGATCAGGACGGCGCGCACATCCGCGCGATCCTTTTGACGTTCTTCTACCGCTATATGCGGCCGCTGATCACCGAAGGGCATGTGTATATCGGCATGGCGCCGCTCTACCGCGTGCAGAAGCCGAATCAGCCGCCGATCTACTGCTACGACGATGCGGCGCTGAAAACCGCGATGAAGCAGGTGAACGGCAAGAACTACACGCTGCAGCGGTACAAGGGCCTGGGCGAAATGAACCCGGAGCAGCTTTGGGAAACGACAATGAACCCGCAGGGCCGCAAGCTGACCTGCGTGACCATCGAGGACGCCGCCGAGGTCGAGCATCTTGTAACCGTGCTGATGGGCGACCGCGTCCAGTCCCGCAAGGAGTACATTTTCGAGTATGCGGACTTCAACCGCAGCGGCAAGACCGTGTTTGAGAAGATAAAGGATTAACGCTATGGCTACGACAAAGAAAACCACGACCCCGCCGCCGACCGAAACCATCCTGCACATCAGTATGGACGAGGTCATGCACAATTCCATGATGCCCTATGCCGAGCACGTCATTTTGGAGCGCGCTCTGCCGCGCGTGGAGGACGGTCTAAAGCCCGTGCAGCGGCGTATTCTCTATACGATGCTGGAGCTCGGCAACACGCCGGACAAGCCGCACCGCAAGTGCGCGCGTATCGTCGGCGACTGCCTCGGCAAATACCACCCGCACGGCGACAGCTCGGTCTACGACGCGCTTGTGCGCATGGCGCAGCCGTTCAATATGGGCGTGACCCTTGTGGACGGCCACGGCAACTTCGGCTCGGTGGACGGCGACAGCGCCGCTGCCATGCGTTACACCGAAGCGCGCATGACCGACGCGGCAATGCTGCTTCTGAAGGACATCGACAAGGACACCGTCCCGTTTGCATGGAACTTCGACGACACGATGAAGGAGCCGGAGCTGCTGCCGGGCCGCTTCCCGAACCTTTTGGTCAACGGCTCCAGCGGTATCGCGGTCGGCCTTGCGACGAACATTCCGCCGCACAACCCGGTCGAGGCCATCGACGCGGTCATTGCGATGATCGACAATCCGAAGATCACGATTCCGGAGCTGATGAAGATCATGCCCGCGCCGGACTTCCCGACCGGCGGGTATCTGATCGCGTCCGAGGAGATCGCCAAATCCTATGAAACGGGGCGCGGCAAGCTGACGATGCGGGCCAAGACGCATTTCGAGGACATGAAGAACGGCAAGACGCGCATCGTCATCGACGAGTTCCCGTTCACGGTCAATAAGGCCGCGTGTCTCGAAAAGATCCTGCAGATCACGCAGGAGAAAAAGGCGCTGTTCGCCGCCGTTGCGGATATCCGCGACGAATCCGACCGCACCGGTACGCGCGCGGTCATCGAGGTCAAAAAGGACGGCGACCCCGAAAAGCTGCTGAAAAACCTGTTCAAATACTCCGATCTGCAATGCACGTTCGGCGCAAACTATGTCGCCATCGCCAACGGCAAGCCGCAGCAGCTGACCCTGAAGGACATCCTGGAGCATTACATCCGCCATCAGCGCGAGGTTACGACGCGCCGCACCAAGACGGAGCTTGAAATTGCCAAGAAACGCTGCCATATCTTAGAGGGTCTGATGGTCGCGGTCAACAACCTCGACCGCGTGATCAAGCTGATCCGCGCATCGAAATCCCCGAAGGAAGCGCGCGAGGGCTTGATGAAGACGTTCAACCTCTCCGAGATCCAGGCGCAGGCAATTCTCGATCTGCGGCTGCAAAAGCTGACGAATCTCGAATTGCTCGCCATCGAAAAGGAATACAAGGAAACCTTGAAGCTGATCGCGGAGCTCGAAGCGATTTTGGCGTCGGATAAGAAGCTCGCAAACCTGATCAAGAAGGAACTGCTCGACGTGCGCAAGGTCTTCGACGGCAAGCGCCACACCGAGATCATCGCGGGCGATACCGTGATCGAGGCCGAGCCGGTCGAAGCCGAGGTCGTCGAGGATGTGACCGTGACGCTCTTAAAGGATCACAAGGTTCGCAAGCTCCCGACGCGGCTGTTCAACGCCGCGCAGATCAAGGCCGAACAGCCCTTGGTTTCCGTCAGTCTGCCGAGCAACGGCACGCTGCGCCTGTTCACCGATCACGGGCAGCTTTTGACCTTGAAGGTCGGCGACATTCCCGAAACGCGCCCGACGCAAAAGGCGCTGAACCTCGTTTCGCTGCTTGAATTGGAAAAGGGCGAAAACACGATTGCGATGTTTGACGAGAACGCCGAGGTCGACTATCTGCTTGTCACCGAGCGCGGTATGGTCAAGCGCACCGCCGCCGAGGAATACCGCGTTCGCGCCAAGCGCACGGCGGCCATCGGCTTGAAGGACAAGGACAAGCTGCTGTTCGTCTGGCCCGCCACGGAGGAAAGCATCCTGCTCGTCACCAAGCTCGGTATGAGCATCCGGTTCGCCGCGGACACGGTTCCCAAGACCGGCCGCACCGCCGCCGGCGTCGGCGCGATCAAGTTAGAGCCGAAGGACGCCGTGTTCTATGCCGCGCAGGTCGGCGACGAGGGCGAGCTGATCACGGTTTCGGACCGCGGCTACGGCAAGCGCAGCTTCCTGTTCGATTACGAGGTGCAGGGCCGCAACGGCAAGGGCGTCAAGACGTTCGACTTCAAAAAGAACGGCTCCAACGGTACGGCGCTTGCCTATGTCGGCGCCGTCACCGATCCGTTTACGCTGCTGTTGGAGCAGCGCCACGGCACCGTTACCCCGCTGGATACCGAACAGATCCACATTCAGCCGAAGGCCGGCAAGGGCGAGCTGCTCGTTCCGGTCGTGCTCGACGACGACGTGGTGAGCGGCAGAAAGGACAGCTGAACGCAAGGCGGCATCACAGCCCGCCTGCCAGTATGAACAAATTATTAAATACCCCGCCGTACTGTCGAAATGCGGCGGGGTTTGTGCTATATTAAATAAATAGGAAATTTCGGACTTAGTCCGAAAGGGGGAATGGACGATTGCCGTTATATCGCGACCGTTTACAGGAAAAATTCAGTGAAGCCTTGAAGGCGGTGCTGCCGATCGTGCTGATCGTGCTGGCGCTGTCCTTTACCGTTGCGCCGCTGCCGACGAGCATCCTTTTGGCATACATCTTCGGCGCGCTGCTCTTGATCGTCGGCATGATGTTTTTCACGCTCGGCGCGGAGATCGCCATGGAGCCGATGGGGCAAAAGCTCGGCGGGCGCATCACGCAAACGCGCAAGCTGTGGATCATTCTGCCGCTCGGCTTTCTGCTCGGTGTGCTCATCACCGTAAGCGAGCCGGATTTACAGGTGCTGGCGAATCAGGTGCTGTCGATCCCAAGCCCGGTTCTGATCTGGTGCGTGGCGGGCGGCGTCGGCCTGTTCCTTGTCATTGCGCTCTTGCGTATGCTGTTCGGGATTCCGCTGCGGAACATGCTGCTGATCGCCTACGGGCTGACGTTCCTTTTGGCGTTCTTTGCCCCGCGCAGCTTCCTCGCCGTCGCGTTTGACGCGGGCGGCGTCACGACCGGCCCGATGACCGTTCCGTTCATCATGGCGTTCGGCATCGGCATTTCCGCGATCCGTTCCGACCGGCACGCGGCGGACGACAGCTTCGGTCTGATCTCGCTCTGCTCGGTCGGCCCGATCCTCGCGGTGCTGCTGCTGTCGCTGATCTTCCGCCCCGAAAGCGCCGACTATACGGCGACGATGATTCCGGAGATCGACCATTCGATCACGCTTGCGCGGCTGTTTACCGACGCGATGCCGACCTACCTCAAGGAAATCGCGGTTGCCGTGCTGCCGATTGTCGGCTTCTTCGGTATCTTCCAGATTTTAAGCCTGCATCTGAACGCGAAAACGCTTCTCCGCATCGGCGTCGGCCTCGTATATACCTACATCGGCCTTGTACTGTTCTTGCTCGGCGCGAACGTCGGGTTCATGCCCGCCGGCTCCTACCTCGGACAAACGCTTGCCTCGCTGCCATACCGCTGGGTCGTGATTCCGGTCGGTATGCTGATCGGCTACTTTATCGTCAAGGCCGAGCCCGCCGTGTATGTATTGATGCGGCAGGTTGAGGAGCTGACAAGCGGCAAGGTCTCCGGACGGTCGCTGCAGGTCAGCCTGTCCATCGGCGTCGCGGTGTCCATCGGGCTTGCGATGGTGCGCGTGCTGACGGGCATTTCGATCCTGTGGTTCATTCTGCCCGGCTACGGCCTCGCGCTGCTGCTGTCGTTCGTAGTGCCGAAGCTGTTTACCGCGATTGCGTTTGACTCCGGCGGCGTCGCGTCCGGCCCGATGACGGCGGCGTTTCTGCTGCCGTTTGCGATGGGCGGCTGTCTTGCCGTCGGCGGCAACGTCGTAACCGACGCGTTCGGCGTGGTGGCGATGGTCGCCATGACGCCGCTGATCACGATTCAGCTTCTGGGTCTGGCCGTCCGCTTCAAGCCGCACCGCAAGGCGGCCGCTGTGCAGGCTGTGCCGGATGAAAGCCTGTATTACGAGATCATTCGGCTGTAAGGAGGGCGTATGCTGGATTTACTTGTTACGATTATCGACCGCGACCGGCTGCCTGCGTTTATCAAGCTGTACCGCAAGGACAACGTAAACGTGCATTTCATCACGCTCGGCCACGGCACGGCGACCGGCGAGGTGCTCGGCTACTTCGGCTTGGAACGGTCGGAAAAGGCCGTCTGCTTTGCGGTCGTCACCAAGGAAACCTGGAAGACCGTCAAGCGCGATCTGGAGCGCACGCTTCGGATCGACATTCCGGGCACGGGCATTGCCTTTACGGTGCCGCTATCGAGCATCGGCGGCCCGCGCGAATTGGCGTTTTTAACGGACGGACAGTCCTATCAAAGAGGGGAGGAAAGCACTTTGCAGAACACCGTACAGGAGCTTTTAATCGTGATCGGCAACCAAGGCTATAACGATCAGATCATGGACGCGGCACGCGCCGCAGGCGCCGCAGGCGGCACCGTGATCCACGCGCAGGGCACCGGCATGGAGCGCGCCGAGCAGTTCCTCGGCATCTCGCTCGCCTCGGAAAAGGACGTGATCTTTATCGTCACCAAGACCGAGCAGAAGGACGCGATCATGCGCTCGATCATGGAGAAGGCCGGCGTGAATACCCGTGCCAAGGCGATCTGCTTCTCTCTGCCCGTCACCGACACCGCAGGGCTGCGGCTCCAGCAGCTCGACGAAGAAAAGGAAGAAAAGGGCGAAAAGAAGGCCTAACGGCAAAGAGGGGTTCGCACTTGTGGAGATCAGAAAGCTGACGGAAGCAGATTATGATACGGCCCTTGCGCTGTATGCGGAACTGGACGAGCTGCATGTGCAGGCGCGGCCGGACTGCTTTGTGCATCGGGACAAAGCGGACATCTATCCCAAGGACGCTTTTCTTCATAATGTATCCCATCCCGGCTGTTTGCAGCTCGGCGCATTTGAAGACGAACAGCTTGTCGGCCTTGTCAGAGCGTCCCTTTGGGAAGAAAGCGGCATGGTCAAGGGCGTAAGGACGGTCTGCTTGGATGATATCTATGTTTTGCCGTCCCACCGTCGCAAGGGCGTTGCGACAAAGCTGTTTACAGCGGTTGCGGAATGGGCCAAGGCGCAGGGCGCTGTTCGTCTGGAGCTGCATACCTGGGATTTCAACAAAACGGCCATTGCCATGTATCAGGTGATGGAAATGACGCCGCAGCGTTATGTGTTTGAAATGAATCTGCCAGAAAGCCTTCCGGCAGACTGAGAATCATGCGCATTAGATTTTCATAAAGAGACAAATTCGGCGTGCCTGCAAGGGGGCACGCCGAATTTCTATTCTGTTATTCCTCCGTCTCCCCGATCAGCTTCGGGGTAAACCGCAGCGCGTCGGCGGCAACAAGGTGGTAGGTCGTGCCGTTGTATTCGCCTTGGAACGCGGCGGCGTGCGCCTTGGGGCCGTGGAGATGGCCGTAAACGACGGTCTTGATGCTGTACGGCTCGAGCATTGCGACAAACTCGCTCGGGTTGCCGCCCTCGCCGAACGGCGGATAGTGCAGCATGACGATATGCGCGGTATCGGGAGACAGCGCCTTCAGCGACAGGGCAAGGCGGAGCTTTTCGCGCTCATACAGCTTGCGGTCGGCGCTCTCCTTGAAGCCCGTGCTTTCGGGAACCGTCCAGCCGCGCGTGCCCGCGATCTCGACATTGTGAAAGCGGAACGTGTCGTTTTGCAGGGCGTACATCCCTTTTGGCAGCATGGCGCGCACCTTGGTGACGCTCGACCACCAGAAATCGTGATTGCCGCGCAGCAGCAGCTTGATTCCGGGCAGCGCGCCCAAAAAAGCCAAATCGGCCTCGGCGTCGCTCAGGTACATCGCCCACGAAATATCGCCGGGAATAAGGACGAGATCGTCCTCGGTCACGATGTCCCGCCACGCAGCCGCCAGCCGGTTTGCATGATCCGCCCAATGTGCGCCGAATACATCCATCGCCTTGTCCGGCACGGCGTGGCTCAGGTGTGTATCCGCGATCGCATAGATCTTGGGCATAGGTTTTCTCGCTTTCTGTACGTTGCCGGGAGATCCCGGCTCTATTGCCGCTTACTCGTCGGAATCGTCGTCCTCGTCGGAGAAATCCTCCTCGATGGGATCGTCGGCTTCGTCGGCGCGGACCTTATCGGCATACAGCTCCAGATCGGCCTGCCGCTTCTGCTCGCGCAGGCACTCCTCGCACAGCGACTTGCCGCGCACCGCGGGGCGCTCGCCGCACTCGGAGCACATGATCACCTCGTCCTCCGTCTCGACGATCTTTTTCCGCTTCTTATCCATTTCGGCGGCGCAAACGCGGCAGATCGTTTCGTTGCCGCGCAGATAGTTCAATTCACACTTCGGGCATTTCCGTAAAGCCATAGCATACCTCTTTTGTTCCGTTGTTTCATCACGACATAGTATGCAAAGAACATGGCCATCTGTCAAGCCCTAATTTACAGGTTTTTCTTCCTTTTCTTCAAAAAGACCCGCTTCGGCGTCCGAAACCAGCTGCCCGAGCCGTTTTAACAGCTCCTCCTTCCCCTCGCCCGTCTCGCTCGAAAACGGGATCGCATACGGCGGCGCGCCGAGCGCCTTGGCATTTGCGTTCGCCATCATGCGGCGCTGCGATCTGGTGAGCTTGTCGGCCTTGGTTGCGATCAGCGTATAGGGGATATTGTAGTACACCAGATATTGAAACATCTGCCGGTCGAGCGCGGTCGGCGCGTGGCGAATATCAATCAGCATCAGCAGGTGATTCACCCTGCCGGATTTCAGATATCCCTCCATCAGCTCGCCCCATTTTTCCTGCTCGGCCTTGGACGCCTTGGCATAGCCGTAGCCGGGCAGATCGACAAGATAAAACTGCCCGCGGTTGATCGAAAAGAAGTTGATAAGCCTCGTTTTGCCGGGCTGCGACGAGGTTCGCGCGAGCTTGCCGTTGCCGGTCAGACAGTTGATGAGGCTCGATTTGCCCACGTTGCTCTTGCCGACAATCGCAATCTCCATCGGAAACGCGTCCGGATAGCGTTGTCCCAAAGCGACGCTTGTGACAAATTCGGCCTGTTTGATTCTGTATTCCTGTTCCATACCACCAGTATAGCGGCAAAATTCACATTTCGCAATATGATTGTTCATAAAACCTTCAAACAAACAGCAGCCCGAGATGGTACAATTATGGTACACGTAAAACATGGCGGTTTCTACCCGTCTTGGAAAGGATTGTTTCTCCATGGGACTTTTTCACTCCCCCGATATCGGACTTGACCTCGGCACCAGCAATATCCTTGCGTACATTCGCGGCAAGGGCATCGTTCTGCGCGAGCCGTGCTTTGCGGCCATTGAGCGCGGCACGGGCAAGCTGGTTGCCATCGGGCAGGAGGCAAAGGACATGGTCGGCCGCGCGCCGGACAATCTGATGCTGATTCGTCCGATGCAGGACGGCGTGATTGCCAACTTCGACGCGACCGAGCGCATGCTCACGCTGTTTTTCAACCGCATCGTCGGCAGCCGTCTGTTCTTCAAGCCGCGCGCCGTCGTCGCCGTCCCGTCGATGGCGACCGAGGTGGAAAAGCGCGCTGTCATTGAAACGACCGAGGGCGCGGGCGCGCGGTATACGTTTCTGGTCGAGGAGCCCGTGGCGGCAGCCATCGGCGCGGGCATCGACATCACCGAGCCGAAGGGCAATATCGTCGTGGACATCGGCGCCGGCACCTGCGATATGGTCGTAACTTCGATGGGCAAGGCGGTGATCCACGATTCGCTCCGCATCGGCGGCGACGCGTTCGACGCGGCCATCGTCCGCTATATGAAGCGGCAGCACGGCGTTGTGATCGGCCAGAACGCGGCGGAGGCGCTGAAGATCCAGTACGCCTCGGCCTATCCGCGCAAGGATGAGCTGAAAATGGATGTGCGTGGCCGTTCCTTGGGCGGCGGCCTGCCCGTGGCGCTGGAGCTCGGCTCGAACGAGCTGACCTACGCGCTTTCAGAGCCGCTGCACAACATCACCGAGGCGCTCAAGGACACGTTTGAACAAACCCCGCCCGAGCTGGCGGGCGACATTGCGACCCGCGGCATCTGCCTGACCGGCGGCGGGGCGCAGCTGTACGGGCTCGATCAATACATTGCCGAGCAGACCGGCGTACCGTGCTTCGTCGCGGAAGACCCGGTGGCGTGTGTGGCAATCGGGTGCGGCAAGGTACTGGAGGAGCCGAAGAAGTACGAGGGGGTTTTGTACGACTATCGGCGCGGAGACTATTACGAGGACTGACCGGCGAGGGGCTTATGACGGAAACAAAGGGGAAAAAAGCATTATCGCTCTGCATTCTGCGGGTACTGGAGCAGCACGCGTCCGAGCGTGATCCGCTCTCTACGCGCCGCATTATCGACTACCTGAAGGACGACTTCGGGATGATCGCGGAGCGCAAGGCCGTCGGGCGCAACCTGATCCTGCTGGCCGAGATGGGGTTCGGTCTGTCCACCTATCACGACAACGGCAAGGGCTATTATCTGACCAAGGCGGCGGATTCGACCTCGTTCGATCCGGTGCTGTATGACGCGCTGCTGCGCGCGCCGATCACCGAGGAGGGACAAAAGCGCATCCGTCTTATGCAGCCGGACGTGCCGATCCATGCGATCCCCGAAACGCCGCGCGCGCTGCGGGCCGAGGTGTTTGCCGCGCTCGAAACGCTGAAAGACGCGATCGCCGAGGGGAAGCAGGTGCAGTTTCTGTATCACACCGCGCAGGCCGAGGACGTGATGACCGCCGCGCCGGATGCGACGTATGCGATCTCGCCGTATGCGCTGTTCCTTGCGGACGAGCGGTATTATGTGCTGGCGTCGGTCACAGGGTATGGTCGGCTGCTGCATTTTCGCTGTGACTATATGCGGAATATCGTGATTTTAGACGCCCCGATCCGCGACTGGCACGACCTGCCTGAGTGTAAAAACGGGCTCGACGTGGTCGGCTACGTGAACCGCGCGATCTACCGGCAGGACGGCCCGGAGCCGTATACGCTGCTGTGCGCGGGTCTGCTTGTGGACGCGCTGATCGACGCGTTCGGCGTGTCGGTACGGCTGTTCCCGGAGGGGGACAATATTCGCGCCGAGGTGCGCGCCCCTTGGTCGTCGGTACGGCGGTTCTTGCTGAATCATCTTTCGCAGGTCACGCTTTTAGCGCCCGAAGCGCGGCAGAGGCAGATGCGGGACGAGCTCTCGGCGGCGCTGTCGATCTATCCGGCGCGGTAAGCGAGCCGGAAAAATCCGGCAATCCGTGCGAAAAGCGGCAAGGATTGGCAGAATTGTTCACAGCAATTCCGAACGGAGTTTACATTTCTTTCGTATAATGGAAGGCAGCCGAAGGGGGAAATCGGGGCGGCAGCACGGCGCATATGCGCCGCAAAGGAGTTTATCACATGAAGGAAAAGATTCTGCAGGCGCTTTCGCGCATCGGTACGGCGCTGTCCGGCTTTTGGCGGGATAAGGCGCTGCCGTGGCTGAAAACGGCGCTTGCGTGGACAAAAGAAAAGGGCGGCGCGTTTTTGCGCGCGATCCCGCCGACCGTTTCGCGCGGGATCCGTGCCGTCGAGGGCTTTTTGCAAAAGCAGCTCAACGTCCTTTCGCGCCGTACCGACGGCGAGGCGGCGACGAAGCAGCGGGTTTCGCGTCCGCTGCTGTTTCTGGTGCTCGCGGTCATGTGCATCGTGATGCTCGCGGGGCTGGTGCTGACGATTGCGCTCGGCGCGCGCGTGTTCGCCTGCGTCTGCCATCCGGCCGAGCGCGGCACGGAGCCGGTCGCGGTGATGGATACGGCCGTCCCGACCACGCCGCAGCCGCTCGAAACGCCTGCGCCGACCATTGATCCCGAGGATACCTACCTCGGCGGCGCGGTCTTTAAGCGCGGCGATAAGGACGAAACGATTGCCGTCGTGCAGCAGCGGCTGATGGATCTGAACTATATCGACTCCGACGAACCGACCGAATACTTCGGGCCTGTCACGGAGAGCGCATTGAAGCTGTTTGAATCGCGCAACGGTCTTACGCCGACCGGCGTTCTGGATGAATCGCTGTATGCGCTGCTGTTCTCCGACAGCGCCGTGGAATACGTCATGCAGAACGGCGACAGCGGCGACGCGGTCGAGGCCGTGCAGGAGCGTTTGTATGAGCTCGGCTATATCGAAAAATCGGATATCACCGGCAACTTCGGCGACCGCACCGAAACGGCGGTCATCGCGTTCCAGACGGCGAACAAGCTCAGCGCGGACGGCCTTGTCGGGATCGTGACAAGCGAAGCCCTGTACGCGGAAAACGTCGTCGGCAACGTGTTCAAGAGCGGCGACAGCGACGAAGCGATCAAGGGGTATCAGGAACGCCTGCAGGAGCTCGGCTACCTGTCGAGCGACTATAAGGTGTCCGGCAAGATGGACAGCAAAACCGTCTCCGCGATCAAATCGTTCCAGGAAGCGAACGGCCTTGTCAAGGACGGCGTCTTAGGCCCGGCGACGATTGCGGTGCTGCACTCCGAGGACGCCCTAAAGTACGCGCTGCGGCTCGGCATGAGCGGCAGCAAGGTCAAGGATGCGCAGCGGCTTTTGCGCAAGCTCGGTTATCTGTCCAGCTCGGAGGTCACCGGCTACTTTGACGATATCACCGAGGACGCGGTGCGTTTGTTCCAGAAGCGGAACAATCTGAGCGTAGACGGCGCCATCGGCTCCAAGACGCTTGCCAAGCTGAACGATACAAGCGCGAAGCGCGCGCCCTCTACCCCGACGCCCAAGGTCACCAAGAAGCCGACGGCCACACCGAAGGTCACGCCGAAGCCCGGCAGCAAGGCGACCGCGACTCCCAAGGGCAGCAAGGCCACGGCCACACCGAAGGTCACGGCAACGCCGAAGGTTTCGACCGCCAAGACCAAGGTGGAAAAATTCATTTCGATTGCGGAAAGCAAGCTCGGCTGTCCGTATGTGTCCGGCGCAAAGGGGCCGAACAAGTTTGACTGTTCCGGCTTCGTCTACTGGTGCCTGAACCAGGCGGGCGTGAAGCAGAGCTATATGACGAGCATCATGTGGCGCACCTGCTCGAAGTACAAGCGCATCACCTCTTGGGGCGACTTCAAGCGCGGCGACGTAATGGTGTTCAAGGGCTCGTCCTCCTCCACCGGCCACGTCGGTATCTACCTCGGCAACGGCAAGATGATCGACGCCGCCCACGGCGCGGGCGAGGTTCGCATCACCTCCTCCGTCCTCTCCGGCTCCTATTGGAAGCAGCACTTCCTGATGGCTTACCGGATCTGGGATTGACAACTGCATAGAACAGCAAGCCGGAACGAAGTTCGTTCCGGCTTGTTTTTATCCGTTATTCTTTTTTCGTTTCCAAAGCACGAAAAATATGAAGCCAACCAACATCGCTCCGCCCGCGATCAGCAGGATCGGCAAGAGGGTTCGTTCTCCCGCGGGCTCCTGTGCCGTCGACATCGTCCTTTCCCGGCTTTCCGTGCTGTCGGGCTGCGGCGTGACGCCTTTTGCGTTGTCGAATTGCGACGTAGATGGGCTTTCGGCGGGCGACTCCGTTTCTTCGAAAGGCGGCTTGCCCGCCGCTTCGTCCTCGGTCGCAAGCGGCGGTGCGGAAGACAGCGCCTCTGTCGGCGGTTCGGTTAGCAGCTCCGTTGGTCTTGCCGTCGGCGGCTCGGTCGGGATTTCCGTCGACAGCTCGGTCGGGACAGCGGTAGGCGCTTCGGTCGGCCGAGACGTTGCCGCTGTTTGGCGCACGGCCGGCGAGGGCGTCACGGTCGAGGAGGCAGCTTGGCTCCTCCCGGTTTCAGTTTGCGCCGGACGAGGCGTTGCCGTCGGCGTCACCGTCGGGGCAGCGGTCGGCGTTGGGGTTGGCGCCGGAGCAGGTGTCGGAGTAGGCGTTGCTGTTGGAGCAGGCGTCGGTGCGGGCGTGAGCGTCGGTGTCGGTGTAGTCGTCGGCGTCGCTGTTGGCGTCGGCGTCGGTGTAGTCGTCGGCGTCGCTGTTGGCGTCGGTGTCGGTGTGGGTGTCGGCGTCAGTGTTGGCGTTGGCGTAGGTGTTGGCGTTGGCGTAGGTGTTGGCGTTGGATCCGGTGTAGGCGTCGGTGACGGCGTTGGGGTTGGACTTGGCGAGGGTGTAGGTGTGGTCTGTGCCGTCCAATGCGCGTAGACCGTGGTGCTCTCGGTCGGTTTCCATTCTTTGGTAAGCCTTGTGCCGCCCTCGCGGTTGGTGTACCAGCCGTCGAACGTATAGCCGTTCCGCGCCGCTGATGGCAGGCGACCGATGGCATTGCCCGCCTTGACCTTTGTGGAGGACGTGTTGGTCGCACCGCCGTTCGCGTCAAACGTGATGGTATAGTATGTTTCCTCTGCAAGCGCGTGCAGCGCAAGAGCGAGCAGCAGCACGCACAGCAGCCACGCGCAAAGTCTGTTCCATTTTATACGCATTTGTTCCCATTTCCCCCTTCGCAAAACGGCGACATTGCTGCCGCCGTTCCTTTCTGTATTTACGGCCGACCGGACCCGTTACCGAAGCAGTTCTTCGAGTGTTTCAAACAGTGCCGCAGGCTCAACCGGCTTGGACAGATGCGCGTTCAGCCCCGCTGTTGATGGACACCGTATACACCGCTGTCAGCTTGAACAGCAGCAGCGGGATCGCAAGCGTGACATAGCGCGCCGATGCGGCGCGGCAGTCCTCGGCCCCGTCGAACCAGAACAGGATCGTTCTCAAAAGCTTTGGCTAAAACGTCTTGCGCTGTTCCTGCTTCGGAACACAGATTTGTAATATTCTAACACGTTTTTTCCAAAGACTCAACCTTTATCGGCATATTCCCGCAATTCGCCGCAAAAATCCCCGCGGAAGTCCGCGGGGATTGCAGCTTGTATTCAGCGCAGCGCCTCGCCGTCCTCGGAGGTCTGGAGCTCTTGAATCTCCTCCTCGGCGCCTGTCTGCGCATTGAGATAGACGATATAGGTGCGCTCGCCCTTTGCGGCGCGACACGCATAGCACAGCGTTTCCTCGGTACCGCGGCACAGCAGGCACAGCGTAACGGTATCGGGCGTGAGCGCGGGTGACAGCTCGGTTTTTGCTTCCTCCGCCGTCAGCGTCGGCGCAGGCAGCTCGCGCAGCGTATGGTTTTGATAATAAGCACGGGCATCGAAGCCGATCACGCGCCCGGTGTCGCGGTCGAGCCAGACATCGACGCTGTCGGACAGGAGCAGCACGCCGTCTTGCATGGCACAAAGCCGCAGCACAACCGCTCCGGTATAATGTCGCATGACCGTCGGCTGCATGGCACCGAAACCGGCATCAGCAAGATACGCCTTTGCTGTTTCCTCAAACGCTGAGCGTTCCTCCGGCGCAGGTGTTCCGCTGCGTCGGCCCGACGGCTCGGTCATCCAGGCGATCCGCTTGCCGCCGCGTTCGGTGATGGAGGCACTTTCGCCCAACGGCCCGATAAAATCAAAGGTCGCTATGGCACCCTCGCGTCGTCCGGCAAACTGCCAATCCGTATCGGGCCATGCGGCACGAACAAGGCGATCCGCTTCCTCCTGCGAAACGATGCGATCCGGCAAGCCGCGCGGCTCGGCCGTTTCGCACGCTTCGCCGTATAGGCCGCTGTACTCGATGGCCGGGTACGCCGGAAGTCCGCCCGATTCGGACGCCGTATAGTATCCGTCCGGCGATACGGCTTCATCCGGCAGCGCGCCGATCGAAATGCGCTCGTCAAGCACATTCTGCACCGCCGCAAGCTGTGTATGGATCGCATCGAGCTGTGCCGTGTCGGTGTCGGAAAGCATTGTGCCGCCCTGCACGGATCGCAAAAGCGTGTCCGCGTAGTCGCCGGTGCGGGTCAAAAACTGACCGAGCGCCGCGCCATCCACGTGCGAAAGGTTCATAGTGCCGAGCGCGCCGCCCGCTCGGTCGGACAACCGACGAACCTCGGCAAAGAGCCGTGCCGTGGCGTCCGGTGTTCCGGCAGCGGAGAGCTTTCGGAGTCCCGTTCGCAGCTCGCCGAGCGCATCCGACAGCGAGCGTGCCGCGCTTGCCGCGTCCGTCTCGTTTTGCAGCCGCAGCGCCGTGAGCTCGTCCAGTAAATGATCTGCCTCCCGGCACTTTTCACCGTACAGCACCCCGCCCGCTGCAATCACGGCCAGCAGAGAAAAAATAACAAATCCACGAAAAAAACGTCTCATGGCACACCTACCTACAGAACACATGGTCGCCGATGGTCAGCATGATCGGCCGTGACAGGATCCACGCGTTGCTTGTCTTTTTCGGATTGTAATAGTACAGACACCCGCCGGTCGGATCCCACCCGCTGAGCGCATCCCGCGCAGCCTTGAGCGCCGACTCATTCGGCGCCATATGGATCTGTCCGTCGGACACAACTGAAAACGCGCCCTTTTGATAGATCACGCCGGAGATCGAGTTGGGAAACTGACTGGAACGGACGCGGTTGAGAATCACCGCGCCGACGGCGACCTGCCCTTTATACGGCTCGCCGCGGGCTTCGCCGTGGATACATTGCGCCAGCAGATACACGTCCTTGTCCTGCGTGCCGGAAACGGCGGCGGCGCTGTCGTCGGAAAGCGTCAGGCCGAGCGCGGCGGCGGTTCGCGGGCCTACAATGCCGTCGGCGGACAGGCCGTTTTTCCGTTGAAAGTAGCGCACGGCGGCCTCGGTCTGCGAACCGAAGATGCCGTCTACCGGGCCGTTGTAATAGCCCCATTGCCGCAGCTTGCGCTGCAGAGCCACAACGGCCTCGCCGCCGGAGCCTTTTTTCAGCACCGTATCCGCCGCGGCGGGCAGCGCGACGCTGCAAAGCAGCAGCAGCGCGAGCAGCAAAAACCGCCCCCGCGCGATCCGTGTTTTGATGGATTGCATGAATCATCCTCCTTTTATTCTTCGGCAGGCAAGGGCTTGCTTCTGTCCGCCCGCCATTGTCGGAACCATTTCAAAATCGAGCTTTCGAGCCGTACCTCCTTCAGATCGACCGGCTCGCCGTTCTCCGTGACGATGCACAGCGGTGGGAACAGCACGCACCACCAGTTCTGCCCCTCGCCGCGGCCGAGGCTGACGATCAGCGCATCATACGTGCCCGCCGGAAAGGTCTGTCCGTCATACGTCCGGTCGGGAAACGTATCCCGGCCCAGGATCAGCTGCGCGCCGTAGTCCATGCCGTTTTCCCGCAGCACCGCTTCGGCGGTGCTTTGCAGCAGCGCGCCATTGGCAAGCAGAAACGCGCGGGCGTCGGTATAGCTGTCCTTGGCTGCAAACAGCGGACGAAGCGCGTCGCGCACGCGGAGCTTGACGGCCTGATCGACAGCGGAATCGCTGTTGGCGCGGATATGCAGCCGCAAAACGTCGTCGTACACAGCGGTCATGCCGTGCGTCTGCACCGGCAGAAGCAGCAGCAACAGGAGAAAAAGCAACGGGAATTGTCGTTTCATTCGGTTCACCTCGGAAAAAGTATGCCCTCTCCCTGCCCCGTCTAAACGTTTCCGATTGACTTTTTTCCGAAAAGCGGCTACCATAAGGGTATGAACACGATCTATGAAGCCGCCGCCGCCGCGCTGTCGGGCTTTGCGGCAAAGGCGCTCGGCCGTCCGCTGACCGTCAAGCCGAGCCGCGCCGCGATGCTCGCCGCGCCGGACTTTGTCCGCGGCGGCGCCGAGGAGGCTGCCGCGCTGTGGACGGCGCGCCTATCCGAATGCCGGCTGTACGACGCCCCGCTGCTGCAGCGCATCGACGTAAAAAACGGCTGGCTCCTGCTGACGCTGACCAAGAATGTATTTGACGCGTATGCGCAGTCGCTGCCGAACATTGCGCCCGGCGAAGCGATCCGCTCCGACCATGCGGCTTACGTAGATTATCGCATGGATCGGCTGCTGCGGTACGGCGACGCGCCGCTGCCGAACTGCGAACCGGTGCTTTCGGCGATCCTGCTTGCGTCGGCGGCGTCGTCAAAAAAACGGTGGACACAGGACGATGAACGCGCGGTACTGACGATGACGCATGCGCTTCCCGCCCGCGAGCGGATCGAGGTTGAGCATCGCTGTGCGCGCGCTGCAAAAATCATTTTGACCGAACGGAGGACTATGCGATGAAACTGACGTATTTGGCACATTCTACCTTTTTGCTCGAAACCGAAGCGGGCGCGCGGCTTGTGACCGACCCGGTGGACAAGGGCAGCGGCTACGATCTGCACGCGGTACGGGCCGACGTGGTGACGATCTCGCATCACCATTTCGACCACGACGCGCTCGATCAGGTCAGCGGCGACCCGGTCGTGATCGACACGCTCGGCGAACATGCCGAAAAGGGCTTTTCGATCACCGGCTTTGCCGCCTATCACGACGAGGTCAAGGGCGCCAAGCGCGGCCCGAACACGCTGTATAAGATCGAAGCCGACGGCAAGACCGTCGTGCATCTCGGCGACCTCGGCCACGACCTCGACGATGCGACGGCGGCGGCCCTGTCCGGCGCGGACGCGCTGCTGATCCCGGTCGGCGGCACGTTCACGATCGACGCCGCGCAGGCGGCGGCGCTTGCCAAGCGGCTTGCGCCCAAAATGGTGATCCCGATGCACTACAAGACCCCGCAGCTGACGTTTGAAATTGCGCCGCTTGCGCCGTTCCTTGCCGCCGCAAAGGATCTGCCGGTCTTTTCGCTCGGCATGGGCGAAAGCACGACGCTGTGAGGGAATGCCATGCGGATTCTGGAAAACGACGCCCTGCGCGTTGAAATCGCCGATCACGGCGCGGAGCTGAGCGCGGTTACCGACAAGGCGACCGGTGCGGATCGGCTTTGGTGCGCGGACCCCAAGGCGTGGAACCGCCATGCGCCGATCCTGTTTCCGTTCGTCGGCAAGGTGAAAAACGGGCAGTACCGTATCGGAAGCGCGGCCTACCCGATGAAAACGCAGCACGGCTTTGCCCGCGATCTGGACTTTGCCTGCGTCGAAGCGACCGAAACGAGCGTAACGCACATGCTTTGCGCCTCCGAAGCGACCAAGGCGCTTTACCCCTATGATTTCCGGCTGACCGTGCGGCATGCGCTTGACGAAGCCGATCCGCGCACGCTGCATATCGGCTGGCATGTCGAAAACGCCGGCGCCGAAACAATGTTCTTTTCCATCGGCGGGCATCCGGGCTTTCTGCCCCCGGAGGGCGTTGAAAAGGAACGCTGTCTGCTGCACTTTACGGGCGAAAGGACCTTTTCGCACTTTGGCGTGACCGCCCAAGGCTTTGCCCTGCCCGATACGGTCTATCCGCTGCCCGCTTCCACGGTGCCGTACGACGCTTCCCTTGCCGATACGTGGATTTTTCCGGACGGACAGGTGGACGCGGTTTCGCTGTGCCGTCCGGACGGTGCGCCGTATGTGACGCTGTCCTGCCCCGGCTTCCCGTTCCTGGCGGTCTGGTCGAAGACGGATGCGCCGTTCGTCTGCCTGGAGCCGTGGTTCGGCCGCACGGACGACGACGATTTCACCGGCGCCATCGACGAAAAGCCCGGCGTGCAATCGCTTCTGCCCGGCGAAGCAAAACAGTATGCCTACTCGATCACATTCTTTGCGTGAGCTGCATAGATAAACGAAAAGAACCGTCCTCGGCATGAGGGCGGTTCTGTATGTTTTGGTGTCAGTAGGCGTTTTCGATGGTAAAGCTGATCGGGCCGTATTCCTTGGTTTCGCGGTTGTCCGGCTCGCCGTCGAGCGAATAGGTCTGCACGGCGATGCTGTGCGTGACCGGATCGAAGGTCAAAAGCCGAAAGCAGTAGTTCTTGCCCTGCAGATTCAGCATCAGCGTATGCACGGTGCGATCCGCTGTGCCGTCGCCGTCGTCGTCATAGGCATAATCCTTGGTGCAGTAGTCCCGCGAGTGGCCGGACAGGGCCAGCACGATATTCGGGTATTTTTTGACGATGTTTTCTTCCAGATATGCACAGCCGGGCAGGATGCGGTTCTGGTTGGTCAGATAGCCGTGGGTAAAGAAGAGACACCGGAGATCGGCATGCTCGGTCATCACCGCGTCGATCCATTCCAGCTCGGCCTTCGTTCTGCCGCAGCTCCAGCCGACGCCGAGCAGCAGCCATTGTTCGCCGCCCGCCTCGATCACGGTATAGAGCATCTTTCCGCCCTCGAATTTCTGTTTCTCCGGGAACGCCTCCAAAAACGGCCGCAGCACGTAGGCCTTATAGCTCTTGGCCGACACCCCGATATCGTGGTTCCCGGCCACCGGCACAAACGGCACGCTGCCGTAAAACCGGCTGAGACATTGATCGAAGTTCTCCCATTCCCAGTCCTTGAAGCCGTTATCGACGATATCGCCCGTGTGCAGTACGCACGCAACGGCGTCGGATTCGATATGTGCCGCGATAAAGTCGCCGACCTTGGCAAGCCGCTCCGGATAGTGGTACGCCAAATTCTGCGTATCCGGCAGCCACACCATCGAATACGGCGTCGGCACCGGCGTCGGGGTCGGGCTCGGCGTGGGTGTCGGCGAAGGCGTAGGCGTGGGCGTCGGGCTCGGCGTTGCGGTCGGGGTCGGCGTGGGCGTCGGGGTCGGCGGATCGGTCGGCACGACAAGCTCCACGGTGACCGGCGTTGCGGTCGGCGCAAGCGTCGGCGCTTCGGTCGGCAGGGCGACATCCGGCGCAGCGCTGTTCACGCAGCCCGACAGCAGCAGCATCGCCGCCATAAGCAAGGCCGTTTTCCCGAATCGCATAGCCGTTCCTCCCCGTTTTTCTCATTCGCGCAACAGTATACCATACCGCGCCGTGCTTTGCAACCGACATAAAGTGCCGGAAATCTTTACCGTTTTGCAAAAACCGCCCTCCCGGGGCGGTTCAAAAGGGATCGTATTCTGTTACAGCACATACCACAGGATCGCCACGGCCTGCAGGATGCTGCCGAGCAGCACGAACAGGTGGAAGATCGAGTGGAACCACGGGCGCTTGCTGCCGATACCGTAGAGGATCGCGCCGATGGTGTAGGCGATGCCGCCCGCGAGCAGCCACCAAAAGCCATTGATCCCGATGGCCTCAATCGCCTGCGGCGCGACAAAGATGATCAGCCAGCCCATGAAAATATAGCAGATCATCGAGAACACGCGATATTTTCGGAGGTCAATGGCGGTCAGCGTCGTCGTCAGCGCCAAAAGCCCCCATTCAAGGCCGAAGCACACCCATGCGAGCACCGGATAGACCGGACGTATCGCCACAAGCAGGATCGGCGTATAGGTTCCCGCGATCAGCGCGTAGATCGTGCAATGATCCAAAACCTGCATGATCTTTTTCGCACGGCTCGGCATAAGGCCGTGGTAGATGCTGCTCATCGTATACAGCCAGATCATCGTTGCGCCGTAGATCGATACGCCGACGATGCCCCACACGTTATGGTGCACGGCCGACAGAATGACGCCAAAGACAAGCACGGCAATCCCTACCGCGCCGCCGACGATGTGCGTCACCATATTCATAATTTCTTCGCCGCGCGAATAGCTCGGCAGCTTTCGTTCGTCAATCGGCGTTCGTTTCATCGAAACACACTCCTTTTCTTCTCCGCGCCTGTCTTACCGCTCGGCAAGCAAAGCGCAGAGAGCTTCAAAATCGGTTTGCGCGTCCCATGACGCAAAGGAAAATACCTGCCAGTCGCCCTTGTCGCCTTCCCAATACAGGAACGTCCACGGGCCGCTGCTGCCGGATTCCGCATTGTCCGTGCGCCTTGTGACCGTGCCGTTTTCGAGGCACGCCCAAAGCGCGTCCCATTCCGCTTCGGTCAGGTCAATTGTTTCGGAGGCGGTGCGATCCGCTTCGGTCAGCGGCCAATGATCGCCCTCGCGCCGTTCCCAGAAGAATTTGTATGCGCCGTCCTCGACATAGAACCGGTAGCGCAGAAAATCCGGCGGATAGGTTGAAGCGTCGTAAGTCCAGTAGAAATCCCGGATGTCGGCTTTTTTGACTGCCTTGCCGACGATTTTCTCTCTTCCGCCCGCGCAGCCGAGCGGCATCAGCAGTACGCACAGCAGCGCGGCAAACAATCGCTTCTTCACGGCAAGCCTCCCTTATATATCCCCGCGCAGCGCGTAGACGCAGATGCCGACGCACTCGCGCATGAAGTTGTTGATGCGGATATACCACACATCCGGTGCGGCCAGTCCCGGCGCGTCAATGCCCGCCGAATGCGCGACCCGCCCCGCACGGAACACGTGGAAATCGGTCGTCACAAACGCAAGGCGCGTATCTGCGCCGAGCTCCTTTTCGATCAGCACCTTGGAAAACGCGAAATTCTCCCTCGTGGAGGTCGATTGATCCTCCACATAGATGCGGCTTTCGTCGATCCCGCGCCGTTCGAGCAGATACCGCTTCATGCCCTCGGCTTCCGGCATATCCTCGCCGCTGCCCTGCCCGCCGGACACGATCACTTTGCAATCCGGATGCGCATCGAGATAGTCCGCCGCCGTATCGAGCCGGTTGGAGAGCACCCATGTCACGCGGTCGCCGTGCAGCGCCGCGCCGAGCACGATCAGCGCGTCGGCGTCAACGTCCTTGGCGCTCTTGGCTGCCGTGCCCATCAGAATGCCGCAGACAAGGAAGATGATCCCCGCGGCCGCGTAGCCGACTGCCGCCGCCCACTTGAGCACGCACAAAATGCCCTTGTCCATGTGCGGCAAAAGCACCGCCAGCAGCACCAGCGGCACGCCGAAAAACGCCGGCAGGATCACGCCGAGATTATAGTTCGACAGCATCGAAACGATCACGGAATCCGCGATCAAAAGGATGCCGAGAACGGCGATGACGATTCGAAAAATACGCATGCGGCCTCCTTTCCCTGCAAAGCAATTCTCCTTTGGCAAAGCCGCCGGTCATTCCACAATCGGCGCTTCCCCGTCCCACCAAAGAGCCTTTTTCAAAAACTGTCCGGTGTAGCTCTGCTTGCATTCCGCGACCTGCTCCGGCGTGCCGGTCGCCACGATCGTGCCGCCGTCGTCGCCGCCCTCCGGGCCGAGGTCGATGATGTAGTCCGCGGTCTTGATCACGTCCAAATTGTGCTCGATGACCAGCACCGTGCTGCCCGAATCGGCAAGCCGGTTCAAAATCTCCAGAAGCCGTTTCACGTCGTGCGTATGCAGACCGGTCGTCGGCTCGTCCAGAATATACATCGTCCGGCCGGTGTCGCGGCGGGATAGCTCCGTTGCGAGCTTCACGCGCTGCGCTTCGCCGCCGGAAAGCTGTGTAGAAGGCTGACCGAGCTTGACATAACCGAGCCCCACATCATAGAGCGTCTGCAGCTTGCTCTTGATCTTCGGATGCGCGGAGAAGAACGGCAGCGCCTCCTCGACCGTCATATCGAGCACGTCGTAGATGTTCTTGCCCTTATAGCGCACCTCGAGCGTTTCCCGGTTATAGCGTTTGCCGTGGCAGACCTCGCACGGCACGTACACGTCCGGCAAAAAGTGCATTTCGATCTTCACGATGCCGTCGCCCTTGCAGGCCTCGCACCGGCCGCCCTTGACGTTGAAGCTGAACCGGCCCGCGTTATAGCCGCGCATTTTCGCGTCCGGCGTCGTGGCAAACAGTTGTCGGATCAGATCGAACAGACCCGTATACGTCGCGGGATTCGAACGCGGCGTCTTGCCGATGGGGCTTTGGTCGATGTCGATAACCTTATCTAAATTCTCGATGCCCTCCATGTCCGCGTGCTCCTTGGGGCGGACACGCGCGCGGTTCAGATCGCGCAGCAGGCGCTTTTTGATGATCTCGTTGACGAGCGAGGATTTGCCCGAACCGGATACGCCGGTGACGCAGACGAATTTGCCGAGCGGCACCGCCACGTCGATCTTTTTGAGGTTGTTCGCCGCTGCGCCGCGCACGGTGAGGAATTTGCCGTTGCCCTCGCGCCGCGTTTTCGGAACCTCGATCTTGCGCCGGCCGGACAGGTAATCGCCGGTCAGGCTGTTCTTGTTCTCCATGATCTCGCGCGGGGTGCCGGTCGCCATAACCTGCCCGCCGTGAACGCCCGCGCGCGGGCCGATATCCACGATATAGTCCGCGCTCATCATCGTTTCCTCGTCGTGCTCGACGACGATCAGCGTATTGCCGAGATCGCGCAGCCGCTTTAACGTATCGAGCAGCTTCGCATTGTCGCGCTGATGCAGGCCGATGCTCGGCTCATCCAGAATGTACAGCACGCCGACAAGCCCGGAGCCGATCTGCGTAGCGAGCCGGATGCGCTGGCTCTCGCCGCCGGACAGCGTGACCGCCCCGCGCGACAGCGTGAGATACCCAAGTCCGACGTTGACAAGAAAGCCCAATCTGGCATCCAGTTCCTTTAGGATCGCCTCGGCGATCTTGCGGTGCGTCGGGTTCAGCTCCAGATTCTGCAAAAACGCGCGCGACGAACGCACATTGAGGTCGCACAGCTCGGCAATGTTCAGCCCGCCGATCGTGACCGCGAGCGTTTCGGGCTTTAACCGCTTGCCCTTGCAGTCCGGGCACAGCACGTGCGCCATGCGCGATTCGATCTCCGCCTTGACCCAATCGCTCGTCGATTCGCGGTAGCGGCGCTCCATGTTCGGGATGATGCCCTCGAACGCCGCCATGAATTTGCCGGAGGAGTAGGTGCTCGAATAGCTGACCTCCATCTTCTCCTTCGTGCCGTAGAGCAGCACGTCCTGCACGGATTTGGGCAGGTCCTGATACGGCGTATCGAGCGAGAAATTGAGGTGCTTTGCCAGCGCCTTATAATACATCTCGGAAATGCTGTTCTGACTGTCGCTGTTCCAGCCGGAAGCGTGGATCGCGCCCTCGTTCAGGGACTTTTCCGGATCCGTCACAACCAGCATCGGGTCGATCTTCATCAGCTCGCCCAGTCCCGCGCAGGTCGGACAGGCGCCGAACGGCGCGTTGAACGAAAACGCGCGCGGTGCAAGCTCCTCGATGCCGATGCCGCAGTCCGGACAGGCAAAGTTCTGTGAGAAAAGCTGCTCGTCGCCGTCGATCACCGCGACGATGGCGAGGTTCTGTCCGAGCGCAAACGCATGCTCGAGCGATTCGCTCAGCCGCCCCTCGACGCCCTCCTTGATTACAAGGCGGTCAATGACGGCCTCGATCGTGTGCTTAAACTTTTTGTCGAGCGTCGGCGCTTCCTCGATCGGGTACACCTCGCCGTCCACGCGCACGCGCACATAGCCCTCGCGCCGAAGCTGCTCAAACAGCTTCGTAAATTCGCCCTTGCGCTTGCGGACGCAAGGCGCAATGATCTGCACCTTCGTCCCCGGCTCCATCGCCATCACGCGATCCACGACCATATCCACGCTCTGCTTTTCGATGACTCTGCCGCACTTCGGGCAATGCGGAATACCGCACCGCGCATATAAAAGGCGCAGATAGTCGTAAATTTCCGTGACCGTGCCGACCGTCGAGCGCGGGTTGTGCCCAGTGCTCTTCTGGTCGATCGAAATCGCGGGCGAAAGGCCGTCGATGCGCTCCACGTCCGGCTTGTCCATCTGCCCGATGAACATACGCGCATACGAGGACAGGCTTTCTACATAGCGACGCTGTCCCTCGGCATAGATCGTGTCGAACGCAAGCGACGACTTGCCCGACCCCGAAACGCCGGTCATCACGACAAGCGAGTTGCGCGGGATGGTCAGGTCGATATTTTTCAGATTATGCTCCTTCGCGCCGTAGATGCGAAGATCCTCATCGTTGCGGCGGTAGGCCTGCTTAAAGACTTCCTTGGTTTCCATGTATGTGCTTTCCTGTATTTCTTTGCCCTGTGAGGGCTTTCGGACCTTCATTCTATCCGAAATGATTTTTAATGTCAATAATTTTTTATCATTTAGTTAATGTCACAATGATGCAGTGTTTGCTATATCAATTATCGTTCATGCCAAATTCTATTGTACGAAGTTTTCGTTTCCATAGACTTTCTAATTGAATTACTTCGTCGTTTGTCACAGTTTTTTCGAGCAACTGTAATATTGAAAATTGAAAATGTCGATATTGCTCCGGTTTATTCAGTATCAATTCTTTTATTTTCTTATTATTTCCATGATAGCAGTCCACATAACAGCGCCACCGCCCCAAAAGACCGTCCTGTCCGTAAGCTGATCCGACGTATTGCTTACCTGTCTTTGTATCGGTTATCAGATAAATCGCATAAACCGAAGACAATGCACTCTGCCATAGTTCATAATCAAGGTAATTATCTATGATTTCTTTCAGTTTATCAAACGATAAAACAATCCTTTCATAGCCCGGAAACGGCTGCTTATTTGCAGATTGTATAGCGATGATCGGCTTATCGGTTATTCCCTTTTGATGCCACATTCTTGCAGATTTACCCCAATCAATTAGAATGCGGCCTTCATATTCCTCAAAAATGCTTTCTCTTTGCAATATAAAGAACGACTCTTTTCCTTGGAAATCGCTATCATTAGGCCAATTATGCGGTTTGAGATCGGGCGTGTCCGGTCTTTCTTCTATAACACGATACAATGCGTGGAATCGGGCATAACTACCTTTGTCGCTGATAAACACCGCCCAATACAGATATCCCTTACTAAAATTCTTTCGCTGATGGGCTGTGTATTCATCAATTAAGTCAGCACGATAGCATTTTGAAAAACCTTCATCTGCAAGCGCATGACGAATCAATTTCGTCTTTGTCGGATCAATTCCCGCCTTTCGCAGAATATCCGAAAATTGCAATATTAGCATATCTTCTCCTTATTACCGCACCCCGTAAAGGCGTTTCACTCCGCGCAGCGCACCTGCGCGACCGCCTGTGCGGAGATACATAAGCCCTGCCCCTCGGCGTTCATACCCTCGGTCGTCGTCGCCTTGACCGAGACGTTTTCGAGCGCAAGGTCGAGATCGGCGGCGATGTTGCGGCGCATTTGGTCGATGTAGAGCCGCAGCTTCGGACGCTGACAGAGAATCGTCGCGTCCAGCTGTACGATCTGCATGTCCCGTTTTTGTACCATATCAAAAGTACGACGCAGCAGTACGCGGCTGTCAATATTCTTATAAGCCGCGTCGTTATCCGGGAACGCCGCACCGATATCGCCGAGAGCGGCGGCGCCCATGATCGCGTCGATGATGGCATGCAGCAGCACATCGGCGTCGGAATGGCCCAGCAGCCCCTTTTCGTAGGGAATTTCCACCCCGCCGAGGATCAGACGGCGGTTTTCGACAAGGCGGTGTGTATCAAAACCTGTCCCAATTTTGGTATAACTCATCAATTGTTCCTTTGCCCATTGCCAGTCTGCGGCGGTCGTCAGTTTTCTCGCCCTTTCGCTGCCGGGCACCATGTGAGGCGTGCCGATAAAGCAGGCGTACAGCGCGGCATCGTCGGTCGCGCCGCCGTCCGCGCGGGTATAGGCGTCGAGAATCTCGGCATACGAAAACGCCTGCGGGGTCTGCGTGCGCCAAAGGTTCGTCCGGTCGAGCGTTTCGTAGGCCGCGCCGTCGGTGCGCACGACCGTATCGGCCACCGGCATGGCCAGCACGCCGCTGCCGTACTGCCTTGCGCTTTCGATGCATGCCGCCACGCAGCCTGCGGGCGTGAAGCAGCGCGCCGCATCATGAATGACTGCAATTTCCGCGCTCTTTGCCGCCAAAAGCCCGTTTCGCACCGATTCGGTGCGGGTCGCGCCGCCGCGCACCACGACGGTCGGCACGGCACACGGCAGCGAGCGGATATAGGCTTCGTTCTGCTCGCTTGTGACGAGCACAAGCGTCTCACAGCCGCCGAGCGTCAACAGTGCCATTGAACGTTCGACCGCTGTGCAGCCGCCGAGCGGCGTCGTCAGCTTATCGAAGCCCATGCGCGTTGCGCTGCCCGCGCAGAGCAGGATCCCGGCGATCATCCCTGGATCACCGTATAGAGCGAATCGGCATCCTCCTTGCGCACGACCTCCGGCGTTTTTTCGACACGGCACAGAAAGTGCTTGCCGCCGAGCAGGATATCGAGCGTATCGCTGGGCTTTACCTCGGTCGAGGGTTTGGCAACCTTGCCGTTGATCGAGATGCGGCCTGCGTCCGCCGCCTCGTTCGCCACCGTGCGGCGCTTGATGATGCGCGATACCTTCAGCCATTTATCCAAACGCATATTTTCCTCCGTCGCCGCGCAGTTTTTCGCCGCACGACCGTATATTTTGATAATTCTATCATACAACGAAAACCGGTGTTATACAATAGAACGAGGTGATTTTTTCATGTTTTTCTACTTTCCGATCAAGCATAAAAACGGCACCGTCGTCGGCCGCGTCTGCGTCCAGAACGGTCGCGCAACCTTCTCGCTCTCCCGCCCCATCGACGCCGAAGCGACGCTGTTTGCCGACGGTCGACAGCTCCCTCTGCGCCCCGGCGACAGCGCGCCTGCCGCCGTTCCGGAGGGATTGCTCGGCACGAAGGACGGCGCGCTGGTCTATGGCGGCGTCGCGCCCGGCAGCGGTGTCACAACAAGCGAATTGCTCTATCGCTTATCCCAAAATAATCCCAATCATGTAAAATGCGAGCCGATGGCTGCGCAAAAAGCGGAGGAGATTCCGTCCGTCGAATCGCCCGCTGCGCCGGATTCCGTGCCGGATCGGCAGACGGCAGAGCCGGTTTCCGCGCCCCAAATACAGGATACGGATGAATCAGGTGTAAAAATGTCGCATGATAAGAAATCCGGCGACAGTGTGCCGACTTTTGTTGATTTTGCCGAAAATCCCATTGTTTATCGGGCAAAATCCGTCTTTTCCCGTTTAGAAGCACGACATCCGATGCCTGCGACGGAAACCATATCTATCCCTATTTCGGGGCAGACTGTGGATAACCCGGTGGATACTGTGGATAATACGGAGGATTTTTCGGTGCAAAATCGGGATATTTCGGCGTGTTCGCCTTCTGATCGCACGGGCTTTTCGTCCGCTGCAAAGACTGACGTCGCCTGCGAAGACGCGGTTCCCTACGATGTAGCGGCGCCGCTTTTGCATGTACGGCACGAGCAGACCGCCCCGATCCGGCTGTTCCCCGCGATCTTTCCGGGGGCGGTATGGCGCGCCGTGCAGGACGGCGACCGGATGCGCTTTGAGGGGCTTTGGCAGCACCGCGGCGAGCGCGTGCGCATCCTTGCGGTACGCGGGGCGTATACGCCGGAACCGCCGAAGGGGCTTTCGGGCTATACGCGCTATCTGAAGCAGGACGGCGTAGGGTATTGGGTGCGGCTGCTGCCGATGGGACGAAGTCCGGAGCCGTAAGCACAGTATTGCAATCCGGTTGGAAATATGGTATGGTTTGGGTAGGATTTTACCGTATTTTTGAGGTGGATTGTGAGCAAAAATCGTCTTTTTATCACCGGCGCGCTGCTGTTGGCGCTGTGTCTTTACGGCTGCGGCGAAACCGCCGCGCCTGTCGCTGCGCCTGCCCCGACGCCCACGCATGCGCCGGTCGTGACCGAGACGCCTTCCCCGCAGCCCACACCGGAGCCGACGCCGGAGCCGGTTTCTGTGTTCGGGCAAAGCTATGCGCCGGATGCCGAAGCGATTGCTGTTCAGATGCCGATTTCTTCGTTTGACGCACTCGACGATGCGCTCCAAAAGCTGCCCGCTTTGCGGGAAATAGATATACAGTTTAATGAAGGCTGGACCGATCATCTTTCCGACTGGGCGCAGCTGCTCCAATGGGAAGCCGCGCACCCGGCGCTGACCGTGCGCTGTCGGTTTCCGGACGGCGCCGCGCCCGACACCGTGATTGCGCTTTCCCTTCCCGCTGACGCGCCGACCGATGCCGAAACGTGGAACATGCTGCTTTCACAGCTTCCGGCGCTCGAACGCGTGGAGCTTACGCTGCTGTCCGACGGACGGGAGGCAGCCGCTATGCTGCTTGCACTGCGGCCGGAGCTGACCGTGCTGTGGAATGACGCGTACTTCGGCGCGTCGGATTCTTCCGCCGTCGAACTGACGATCACGGAGGCGCCGCTGCAGGAGATTACCGGCTGGCTTGCCTGTCACCCGCACGTAAGTGATTTGGATTGCTACGCCTGTGCGCTGACCGACGAGGAAGCCGCGGCGCTGAAAAACGCGTTTCCGGCCGTGCGCCTGCACCGGAATGTGACGCTGAACGGCAAGGTATACGACAGCATGACGCCCATGCTCGACCTGCACGACGCGAAGATTGCCGATGCGGAGGCGTTTTCCGACGAGCTCGGAGCGTTTGAAGCACTTGAACGCATCGAGCTGGACGGATGCAATCTGACAAACCCGCAGCTCGGCCTTTTACAGAGCCGCTATCCGAACACCAAGGTCGTTTGGACCGTGCGGTTCCATAAATGGCGCTGCCGCACCGACGCTATCGCCTTTTCAACGATGCAGGACGGCAACAACAACAACCGGCAGGATGCGAACGACGTGTCCGTGCTGCAATACTGCACCGATCTGATCGTGCTCGATCTCGGCCACAACCAGATTGCGGACATCTCCTGGATCAAGCATCTCACCAAATTGCAGGTGCTGATCCTGGCCGACAACCGGCGGCTCAAGGATATCACGCCGCTGCAAAACTGCACGCAGCTGAAATACGTCGAGCTGTTTATGAACCCGATCTCGGATATCTCGACGCTCGGCGAGCTGCCGGAGCTGTTGGATGTGAACCTTTGCATCACGCATACGGCAGATCTTTCTCCGCTGCAAAACTGCAAAAAATTAGAACGCATCTGGATCGGCAAGCAGACGCAGGATTATTGCTCCAAGGAGAGCCTCGACGCGCTGCTGGCCGCGTTCCCGAACGCGCAGTATGATCTGACTTCGGTATCGAGCACGAACCTCGGCTGGCGCGACCATCCGCGCTTTTCCGCGTTCCGTTCGATGCTGAAAACCAACGTTCCGGAGGAACCGTTCCTGCCGGATTAAACCGCCAAAACAAGGAAAATCGCACGGTGTTCTGCCGTGCGGTTTTATATACTATGCTTAATCAGTTTCCGACTCGTTCATCCGTCATGAACACAAGGATATCGCTGAGGGCGCGGATGTTGCTGTGCGGCGTATCGCGCAGCGTCAGCATGGACAGCTCCTTTCCCATGAACACAAGCGAGGTCGAATGGCCGCCGTCGAAGTTATAAGCAACGCGGCAGCCGTAGCGCACGAACAGCTCGGAAAGCTCGGTCAGCGTCATTTGCTGCAAGCGGTCGCGCATTGCCACGCCGACGACATAGTGATACGGATCGGTATAGCCGAAGCCGACGCGCATCGTATACACGCCCTGCTCCACGCGCTTGGGCATTGCTGCTTGTCCGTCGTTCACCAGCACCGGACCGAAGGAAAAGCTGTCCCTTACGCCCATGTCCAACAGCTGCTGCGCGGTGATTTCCCCGGCATTGTAGATTTTCAGCGTGCCGTCCGGCAGGATTGCAAGCGTCGTCGTTTCGCTGCGGTCGTAATAGACGATCCCGTTGCGCATCATCACGCCCTTGCGGTTCGAGGTATACGCCAGATAATCGCCCGTAAACCCGATGACCGCCTTGGCCGCGCGCGCCTGCTCCTCCGGCAGCGCGGTGCTCATTCGGATCACCTTGCCGCTTGCTTCCGGATCCGTCACACGGCCGCCCGGCAGCGCGGTCGAAACCGCAAACAGATCCGCGCGGAACGGCTGCTTTGCTTCCGATTCGTCAATAATGATCATTGCCGCGCCGTCCCTGCCGCAATAGAGCCACGGCCCGCGCTCGCTGCCCTCGCCCTCGATGTACGCGGTGGCGACGCCGTCGGCCATGATATGGCTTTCACACGCCGTTTCACAGACCCATTCGTTTGTAAACAGCTTATCGGCAAACGCCGTCTGCCCGCAGGTGTCGATGCCCGCATACAGCACGGTGCCGTCGAGCCGCACCGCCGCCGTGTGGTAGGCGCCCGCCGCGACAGCCGCGATCTCGGTCCAGTCCGAAACGTTGCCCTGCCCCGCCGCGTTGTCGCCCGCAAAGACGACCGTGCCGTCCTTCCGCAGTCCGACGGTCGTACAGGCGCCGCAGTCGATGGCGATGATATCCGTCCAGTCCTGCACGTCGCATTGCCTGTAGGTATTGTCGCCCGTCGCCAGAACCGTACCGTCATTTTTCAGCGCGACCGTGTGCCAAAGTCCAGCCGCAATCGCCGTTACGTCGTTCCAGCTCTGCACGTCGCATTGCCCGCGGTCGTTGCTTCCGACCGCATCGACATGCCCGCTTTGCTGCAGCACGACAGTATGCCATGCGCCCGCCGCAGCCGATTCGATATGGTTCAGCCGCCCGAATTCAATTTGACCGGCAACGTTGCAGCCGATCCCCTCCACGCGTCCGTTTTGATGCACCACGACCGCATGATTCAACCCGACGGCCATGGTCTTGATATCGGTCATGGCTTCGAGCTTGTCTCTGCCGCCGAACGCATCGTTATACCCGACTATGCTTCCGTCCTTAATCCAAAATACGCCGGCAAATCCCGAAAAAACCGCATCGGCCTGCCGGGGAGCCGCGGGATAGCGCGCGTCGCCCGAAAGCATCGGCGCATCCGCAAAACCTGCGGTATACCAAAGCCCTGCCTTGAGCTTTCCCTGCGCCGCTTCGATGATGGAGAGCCGCAGCGCTTCCTTTTGCTCGGCAAGCACCGCAAGGTACGTCGCTTCGAGCCGATCCGCCGCTTCATCGCCCTGCGCCGTGCCCAAGGCGCGCAAGGCCGCGATCCCCTCTTCATAATTCTCTCCGGTGAACACGGCTTCCGCATTTGCATAGTCGAGCCGCATCTGAATCGCTGCGGCACGCTGCGCCGCGTCCGCATACGAGCCGAGCGCGACAAACGCCGTCAGCGCACCGATCTCGTCGCCGCTCGCTTCGAGGGCGTCTGCCGCCGCGTAAGCGTCGGCGTCGGCAATTTCCTGGCGCCGCACGGCAATCGCATTCGCAAAAGTCTCCTTTTCCGGGACGGTCGCGCCGTTCAATATTGCTTCCGCGCTGTCCAGCTCGTCCGCGTCGATCAGCCGCTGGATCTCAGCAGCGGTGATTTCGGTCTGCCGCGCGCGAATCGCCTCGATCCTGCCCGCGCCGAACGGATTGCCTTGCAGCTTTTCGATGGCCTCGTCGCCTGCGGACAGCGCCGCAAAGCCGCCGTCCAAAGCGGTCAAAGCGGCTTCATACGTCTTTTGCGCCGAACCGGCCAAAAAACCGGCAATGCCGCCGCCTGCGGCCAGCAGCGCAACAAGAATAAGAATGATAATGACAGCGACTTTGCTTCGCTTGGGCTTTGCCGTGTTTTTCATGAATCCTCCGTGATCACAAACAGCATGGCCGAATCATCGCCCTGCATGTGCATTTTTTCGGAATAGCCGGTACCGATGAACGAACGGTGCAGCTGCACCCCGGCCATCAGCTGCGCGCCGGACGCGCGATACTGCTCGGCATAATCGTCCATCTTCAGGCGTTTATTCGCCGCCAGCAAAATATGACTGTACGAACGGATCTTGACCGGCAGAATGTGCTTTAACAGCGTGCCGAAGCCTGCAACGAACAGCGGATTTTGTATCTCGCGGCATGTATAGGTTTTATGTGGATCGAGCCCGGTCACGGTCAGCAGATCGTTTACCTGCGCCGCCTTTGTCAGCGTCTTGGCCCGCAGAATGACCGTCTGCGTTTCGGACTGCGCCTGCCATTGGATGATATGCGGATTGCCGGTGTCCACGCGCGTAAACGTGCCGAACTGGCAGGTCTTTCGGATCTTCCGGTACTCCGACAGCATCGAGGTCAAAACCTTTCGATCGATCGGCGTTAAATCCATCGGGTCGAGCTCCAATCCGAATGCGCCGAACGCCGCGACCGCAAACCGCGTGAACAGCGGCGTATGCCGCAGCGTCTGCTGATGCGGCGCCATCGAAACGTGCGCGCCCATCGTCGAAACCGGATAGAACAGCGAAAGCCCGCCCTGGATCCGAAGCCGTTCGATGGGATCGGTGTCGTCCGACGCCCAGATCTGCTGCGCAAAACATAGGTGTCCGAGATCAAACCGGCCTCCGCCCGACGCGCAGCCCTCCAGCAGAATCTGCGGCCGCGGCCGGAAGATGCGGGACAGCACCTCATAATAGCCGATCATGTAGCGATGCAGAAACGCGCCGTCCTCAAAATCGCTGACTTTGCGGTTCATGTCCCACTTCACATACGCAATCGGGCAGGTATCGAGGATGTGCGACACGTTTTCCACGATGTAATTGCGCACCGCCGGCAGCGCAAGATTCAGAATCTTTTGGTGCCGTCCGAGCGCGGGCGTCCGGTTCGGACGCTGGATCGCCCAGTCCGGATGCGCACGGTACAGGTCGGAATCGTCGTTGACGTTCTCCGGCTCGAACCAAAGCCCGAACGAAAGGCCGAGACCGTTGACTCGCTTGCCGAGCCCATCCAAGCCATCCGGCAGCTTTTTCCGGTTGACCGTATAATCGCCGAGGCCCGCCGTATCGGTGTTGCGCGCACCGAACCAGCCGTCGTCCAGCACGAACAGCTCACAGCCTAAACGCTTACCGCGTTTGGCCAAGCGCAAGAGCGAGTTCTGCCGAAATTGAAAAAAATTCGCTTCCCAGTTGTTGATCAGGATCGGGCGTTCTTTGTTCTGCCAGTCCCCGCGGACGATCTGCTTTTGCACGAACGCATGAAAGTTCTGCGACATGCCGTTTTTGCCGCCGAGCGAGCAGGTCATCACGGCTTCCGGCGTTTCAAATTTCTCTCCCGGCTGCAGCTCCCACAGGAAGCAGTAGGGATTGATGCCGCCCGTGATGCGCACCAGTCCCGTCGGACTCAGCTCCACCGAGGTCTGATGGTTGCCGCCGTAGACAAGATTGAAGCCGTACACCAGGCCGTTGTCCTCCGTCGCCCCGCGCGACAGAAGCGCGACGGCGGGGTTGTGCCGATGCTGTGAAAAGCTCGTGCTTTCGTTGACGAGCATCCCCGTCTCCAATTTACGCTCAATCACGTTCGCTTCGTTGATCCATCCGCCGGACAGCGTCGCCACCGTATAGCCGCGGTCGGGCAGATCGAGCGAATAGCTCATGAGCCGTTTCAGTAAAACCGGCGTCTGCTCCGCATTGCGCAGCACAGCGCGGCGCGTGATCACGTTCTCCGCTTCGTATACCGTGTAATAGAGATCGAGATAGACGGTAAATGCCTTGTCCTTCAGCGTAACGAGCAGCGTTTCGGCGCCGATCCCCGCGCTCTGCGGCAGCGTGTCCATTTTAACGATACCGCTCTCGATCCGGTGGGAATCATAGACAAAGTCACAGGTGAAGCTGCCGTCCGGCAGGCGCAGCTCCATCGGCGTCACCCGAAAATCGCCCTTGCCGACGCCCGACCATTCGAGCGGCAGCTCCTCAAGGCAATAGCTCGGATCGGCCTTTTCGTCATACAGAACGGTACTGCCGTGCGGGATTTCGTGCTTGTAGCGAAGGGACTCCACATCCGCGTCCTCCACACGCCGCCCGTAATGCAGCGATTCAAGATGGCCGAACGCGGTGGTGCGGAACAGGTACGTCGTTTCCGCCGTGTGCAGACGAAAAACGCCGTCCGATACCTGAATACTCATGCGCTATGATCCTTTCGGTTATTTTGTATAGTTTCTGGCGGGTTTGAAATATTGGAAGATCAGATTGTCATACCACTTTTGCAGCGTCTTATGATCGTCCTGCGGTTCCTCCGTCCAGTAGACGAGCATCGTACCGCGCCATTTGGCAAGATGCCATGCCAAAGGCCGCTTCATGGAGCCGCCGTAGGCGATAAAGTCCGGACGCGTCAAAACATTCGTCCAAAGATGCGACATGGCAAACGCCTTGATCGGGCTGCAGGCCTTGCGCCAGCCCGCATAGGATTCGGTGAGCTGTCCGCGCATCAGATCCGGCGCGTTCTTGCGGAACCATTGCACGATGCGATAGTCAAAGCTCTCCACGCAGAACGGGCCTTCGCAGGTGCGCAGAATGGCAAGCGTCTTTTCGCAAAGCTCTACATAGTTTTCGGTCGATTTCAGCTCCACGATCGTCGGGCTTTTGCCGTCCAGCACCGCCATCACGTCGGTAAACAGCGGAATGCCGAGCTTATTGCCGTGCGTACCGAACAGGGACATGGACTGTAGCTCCTTTAAGGTATAACTGTCCACACGGCCCTTAAACGTCGTTTCACGATCCACATCATCGTCGTGGAACACAACGACCTTGCCGTCCATGGTCAGTTGCACATCGAGTTCCACGCCGTAGTCATTCTCGACGGCGCGTTCAAACGCGCGCAGCGTATTCTCCGGCACGGACTGATCCTTTTCATAAAAGCCGCGGTGCGCGCATTGCAGATTCCGAAACGGCGCGGCCAAACGCTCCTCCGGCTTTTTGCCGGCGATCATAAACAGATACAGAGCGCATAACAAAATCAAAATCACACATACAATGATAACAGGCATATGATTACCCTCCCTTTGGGCGTATTATATCGCATCTTTTGTATTTTGGAAAGGCTTTCCCGTAAATCGGCGCGAAAAAACCCGGAGGGTTGCGGCTGTGCCGTGAATATGCTATACTGCATCCGATAAGGAAGGGAGAAATGCGATGCATCCATCCAAGCGGAAAATTTGTTTTGCGTTGCTGCTGTTAAGCTGTCTTTTGGTCGCCTGCACGAAAAGCGACCCCATTTTGCAGCCGCAGTCCTTTCCCGCGCCGACCGAACGGCCGCCGGTGCTTACGGTCCAAATCGAATATCCCACGCCGTCCCCGACGCCGGAGCCGCCGCCTTTTTCGCTTGCGCCGTATCAGCTCTCCGAAACGGAAGCCGTTTACGATATTCTGCCGCTGCTGCAAAGGGACGGCAAGACGCTTTTGCATGCCGGCTTTTCGGACAAGGATGAGCTGACGGTTTTATACGCAAGCAGCAACCTTGATATGCTTTTTTTGCACCGCTTCAACCTTTCCACCGGCGTCGAAACCGAGCTGTATACCGATCTTCTGCCCGAACCGCTGCTGTATACCGATCAGATGCAATGCTTTTCCATGACCCCGCCGCTGTTTTTGGACGGGCAAACGCAGACGCTGTATCTGTTCACGCCGGACGGCAAGCACCGCACGCGGAAGAATGTGACCGACCGGAATTTCTATCTTTACGGCTGCTTCGGCTTTGCGGGCGGCGCGATCGCGCTGGACGGCATGCAAAATACGCTGTATTCCATCGGCTTTGACGGCGAAGAAAAGCCGCTTTTCCAATTTGACTACCACTACTCCTATCCCGAGCTGCTTTCCGTTTCCGAAGACGGTCATACAGGCGTCTTTCATGTGACCGACAATCGTGATTTTGAACGAAAAACCGTCGCCGTCGATCTGACGACAGGCGAATTTATCGGCTGTGCACCGCGGGATGTGTACCTTTGCGAAAGCGAGCACGGTCTTTCCACGCTCTCTTACACAAACGATTGGAGCGAAACAGAAGGCGAAAAATCGTGCATTACGCTCAAAAAGGCGGATAATTTTGATTCTTCCGAAATCTTCGCCGCCGAATGGACGAAAACGGAGTATTATCCTTCCGTTATCCCCGTTCAAAACGGGTTTTTGGTCGAATCGTACGACAACAACTATACCCTTCGCTATTTCGATCCGGTGCATACCTCGGTTTCGACCCTTTCCATGGCGGCGCTGTATCAAAACGAGCGGTATACATCGCTTGTCGAAGCGAAATGGGCCGAAACAGGCGAAGCCGAGAGCGCGTTTCTTTTCCCGAAAACCTATTGCGACGCAACGGACGGAAGCTATGTGCTGACGCATGTTCAGATCGACAATGAAACGGTCGGTCTGCTGCTGACAAGCCTTGCCGCCGCCGAGACAGAACCATTGTCCGGCATGACCTACAGTGAACCGCTGTTTTCGCCGCTGCCTGCTCCCGAACCGGATTACGGCGTCTTCGCGGAAAGAGTTCGACGCATCCAAGATCAATACGGCGTAACCGTGCTGCTCGGACGCGACGCGCAGCTTTGTCTGTACACCCATAAGGCCGATCTTTTTCCCCTCACAAGCGCGGAAAGCGATCCCGTTCGGCTGGACGAGGTGCTGACGCAGATCGAAGCCGTACTGGCTGAGTACCCGCCGCACTTTTTTGAGATTCTGTGTGAGAACCATCTTGACGGGATCGTATTGGAAATTTGCGGCACGATCCGTTCCTTGAGCAGCGGATCGCTCGATTATCCGGCCGCCGTAACCGGTACGCTCGGACAATGGCGGCTGATCATGCTCGATGTCGCCTACCTTTCGGAGGTGCGCTACACGCTGTTTCACGAAATCGCGCACATGATCGACGGCAAACTGGATTCTCTGTCGCTTCCCGTCGATGTATGGGGAGAAAACAGCTGGAATACGCTGAACCCGTCCGATTTTCAATACTACTATGCGTACGTAGACGGCAAAGGAAACTCCTATGAGCTTTCCGGTTCCGATACCTATACGCTTTCGGACAAAACATACCTCAAAAAAGGCAGAACCGACCGCGTATATTATCTGATGAAATACGCCAAAACGTACCCGACCGAGGATCGCGCGGTGCTGCTGGGAACGCTGCTGGCCGACGAGCTGCAGGATGAATACCTTGCCTACCCGCACCTGCTTGCCAAGCTGACCTATTACAGCCGCGCCATCCGTATGGGCTTCGACCCGGACGGCACGCTTTGGCCGGAGCCTACCGCATGGGAAAAACGAATCGAAACACTCCAAAATAGATAAAAAAATCCGTCGTTGTCTCGCTGCAGCGACGGATTTTTCTTACCGGTGGGTCAATTTTCTTTCGAGCAGCGCAACGGCTTCGTACATCAGCGCGGCAAGGATGCACAGGATCACGACGCTTGCCATGACCAGATCGAGCTTAAACACCTGCCCGCCGTATACGATCAGATAGCCGAGCCCCGCCTTGCTGACAAGGTATTCGCCGACGATTACACCCACCCACGTCATGCCGACCGAGATTTTCAGCGCGGCGATCATATCATTCAAGCCCGCCGGCAGCACGACCTTGCAGAAAATTTGCGTTTTGGTCGCGCCGAGCGTGCGCATCAAAAGCTGTTTTTCATCGGTCGTCTTGGTAAAGCCGTTCAGCACGGTCACGGTTGTGACGATCAGCGACACGAGCACGCCCATCACAATGATGGAAGCCATGCCCGCGCCGATCCAAACGATCAGCACTGGGCCGAGCGCGATTTTCGGCAGCGCATTCAATACGACTAAGTAAGGATCCAAAATCCGATGCAGCGCAGGCAGCCACCACAGCACCACAGCCAGCAGCGTACCGAGCGCCGTGCCGAGCAGAAAGCCTAAAACCGTTTCATACAGCGTTGCACCGATGTGCAGCCACAGCTCGCCGCTTTCGTATAACCGCACCGCCGTCGCCCACACGCGCGACGGACTCGATAAAATGAACGGATCGAACCAGCCAAGGGAAGCGCCAAGCTCCCACAAGCCGAAAAATCCCACAAGCACGCCGATCTGCCCGCCTGTGATCAGGCGTTTTTTTCGCTTTTGCTTTCGTAAATATACAGAATAGGCGTCGTTCATCGGTCGATCTCCTTCCATACGCTGTCATACAGCGGCATAAACGCCGGCATCCGGCGTCGTTCGAGCGGCGACAGCGCCGGATCAAAGCCGGTCTGTATCTCGGTTTTCACGCGGGACGGCCGCTTGGTAAATACGATCACGCGATCTGCCATCGCAACGGCTTCCGAGATATCGTGCGTCACCAAAATAGCCGTCTTGTTCTGTTCGCGGATGATGCGATAGACCTCGTCGCCGAGCTGCAGGCGCGTCTGATAATCGAGCGCCGAAAACGGCTCGTCGAGCAGCAGCAGCTCCGGGTCCAGTGCCAGCGTGCGGATCAGCGCGACCTTTTGCCGCATCCCGCCCGACAGCTGCGCCGGATAATACTGCAAAAACGGACCGAGGCCGTATTGCTCCAAAAGCCGGATCGCGTGCGCCTTGGATTGTTCATTTAGCCGGTGCTGCACCTCCAGGCCGAGCAGCACATTCTTTTCAACCGTGCGCCATTCCAAAAGATGATCCTTTTGCAGCATATAACCGATCCGGACGCCCTCACGGTCGAACGATACGGTGCCGCTTTGCGCGTCGTGCAAACCCATGATCAAAGAAAGCAGGCTTGTTTTGCCGCACCCGGACGGGCCGACGATCGCCGCAAACTCTCCTCTTTGTATTTGCATATGCAAACCCGCGATTGCCTGCGTCTGCTCACGCTCGGTGAAGTAAGACAACGAGACATCGCGTAATGTCAATAAAGCGGATTCCATGATTTCCTCCGTTTGTTTGTGATGCTGTATAGTATGATCTTCTCTTACATTTGGGTGCGGCGCCTTTCATATCACAATTTTTGCATAAAGGGCATACGATAAAGAAAAAAGGAGATTTTGTATGCGTTCCTGCCGTCCTTCCTTTCCCATACAAAAAGCAGCCGCCATTGGGCTTGTCGCCGTCGGGCTGCTGCTGTTGCTTTGCTGTGTGCCGTTTTGGGTATTCTGTTGTATACTCGGCGCAGTCATGATCGTATTGGGATTGAAGCTGCTGCCTTAATTAAACTACTCAGTCCAAAATATCCGTCATCGTCGCAAGCATGACGGCCTTGATCGTATGCATACGATTTTCGGCTTCATCAAAGACAATGGATGCATTGCTGCGGAAGACTTCGTCGGAAACCTCCATTTCCTTGAGGCCGTAGGTTTCGTAGACCGACTTGCCGACGGTCGTTTCCAGATCGTGGAACGACGGCAGACAATGCATAAACTTCACATCCGGGTTGTGCGTGCGCGCCATCAGCGAGGCGTCTACCTTATACGGCGACAGGAGCGCGATCCTTGCAGGATACTGGTCCTCCTCGCCCATCGACACCCAAACGTCCGTATAAATCACGTCCGCCCCCTCGACAGCTTCAAGCTGATCGGACAGCGTGATCGTACCGCCGGTGGTTTTGCAAAGCGCGCGCATTTTCTCCACCAGCTCCTCGGACGGGAACAGGCTTTTGGGCGCAAGCGCGGTAAAGTGCATGCCCATCTTGGCGCAGCCGATCATCAGAGAATTGCCCATATTGTTTCGCGCGTCGCCGACGAAAACAAATTTCACCTCGTTCAACGGCTTTTTGACATGCTCTTTTATTGTCAAAAGATCGGCAAGCACCTGGGTCGGATGGTACAGATCGGTCAAGCCGTTCCATACCGGAACGCCGCTGTATTTGGCCAAAAGCTCGACGGTTTCCTGCTTGAAGCCGCGAAATTCGATGCCGTCATAGAACCGGCCGAGCACCTTTGCGGTATCCTCCAGCGATTCCTTCTTGCCCATCTGCGAGTTGGACAAAAACGTGACGCGCGCGCCCTCGTCATACCCTGCGGTTTCAAACGCGCAGCGGGTACGCGTGCTCGTTTTTTCAAACAGCAGCACGATGTTTTTATGCTTCAATCGTTCCGGAAAGACGCCGTTTTTCTTTTCCTCTTTGACCTTGGCGGCCAGATCCAGCAGCTTTCGAATCTCGTCCGGTGTATAATCCAACAGCGTTAAAAAGCTTCTTCCTTTCATTCCGTTTCTCCCTTCCTTATGTTTTTTTAATACACACGCATCGGCACGATCAGATACAGGTACGCATCGCCCTGCACGGGGCGCAGCACGCACGGGCTAATCGCGCTGTTGAATTCCAGATACACGGTTTCATCGGTAATGTTGCGCAAAACATTGATGAAATACTTCGGATTGAAGGCAATTTCAATCGGATCGCCGACGATCTGTACCTCGGCTTCGTCCTCCACTCTGCCGAGATAGCTTTCCGCCTTCAGCTGCATCGTATTGTCCTCAAACTTGAACTGGATGCTGTTGTTGCCCTCGCGCGAGATCAGCTGCGCACGGTCGATCATTTCGGCCAGAATCGAAACGTTGACGAGCACGCGCGTCTTGCAGTCCTTCGGCAGAATACGCTTATAGTCGATATAGTTGCCGTCGAGCAGGCGCGCGGTCAGCCGCGTGACGCCAACCGACACCGTAATATGCGTGTTTGTCAGCGACAGCGTCACCGTTTCATCCGCTTCCTCGGCCATTTTGCCGATTTCGGAAAGCACCTTGCCCTGCACGATCGTGCTGCGCGGTTGCATCGCCGTTTCGGAGCGGAATTTCGTCATGGCAAACTGGAACGAGTCGGTTGCAACAAGCGACAGCGTATCCTCGGTGACCTCCAGCAGCGTACCGGTCAGCACCGGGCGGGAATCGTCCTGTGAAACGGCAAACACCGTGTGCTCGACCATGTTCTTGAACGTATCCTTCGGGATTTTCAGATCGTAGATATCGCCCTTGACCTTCATCAGAGGGAATTCATCATACTCGATGCACTGCATCCGCTGCCGCACGCGGCCGCACTTGATATGCAGCACCTGTCCCTCCAAGGTAAACTCCACACGACCCTCCGGCAGCTTGCGCAAAACCTCGGCAAAAAACTTGCCCTTTACGACGCAGGCCCCTTCCTCTTCAATAGAAGCGTCGAGCAGACATTCCTTTTGGAACATCAGATCGGAACAGGCCAGATGCAGACCCTTCTTTGTCGCTTCCATCAGGATACCGTCGAGCACCGGCATGGCCGAACGGAGCGGCAGCGCCTTAATGACCGAAAAAATACCGTTTTGCAGTTCGTTTGCATCCACAGAAAACTTCATATTTGCCATCCTTTCCGCTGTGTACAACCATATATAGATAGATTATTTCAGTAGTAATAGTAGTAGGTGGTGTGGAAACCGTTGAAAACCTGTTTTTGACCCGACTTTATCGCCCTTTTTGCGGTGATAAACCGGGGGATAACCCTGTGGGAAAGCCGGGAGGGTTTTCCACCTTGTCCGCACAAGCCACAAGATCCAAAATTTATCCACTTTTCAAATCCACATACGGTGGATAAGTGAACATTCTTATTTAGTTGCTCATCAGGCGGCTTTCGATATTTTTGAGCTGATCCGCAAAGGAAGAATCCTCCGCCGCCATGGCAGCGACCTTTTTGCAGGCGGAAATCGCCGTCGTATGATCCCCGCGGTCGAACAGCTGCGCGATCTTTTTATACGGCAGGCTCAGCTTTTGCTGACACAGGTACATAGCGACCTGGCGCGGAAGCACGACCTCCTTATCCCGCCGCTGCGACATCAGAAGCTCCACCGTCACCGAATAATACGATGCAACCGCTTCTTTAATGCGATCCGGCGTGATGGCGACCTTTTTTTCGTCCGGCAGCAGATCGTGCAGCGCCTCCTGCGCAAGCGACAGCGTAATAGGCACGTTTTTGAGCCTTGAAAATGCGATTACGCGCGTCAGGCTGCCCTCAAGCTGACGGATATTGTTTTGGATATGCTCTGCGATAAACAAAATGATTTCATCGTCGATATCGACGTGCTCGAGCTGCGCGCGGTTTTTCAAAATAGCAATACGCGTTTCCCGATCCGGCGGCTGAATGTCCGCCACAAGACCCCATTCAAAGCGCGAGGAAAGACGCTCTTCCAGCGGCTTGATCTCCTTTGGCGGACGGTCGGAGCTGATGACGATTTGCTTGCCGAGATTATGCAGCGCGTTGAAGGTGTTGAAAAACTCCTCCTGCACGGACTGCTTATTGGCGATAAACTGCACGTCATCGATCATCAACAGATCTACGTTGCGGTATTTCTGCCGGAATTCGACATTTTTACCGAGGCGAAGGGCTTCGATCAGATCGTTCGTAAACATCTCGCTCGTCACATACACAATGCGGGCGGACGCGTCGCGGCGCAGCATTTCATGACCGATGGCGTGCATCAGATGCGTTTTGCCGAGTCCCACGCCGCCGTAGATAAACAGCGGATTATAGGATTTGCCCGGTTCCTCGGCAACGGCCGCTGCCGCCGCGTGGGCAAAGTTGTTGGATTTGCCGACGACGAACGTATCGAATGTATATTTCGGATTCAGCATCAGCGCCGGACGCTCCTTCGGCTCCTGCGCCATGTTCAAAAAGCCTTCGCGCTGCGCGGGAAGGATCAGCATGACATCGATCAGGGATGGGTCGGCGGTTTGCACGGCCTGTCGAACCGCATCGAGATAAAATTTTGATACGGTGGATTTGGTGATTTCATCGGGCGCTTCGATCACGAAAATCGAATGCTCAATGACGACAGGCTTTAAAGGCTCGATCCATCGCCGGTAGCTGAGATCTGGAATGGACGATCGGACGTGTTCCATGGCTTCCGTCCAAAGCTGCTTGTATTCTTCCATATATGTAATACTCCATAATGCATATTGTGACAGAATGATTTTAACAGAAATGCGGGAAAAAGGAAAGGAAAATTTCCGTGCCTCTTGGTCTATAAAGACCCAAAAAGGCATTTTCCGGCGTTCAGGGTGCATATATGGGATAAGGAAAAGCCTGTGTGAACCCATCAAAAGGACGGTACAGGCATATAGAAGAAAGCGACATTGTCTTTATAAAAAAATAAAGTTGTGAAGAAGCAAAAACTATGCTATACTGAATCTATCTATCGGGTAAAGGAAGCGCGCCATGAGCAAAAGGGCATTGTATCGGGAATATCGTCCCCGCGATTTTTCAGAGGTGATCGGGCAGGATCATGTCACGACAATATTGAAAAATCAGGTACGGGAACAGAATTTTTCTCATGCTTATCTGTTCTGCGGCTCGCGCGGCACTGGCAAAACCAGCTCGGCAAAGATATTGGCGCGCGCGGTCAACTGCCTTTCCCCGCATGACGGCGAACCGTGCGGCGAATGTGAAGCCTGCCGGATCGCCAAAGAAGGCACCGCCGATATCATCGAAATCGATGCGGCATCCAACAACGGCGTCGATAACGTCCGCGAGCTGATTGATCAGGCGCAGTTTGCGCCGCTGCAGCTTCGCTATCGTGTTTTTATCATCGACGAGGTTCACATGCTTTCGACTGCGGCGTTCAATGCGCTGCTGAAAACGCTTGAGGAACCGCCTGCGCATGTCTTGTTCATTCTGGCGACGACCGAGCCGCAAAAGCTCCCGGCGACGATCATTTCCCGCTGTCAGCGGTTCGACTTTCACCGCTTGACGATTGCACATATCATTGCACGGCTGCAAACGGTACTCAAAAGCGTAGGCGCCACGATGGAACCGGACGGACTGCGGTTGATCGCGCGCGCGGCGGACGGCGGTATGCGTGATGCGCTGTCGCTTGCCGATCAATGTCTTTCCTTCTGCGGCAGTAACGTCACAAAACAGGATGTACTCGATACGCTCGGCAGCGTCGGACAGGAAACGCTGTTTGCGTTATCCGGCGCCATTTTTGCAGGCGATGCGGCAAAGTGTATGGAGATCGTGAACGAGATCGTTCGCAACGGGCGCGATTTATCCGTTTTTACCAATGATCTGAACGCGCATCTGAGAAGTCTTTTGCTTGCCAAAACATGCGGCGACTGCACCGATCTGTTAGATGTGACCGACGATCAGATGGCACAGCTGCTCAAGCAGGCCAAGGGCGCGAGCGAAACACAGATTTTGTATGCGATGGAAAAGCTGCTCTCCGCACAATCTAACCTGCGGTATTTTCCTGCGCCGCGGATTCTGCTCGAATCCACGCTTGTGCGTGCATGCCGCCCTGTGGATGAACATTCCGTGGAGGCGCTAGAAGCCAGAATTGCGCAGCTGGAACAAAACGGCGTAAAGGTATCCAACGTATCTATCAATACCGAAACACCTTCGCAAAGCGCTGCGGAACCGATCCGTTTTTCATCGGCTTCGTCAAATTCTTCCTCTGTGAGCGAAGATGATTATATCCCGGAGCCGCCGCCGGAGGATGTTCCGCCGTGGGAGGAAGAAGCACCGACAGAAAATGTTTCCCGTGAAACATTTTCTGCGGCAGCAAAAGAAAAGCTTCCGCAGACGGAGAAAAAGGCGGAATCCGATCATGCAAAAGCTGAAAATACGCCTGAACCGATCAAATCCGCGCCGATCAAGACAACCGGCGAAGCGGATACGATCTGGCAGCAGGTATTGAACAAGATCAAGGTCAAAAATCCCATGGTGTATTATCTTGCGCGGGAGGGCAGCGGCGTGGCCTGGCAGGATAATACGCTGATCGTAGAGTTTCCGACCAACGCGGAAACGAAAATGAATATGTGCAATGCGTCGATCAATATGAACGTGATTGCATCCTGTCTGCACGAAATATATCCGGAGGCGACGGTTTTGTTTCGGGCGGAAAGACTGAATGAATCCGAACAGAAATTAAAAGAGCTGTTCGGCAATGTATTGAAAATAGAAGAATAATAAGCAATAAAGGAGAAAACAATATGGCAAGAGGCGGATTCCCGATGGGCGGCGGCAATATGCAGCAGCTGATGCGGCAGGCACAGAAGATGCAGCAGGATATGCAAAAGAAGCAGGCGGAGCTGAATGCGGCGGAATTTACCGCGCAGGCCGGAGGCGGTATGGTATCTGTGACGGTTTATGGTACAAAGGAATTGAAGTCCATCACTTTGGATCCGGCAGTCGTCGATCCGAGTGATATTGAAATGCTGCAGGATCTGATTGTGGCGGGCGTCAATGCCGCTATCAAGGAAGCGAGCGAAACGGTCGAGCGCGAAATGGGCAAGCTGACCGGCGGTATGAATTTAGGCTTCTGATATGGCAATTGCTTCCATCGACAAACTGACGACGCAGCTGGCGCGGATGCCCGGCGTCGGACGGAAAACCGCGCAGCGGTTTGCCTATTTTTTGTTAAGCGTTCCCGAGGAGCAGGCTTTGGAGCTTGCGGATGCGATCATCGAAGCGCGTAAAAATGTTCATCCCTGTCCTCTTTGCGGCAACTATACCGATTTGGAAAAATGTGAACTTTGCGCCGATCCGAACCGGACGGATGCCGTGCTTTGCGTTGTGTCAGATCCGAAGGACGTGATGGCTATGGAAAAGACGCGCGAGTTTAACGGACGGTACCATGTTTTGAACGGGTCGTTGTCTCCGATGAACGGTATCGGCCCGGCACAGCTTCGCATCAATGAATTGATGGAGCGCTGCAATGAAGCGGTACAGGAAGTCATTATTGCGACGAACACGGATGTCGAGGGCGAAGCAACGGCGGTTTATATTGCGAAGCTGCTGAAGGCGAAAGGCATTACGGTCACACGCATTGCGCATGGTGTGCCGATCGGCGGCAATTTGGAATATACCGATGAAGTAACGCTTGCAAAAGCATTGGAAGGGCGACGTATCTTATAAGGAGGAAAAACATGCAGTCTCCGATTTGTGTTCGGTCCGAAGTCGGCAAGCTGAAAAAAGTTCTGCTGCACCGGCCCGGAAAAGAGCTTGAAAATTTAATGCCGGATTATCTTGCGCGGCAGCTTTTCGACGATATCCCCTACCTTGTCACTGCGCAGCAGGAGCATGACGCCTTTGCGGAAACGCTGAAAAGCTGCGGTGTCGAAGTCCTGTATCTGAATCAGCTTCTGAAGGAAGCTATCGAGGCGGGCAATGCGCGTGAAGAACTGGTCTGGGAGTATCTGCACGAAGCGAATATGCAAGCTGAGCATACGGAGCGTGCGGTATCTGCCTACCTTGCCTCCCTGCCACTGGAGCAGCTGATTACCACAATGGCCTGCGGTGTAAGAAAAAGCGACCTGCCAAAATCGGATAAGATCCATCTGATCGACTATATCGACGAGAACTATCCGTTCTGTGTCGATCCGATGCCGAATCTGTATTTTACGCGTGATCCGTTCTCCTGCATTGACCAAGGCGTTATGATCTCGACGATGGCAAACGTCGTCAGAGCAAGAGAGACGCTTTTCTATAAGTATATTTTCAAATATCATCCTGTTTATAAGTGGGTGAAGAAATGTCATGAGCGTACCGATATTCATTCCATCGAAGGCGGCGACTGTTTAGTCCTGTCCGGCGACACGCTTTGCATCGGCATATCGCAGCGCACAAGTCCGCAGGCGATTGAATTGATGGCAAATCGTCTGATCGGAGATCGTTCGGATATTAAGCAGGTAATCGCCGTAGATATTCCGAAATCCCGCGCCTTTATGCATTTGGATACCGTCATGACAATGGTGGACCGTGACAAATTCGTAGTGCATCCTAATATTTTGAAGGCGCTGCGCTGTTTTACCTTAACAAAGGTCGATAACCGCGTCAAAATTAAAGAAGAACAGCGCGGTATTACGGAAGTCTTTGCCGAAGCGCTGCATTGCGAGAAGGTACAGTTCATCGAATGCGGCGGCGCAAGCATGATCGACGCCGCCCGTGAGCAATGGAACGACGGCGCCAATACGCTTTGCGTCGCACCCGGCGAAGTGATTACCTATATGCGTAACTACGTTACGAATCGGATTTTGCGGGATAACGGCATCAAAGTGCATGAGGTACCGTCCGCAGAGCTTTCCCGCGGACGTGGCGGCCCCCGTTGTATGAGTATGCCGTTTTTGCGCGAGTCTTTGAATTGATTTGACTTGTCCCAAGAAAAGACCAACTGCAATGTTTCACGTGAAACAACCTTTGAAATGAGGTAAAAGTTTCCGTCGAAACATTGTTTTTTTATGACGGTTCTATTATAATGAGACGCGACAAAGGCGAACGTAGCGCGTTCGTTGTAAATCAGGGCGCAAAACAGGCGCGGAAAAAGAGGTTTTATGGCAAAGGTTATTTCCATCACAAACCAAAAAGGCGGCGTCGGCAAAACGACAACGGCAATCAATCTTTCGGCAGCGGTGGCAATGAAAGGGAAAAAGGTGTTGTTGATCGACCTCGATCCGCAGGGCAATGCAACAAGCGGTCTCGGTATTGAGCGCAAGGAGGATATGCTTTCGATCTATGATGTATTGATCGAGGAGGAGAATCCAAAAGAGGCTGTACAGCCGACAAAGATCGAGACGCTGTTCGTACTTCCTTCGCAAATCGAGCTTGCCGGTGCGGAGGTCGTACTCGTTTCGATGAAGCAGAGAGAATATCGAATGAAAAAGGTGATCGAAGCATTGCGCGAAGATTATGACTTTATCTTTATCGACTGTCCTCCGTCCCTCGGTCTTTTGACGCTGAACGCTTTGACGGCGTCGGATTCGATTCTTGTCCCGATCCAATGCGAATATTACGCGTTGGAGGGTCTTTCGCAGCTCATGAGCACGGTTAAGATCGTGCGCCGGAAGCTGAATACGCACCTGGATATTCAGGGCGTTGTGCTGACAATGTTCTCGGCCCGGATGAACCTTTGCGTGCAGGTCGTTGAGGAAGTCAAGCATTACTTTATGAGCAAGGTGTATGACACGATCATACCCCGTTCGATCCGTATGAGCGAGGCGCCGTCCCACGGTCTGCCGATCTGCATGTACGATCCGCGCAATATCGGGGCTAAGGCGTATGACGCGCTTGCCGATGAATTTTTAGAGAGGGAGTGCAAATAAATGGCAGCGAAAAAAGCATTGGGCAGAGGGCTAGACGTACTGCTGGACGAACTGGATCTCGAAGAACAGCAAACCGGCTCCATTGAGCAGGTCAGTCTGTATGATATCGACACAAACCCCGATCAGCCGCGCAAAACGTTTGATGAAGAAAAGCTGAACGAGCTGGCCGCGTCGATCAAGCGTCACGGCGTCGTACAGCCGCTGATCGTCAAGCAAAACGGCACCCGGTATACGATTATCGCCGGTGAACGCCGCTTCCGTGCAGCACGGATCGCCGGCCTCTCCACCGTCCCCGTCCTCGTATCCGACATGGATGAGAACGCCATCATGGAGGTCGCGCTTGTCGAAAATATTCAGCGCGAAAATCTGAACCCGATTGAGGAAGCCGCCGCCATCCGTCTTTTGATGGAGCAGCACGATCTGACGCAGGAGGAGGTTTCCGCACGCATCGGCAAGAGCCGTCCGGCTATCGCAAACGCGCTCCGTCTGCTCTCCCTTGATAAGCCTGTCGCGGAAATGATCAAGACCGGTAAGCTGTCCGCCGGTCACGGCAAGATGCTCGCCGGGATCGCGGACGCCGCGCAGCAGCGCGCCTTGGCGGAAAAAGCCGTCGAAAAGGATTGGTCGGTGCGCCGCCTCGAAAACGAGCTCCAGTTTGCATCGTGGGAGAAAAAGCCCAAGGTCAAACAGGAATACAGCCCGGAATTTCGCGCCGCGATCCGTGCAATGCGCAACAAACTGAAAACCAAGGTTTCCGTGGAGGGCACCGAGGAAAAAGGCCGTATCGTCATTTCCTACTTCTCCCCCGACGACCTCGAAACCATCTATCAGGCCATCGTCGGCGACGGCGAATAAAAGAAACATAAATACGCCCGTGCTGTGCGCACGGGCGTATTTTGATATACCGTATCAATAGAATGTGGCAACCGGCTGTGCCGGCTTTTCGGCCCTTTCGACCTTTTCGATCGTCATGATCGGGCCTTTTTTGCCGTAGATGTTCGAGAACTTGACCGAAATCTTGCCTTGGATCACGTCCCACGTCTGGTGCGGCAGCGATTTTGCCATGCCCCATTTGCAGACAAGCGGACAATACCGGATATCGGCTTCGCAGCATGTCATAATGTGCCGTCCGCCGAGGAACGTATCGTTCGGCAGCTTGCGATTGTTGGCGATCAGCGCCTTGAATCGCACCGTTTTGCCGATGTACTTGTCCGTTTCCTCGACCAGATCGCGGTAAAACAGCGCGTAGTCCTCATCTTTGATTTCCACGACCGGGGCGTTGATATCGAACGGCAGCGGATCCTCGATATCGTCCTCTTCGGACGTACCGTCGTCATATTCGTACACGATCTGCGCGCTGCGCGAAACGCCGCGGACGAGCTTGTGCAGCTCCATCTTATCCACGTCCTTCTTCGCACGGTTGAATACGACAAGCTCCGCCGTGTTCAGCTTGTCTACCACAAGCTGCCGCATGTTCGCGTTGTACGGAAGGATCGTTTCCGTGTCGATCAGCATCGTTTCCTGCGCAATACCCCAGTTTTCCGGCAGACGGTCGAATAAATCGTTCATCTGCCACATGCCGTTGTATTCAATGATGATCCGCGACGCCGCACATTTGCGCTGCCACTTCCCCATTTGCTCCGGGTTCAGCTCCGAAAGCGAGGCAACCGGCTGAATCGTCACATTGTTGATCGAAAACTTGTCCGGGTTCAGCTCCTCCTCGCCGTCCTCACAGAGCAGCAGCAGCGTTCGCTGTCCCTCGTTGAACGCCGGGTCCTCGAGCATCGACTGAATGAACGAGGTCTTTCCCCCGTCCAAAAAGCCCGTGAACAGAAAGACAGGAAGCATCATAGCGCGTTACTCCGAGAACAGAACCTTCAAAGCCGCTTCGTTCAGCTTCGAGCCGATCACACACAGCCGCCCGATCACGCCCGCCGCGCCTCTGCGTACCTCGACTTCGCCGGGTACGTGGTCGAAATGCAGCCATTCGCCCTGCGTCGCCGGAACCACGCCCTTGGCGCGCAGTACCGTGCCGTAAGCCGCTTCGTCGTCGAGCTTGGCAAGCTTCGCCTTGAGCTCGTCCTCCGTGAACCGGTGCATCGTCTCCATGCCCCAGCTGACAAAGATTTCGTCCGCATCGTGATCATGGTGGTGATGATGGTGATGTTCGTGCTCGTGCTCGTCGTCATCATGGTCGTGATGGTGGTGATGATGCTCGTGCTCGTCCTCATCCTCGTCCTCATGATGGTGATGCTCATGCTCGTCTTCATCCTCGTCGTCATCGTCGTCATCATGATGATGTCCGCAGGAGCAGACGCCGTTTTCATCGTAATGATGGTGATGATGATGCTCGTGCTCGTGCTCCTCGGCCAGCTTTTTCAGATCCGCGTCGAGCGAGTTTTTGTGCTCCATCGCCTCTAAGATCGCCGCACCGGTCAGCTGATCCCACGGCGCCGCAATGATCACCGCGTCCGCATTGTGCTCACGCACAAGCGCCAGCGCCGCGTCTAACTTGTCCTGCGAAAGATCCTGCGTCCGGCTCAAAATGATGCAGCCCGCCGATTCGATCTGATCGTTGAAAAATTCACCGAAATTCTTATGGTATACCTTCGCCTTTTTCGCGTCTACCACCGTCACGCAGCCGCCAAGCTGCACATCGTCGCTCAGCACCGAGCCGATCGCCGCCTTTACATCGCTCAGCTTGCCGACGCCGGACGGCTCGATCAGAATATGATCGGGCGCATATTCCACAAGCACCTTTTGCAAAGCCTTTGCAAAATCACCGACGAGCGTGCAGCAGATGCAGCCGGAGTTCATCTCCGTGATCTGAATGCCCGCATCCTGCAGGAACGCGCCGTCGATGCCGATTTCGCCGAATTCGTTTTCAATCAGCACGATCTTCTGCCCCGCATACGCTTCCGCGATCAGTTTTTTGATCAGCGTCGTCTTGCCTGCGCCTAAAAATCCGCTGAAAATGTCAATTTTCGTCATTGCTCTACCCTTTCTTTTCTGATGCTGCAAAGCTGTTTGCCCATACAGCGCCATTTTCTTTATCGTACCACAACATGCAAAAAATGCAAGAGCCGTAACAAAAATATCACAATATACCCGCACACCGCGCCTTCCATTCGCGTATCATAACGCAGCGGATTCTGCATAAAACTGTACCGCAAAGTTGCGCTGTTTTACATTGTTCGATGAGAAAAAAGCAAGGAATAGTATAAATTGAATTTTATGTCTTGCAAAAGGACCGCGATATGCAAAATTCGGATATATAGAATTTTACGAAACTGTGAAATAAATCGTTTTTTCAGTATAAATCATTGCATTCCGTATTGGGTTGTGCTATGATTCAATATGTATAAAAAGGTACTTAGCGTCTTTTATGACGCAGCCCGTCTGATTTTCCAAACACCGGCGTAAGTTTCCTGCCGTCGAATAAAAGCTGTCGGGGAGACGCCGATACAGAAAAAAGGCTGATTTCTGGGTTTGCCCGTTTATGCCGATTCGCACGGAGCTGAATGGAAAACCTTTCTTTATTAGAAAACGCGAGCGCACAGCGCCGGAGACGTCAAGCAGAAAACGAAAAAATGTACGTTATATGCAATCTTCATTTGGTTTTTGACGGTTTTATAGATACAGCAATTTTGTATGCTGTAACCACACCAAGAACCTGCGGCCAGTAAAAAGTCGAAAGCAGACAGAAAGGCGGTGAGAGAATGAGAATTCAAACACGCGCATGGCGCCGGTCGGCGGCTGTGTCGTTCGTTTCCTTCGATGGACTCCCTCCCCTGCCTACCTTTTCCGGTCGGCTTCCCGATGGAGCGGTTCTGATCGACCGTCGCCGTCGGCTGTGAAACGGACACGCTGTAGTCGTTCCCGGCACAATGCCTCCCATACAATGGTACAGGTTGACCCAATTTTATCGCAAAATGAAAAAATGCTTCCATAAAATTCAAATAAACCACAAATTCATAAAAATTTTGATGGTTTTTTAGATAGAAGCTGTGTTATACTGAACGCACTATAAGGGGTAATATCGAGCAACTCCCAAAAAGAGTGTACAGCCCCACCAAGTTTCCTGCCTCCGGGCAGCAGGTACTCTATTTCGTTAGACCATAAAAAGATAAAGTCCTCTTGAAAGGAGAGAAACAAATGAAACACATTAAGAAAATCGCCGCTCTTGTCCTCGCATTCGCGATGGTGCTGAGCTTGAGCAGCGTAGCGTTCGCTGCGGACGATACGTATACCGGTAGTGAAAATGCGAATGCTATTATTTCCGGAACGACCATCCCGCTGACCAAGAGCATCGTTCTTTTCAATACGGATGGAAGCGAAATCCGTGAACCGAACATCAGCTTCACTTATACGGTTACCCCGGTTGATATGACTGCAGAAAATCAAGGCAAGCCGTTGACCGGTGTTACTGTGACGGATGATGGCAGCCGGAATAAAATTGATGGAACTAAGACCCCTGTTACCGTTACCGTCAACGATGGTGTTGCTACTGCGTTTACTACCACACTTACTTTGTCTTTCGCAGATACCAATGCTAAGTTTGCTGCTGCTCAAGCTGGTACTGAACTTGAAAAGACCGGTAATCTGGTTATTGATCCCACTGTTTTCCCGCATGCCGGTATCTATCGTTTTAAAATTTCTGAAACTGCCAATCCTACCGATGTGACTTCTGTCGGTCTTGATGCTCGTGATGAAGCTTACGATACCACTCGTTATCTGGATGTCTACATTAAGAATGGCGAAACTGGCCTTGAAATGTATGGTGCTGTGATTTTTAAGTCTACAGAAACTAATGCAGTCGATGGTACGAAGGGCGACATTACACCTGATACTGAAAAGACAACTGGTTTTGAACCTGACAAGAAACCTGGTGATTCGAATTATAAGTATGAGGATGACAAGAAGGTTGATAAGTATCATACCTTCAACCTCGAAGTAAACAAGACTACCATCGGCGGTCTGGCCGATAAGACTTGGGACTTCCCGTTTGAAATCACGCTGACCGGTAATAAGGCTGATACTATCGTTGCGGATTACTCCAAGACTAATGCGTCTTATGTTGGAACCGAGCCAACTACGGTAAATATCAACACTACTGCGGCTGTTCTTACTCCGGCTCTCTCCAATGGTGACAGCGTAAAGATCACCGGTATCCCGGTAGGTACAACGGTATTGGTGAAGGAAACGAATACAACGGTTGATAGCTATACGCCGTCCATTACTACCCAGACTGGTTTCACTGGCCTCACGCTTACCGTGACCGATGCCCTCACTCCGCTGACTGGTACCACGCAGCTTTCTGCTGCTGCTCAGATTACAAGCAAGGATGCAAACTCCGTCATCGGCTTGACCAACAATCTGTCTGAAGTTTCCCCGACGGGTTACGTTGTCCGCATTGCGCCTTACGTGCTGATGCTGGCCGGCGGTGTTGCGCTGCTGATTGTCACTCGCCGTCGCCGCGAGGATTCTCAGGCTGCATAAGCTGATCACAACAATCGGATAACTCTTAAAGGCCGATCCGGAAAAGATCGGCCTTTTGTAATCAGAAAATGACACCATAGCGATGGGGTTCAGAAGAAGACTGTCGGTGAAGACGGTTTATGAAAACTCTCGATGTGGTAAGCAGCATGAGGGTCATACCAGATAATGAAATACTTCCGGTTTCGTTGATTGCATATGATTGCACGTTCGCAATTGGCCATACAGGGAGCAGCATCTCCGAGCATCCAAACGCATGCCTGTTTCAAAATGAATATAAAAAAGTACTATAAGCCGCTTGGGGCGTCAAAAGGCAAAGAGATGCGATCCATTGTGTAATACTCCCCGTATAAAAAGTGAAAAACAACGTGGGGGATACATGCGAAATTTCGACTGCAATGCATACTTTTGGTAAATAAGTAGAACAAGAAAGGTCAAAAGGCAACAGAAAATACGATATTATATGAAATATCGCTGTTATCCATAGACTTTTTATGAAAGGGTATGCTATAATTTCATTAGTGAAAGTATATGCTGTCATAAATTGAAAAAATATATTCTATTTTGATAGATATGGGGCAAAGCGGCTGTGCGGCAAGTGAAATTGCGATGGGGCGTCGCAGTCGGCTAGAGGAAAAGGGATTATGAGCACGTTTCATCTTCTGAAAAAAGGAATTGCGGTGCTGCTCAGCATGATCATGCTGCTGGGTTTGCTGCCGCTTTCGGCGATTGCGGAGGAAGCCAAAGAATCGGAGACGACCGTGCCGACGGTCGGAAGCGCCGGAATCGAAGAAACTACGCCCGTCCAGACGCCTATTCCCGTTGATGAAGAAATAGAGGTCGGACAGCGCGTGAAAAAGTCACTGAATGCCGAGCAGACTGCCTATACCCTGCGGCTGACCGTGAAGCGTAAAGGTACGCTGCAGCTGACATTTTCCGGTGCCATCGAAGTGAGCATCCGGGACGAAAAGATTGACAGAACCACAAAATTCTTCGCCGAGCAGGACAAAGAAGGCGTATGGCAGAGTGAAACGGCGTTGCTGCCGGTTACTGCTGGAACGTATTTCGTCACAGTATCACTTGCGGAAGAACCGAAAAAGGAAACAGAGTACCCGTTCACTCTTCTTTTTGAAACTTACATAGATCCGGCGGAGAAAGACGCAGAAGATTCGGCCGAGGAAGCGGCGGCGGAAACGGCCGAAGATGGCAATGTTTTCCTCGAAGAGCCTGCCATTGAAACAGAAACTCCCGTCACCCCGGAAAGTAATACCGAAGAAACGGTCGTGTCTGTCGCAGAACCCAGCAGCCTTGCGGAAGTGCCTGCTGAGACAGAAAGTAACACCGAGGAGACTGAAGAGCCTGCTGCAGAATCTAACAGTCTCGCGGACACTACCGCTGAAACGGAGAACAATACCGAAGAAACGGTCGCGTCTGTCACAGAACCCAGCAGCCCTGCGGAAGTGCCTGCTGAGACAGAAAGCAATACTGAGGAAACCGTTGAGCCTGCCGCAGAACTTGCCGAAGAAACCGACGACTCTGCGAAAGCCCCTGTCGCTCCGGAGAACAACATCGAAGAACCCGCAGAATCTGTTACAGACCCCGACAACCTTGCGGATGCTCCCGCCGAGACGGAGAGCGACATCGAAGAGAACGGTGAACCCACTGCAGACGAACCGGCGGAAGAGACGCAGGAAAAGATGTCGGAGGATGAGGTTATATCTGTACCGGCGCAGACGGCAGATTACGTTTTTCCGCAGGAGACGGTGTATCTAAAGGACATTCTTGCCGCGACGGGGCGATCGGCGGACAACAATTCCACGCTGGAAGTGGACAGCACGGCCATTACGCTGTCGAGCGAAACGGTCAGGAATAATAACCGGAACAGCATCACACTCACGGCAAACGATTACTTTGATCTGGCGACGCTGACAATCACCAAGAACAAGAACAACGTACAGAGGATTACACTTTCCTACCCCGCGCCCGTACAGCCGACGGAGCCGGAGCAGGTGGCGTCGTATACGTTCACAAGCGAGGACGATTATATTATGCTGCT
>CAMHJE010000002.1:0-88651 GCA_946185305.1 uncultured Clostridia bacterium | reverse complement strand
GTGGGGCATGGTGCTGGTGATCTTTAACGGCAAGGCATATTCCAAACGCCTTGCCGCGCCCAAGACGCTCGAAAGAGACGCGGCCTCCGGCAAAAAGAAGGGCGGGCTTGCCGCCTTCGGCGACAGCGCCATGACGGCAATGTTCATCGGCCTCGTTTCGGCGTATATCGCCAGCTATATCGGGCAGATCGTTTCGGGCAACGGCTTGTTCACGTTCACCGGCAGCTGGCTTCCGCTGGCGGTGGCGGTCGTGGCCGCGCTCGCAATGGCGGTGTTTATCAAGATCAAAGAAGCGAAGCACGCGGACTGGATCGACAGCTTTTCCGTTGCGGGGAGCATGCTGATTGCAATGACCGCGGCGATCTTCCTCGGCAAGCTGCTGTAAGGGGGTGAACGGCATGAAGGAATCCATGAACCGACAGGAAACGTATGAAAGCTACCTCAACACGACGCACACACTCGGCCGTATCCTGACCGCAGCTGTACTGGTGCTGCTGCTCGCCGCGCCGTTTGTCATCGGCGTTTACCTCGGCGCGCTGCCGAATATCCCCGCCGCGATGAAGGCGTTCGTCGGCGTCGGGCTCGTTTACCTCATCAGCGGCATCGTAGAATACCTGATCTACGTGCCGATGCTTGGGGCGGGCGGCAGCTACCTCGCGTTCATCACCGGCAATCTGATCAACATGAAAATCCCGTGCGCGATCAACGCCCGCGACATCGTCGGCGTCAAGAGCGGCACGCCGGAAAATGAGATCATTGCGACGCTGTCGATTGCCACCTCCTCGCTTGTGACGATTGTGGTGCTCGCGCTCGGCGTGCTGCTGATGATCCCGCTGCAGCCGATCCTGCAATCCCCGACGCTGCAGCCCGCGTTTGAGAACGTCGTTCCCGCGCTGTTCGGCGCGATGGCCTGCAAGTATTACCGCTCCAACCGCGTCGTCGCGCTGATCGTGCTCGGTGTGATGTCGCTGCTGTTCGTGCTGGTGCCGTCCTTGATCGGCTCCACAAGCATGATGGTGATTCCGAGCGGCGGTCTTGCGATCCTGCTGGCCTACCTCAGCTTCCGCAAGCAGCAGAAAAACGGGGAGGTGTCCGCATGATCGTACTGTATCTTCTGCTTGGCGCGCTCGGCGTCTTGCTGCTGCTAGTGCTGATCGCCGTGCTCCGCACGCTGCTGACGGGCAGCAAGACCGCCGACTGGGAGCCTTGCCGCGACCCCGCGCGCGAAAAGGCGTATGCGGAAAAGCTCGCCGAAATGGTGCGGTATGAAACCGTTTCATATAAGGGGCAGATACAGCGCGAGAAGTTTCTCGGTTTCCACGCGCTGCTCGAAACGCTGTTCCCGCTTGTACATGCGAACCTTGAAAAGACCGAGATCGACGGCAGTCTGCTCTATTATTGGAAAGGCCGTCGCCACGACAAGCCGATTGTCCTGATGGGGCATCAGGATGTTGTTCCCGCGGAGGGTAAATGGCAGCATGAGCCGTTTTCCGGCGACATCGAGGACGGCAAGGTGTGGGGCCGCGGCAGCGCCGACACGAAATGCTCGGTCATGGCGTTTTTGCAGGCGGTCGAGGAGCTGCTGGCCGAGGGCTATGTGCCGGAGCAGGACGTGTACTTGTCGTCGTCCAACACCGAGGAGATCGGAGAGGAGGGCTGTCCGAAGCTCGTGCGGGAAATGGAACGGCGCGGCGTGAAGCCGTATTTGGTCAACGACGAGGGCGGCTCGATCGTGACCGAGCCGATGGCGGGGCTGAAGGGCAATTTTGCGATGGTCGGCGTGCTCGAAAAAGGACAGGGCAATCTGCAGATCGTCGCACGGTCGAACGGCGGTCATTCCAGCTATCCGCCGAAGAATTCTCCGATCGTACGGCTGTCGAAATTCGTCTGCGATCTCGATAAGCACAGCCCGATGCGCTCCGAAATGAACCGGCAGGCGGCGGAGATGTTTACCAATATGGCGCCCTACGGCCCATTCTGGATGCGGCTGCTGTTCGGGAACCTGTGGCTGTTCAAGCCGCTGCTCGTTTTGCTGATGCCGTCGATTTCCGCACAGGCCGCGGCGCTGCTGCGCACGACCGTCGCGCCGACGATGCAAACCGGCTCGGACGGCTGCAACGTCCTCCCGCAGGAGGCGACGCTGACGCTGAACCTGCGCTACATCCCGCATCAGAACATGGAGGAAAGCAACGCGGCGATCATCGCGCTTGCGAAAAAGTACGATCTCGAGGTGCGCGTGCTCGACGCCTACCCGTCTTGTGAGCCGGTCGATTCCGGCAGCGAGGCGTTCCGGTTCGTGACCGAAACGATCCAGGAGGTATTCCCCAAGCTGCCCGTGATCCCATACGTAATGACCGGCGGTACCGATGCGCGCCACTATCAGCGGATCTGTCCGGACTGCATCCGCTTCTCCCCGGTCGTTTACGGTCCTGCGCAGATGAAGGGCATGCACGGCCTGAACGAAAATCTCGACACCTACAGTCTGCCCGGCGCGGTCGATTATTACAAGACGCTGATCCGGAAAAACCGGTAAACAGAATCGTGCCTATATGCCGTGTCCCACGACGATTCGTCTTTACGGATTTGCGGGGTGCGGCATTTTGCCGGAAATGGGGTGGACGTGGATAGTATCGGGATAATAAGCTGTTTTTGTATGTTAAATAAGAAATAATTGCGAATTTTAGCGTCAAGGCATTGCATGCTTTCTGTGAAATGCGATATACTGTCATGCGTAAAAGTGTCCACAGCTTTTTTCGTGTACTCGAAAACGGCTGAGGGAAATCTTTTATATATCATGTTGCAAAATAACGGATATTTTGACGGCTTTATTGATGCTGACTGTGCTATGCTAACGCAAATTAGCATGCCGTACTGGCGGCCATTTTCGCCGACAGCCGGCGCGATTATCGCGCACCGCCGGTCGACACGTGAAAATGCGATAGAATAAAGGAACATAACCATGGAAGACGTGATCACAACCATCTCCGAAGAGCCCGTCGAAGCGGCGCCGGAAACCCCGGCCGCCGACGAAGCTGCGGATAAGGCAAAGCTGACGGAGAAAAAACAAAAGAAGCTGCAGAAGCGGATTCACAGCAGCGAGCGCGGGGTCAAGTCGTATCAGTATTTTCTGCTGCGGGTATTGATCTTCATTATCGTGGTTTGGGTGCTGTTCTTCAAGATCATCGGCATCGTGATCAATCCGACCGAGGATATGTATCCGCGTGTGGATGCAGGCGACATGGTGCTGTTCTACCGGCTCGACCGCGACGTTTCGGCGCAGGATGTCATCGTCATCGAAAAAGCGACACCGGATCAGCCGGAGCCGCAGATCATGGTGCTGCGCGTTGTGGCCGTCACCGGCGATACCGTGGAGATTTCGGAGGGCGAACGTCTGATCGTCAACGGCAACACGATGATCGAGAAGAATATCTTCTACCCCACGCCGCGCTACGAGGGCTTTGTCGAGTATCCGCTCACGCTCGGCGAGGATGAATGCTTCGTCCTGGCGGACAGCCGCGACGGCGGCAGCGACAGCCGCTATTTCGGCGTCGTGAAAAAGAGCGAGATTCTCGGCTCAGTCATCACCATCGTTCGTCGGAATCAGCTTTAAGCGTTAACAAGAAAATTTGAATTTGCACAAAACAATCATTGTTATTGGCGGTTTTGTGGATATACGGCATGGTATACTGACCGTGGAAACCGAAAAAGCGGCAAGCTGCCGCAAAAGAGTTTACCGAAGAAAGGAGGAGCAGGCAAATGGAAACGCACACAGATGATTTTCATGAGCCCGAACCGCACAAAGCAACACCGAAGTCGGTGATCGCCGCTGTGCTGAATCGGGTTTCCGAGCTTGGCACCTCTTTGCTTTCTCTGCTGTCGGGCCTGCTCGCAGCCGCACTGATCTTGTATTCGAGCTACGTGCTCTACGATACGTTCTACACCTCCGAGTCCGCGCGTTCGAGCTGGGATCTGCTGCAGTATAAGCCGGAAATCATCGACAACAACCCGAAGCCGCTTTCCGGCGAAAACCTGCTGACGACGATCAACAGCCAGTATCGCGCGTGGCTGACGATTGAGGATACGAACATCGACTACCCGATGGTGCAGGGCGAGAACGATCTGTACTACGCGAGCCACGACATCTATGGCAACGTGTCCCTGACCGGCGCGATCTATCTGGCAGCCGGCAACAACGGCGACCTGTCCGATTCCTACAACATCGTATACGGTCACCACATGGACAACGGCGCAATGTTCGGCGCGCTCGACGCCTATACCGATGAAACATACTACAACAGCCACCGCGAAGGCATCATCGTTTCGCGCTCGGCGGTGTTCGAGCTCTATGCGTTCGCAGTCGTCAAGACCGACGCCTACCAGAGCCGGATCTATTCGGTCGGCGACCGCATGGAAGAGGTAATTGATTTCATATCGACGGCAGACGGCACGGGCGATACGACGACGCTGTTCTACGATCCGGTGACGGCGGATGAGGCAACGAAGGTTGTGGCGCTTTCCACCTGCGCAGCGGCGAACACAAACGGACGCTTGGTCGTGTTCTTTGCTGCCAAGCAGCGGAATCTGATCACGGTCGAGGCGCAGGGCTATGAGGGCACGTATGATGCGCTGCCGCACAGCCTGACCTATACAACGAACTACCCGGACGATACCGTTGTGGAATTCTCCACCGACGGCGGCGTGACTTGGTCGGCGCAGACGCCTTCAATCAAGGATGCCGGCGAGGTCGAGGTGCAGATTCGTGTGACGAACGACACCTACGGCCGCGCGACCACGAGCGTTACGCTCAAGGTGAATCCGGCGCCGGTAACGGTGCGGGCAACGGATTCCGAAAAGGTCTACGGCGAAACCGATCCGTCCTTTGCGGCGACGGTCGAGGGCGTGCTGGACAATGCGACGATTGCATACACCGTGACGCGTCCCGGCGCGGGTACCGACGAGAACGTCGGCTCGTACCCCGATGCCATCGTGCCTTCCGGCGACGAGCGGCAGGGCAACTATACGGTGACGTTCGTTCCGGCGGACTTCACGATCCATTCGGCGCGGACGATGGTTCTCAGCGTGACCGGCTACGAGGGCGTTTACGACGCCGAATCGCATCCGGTGAGCGCGGTGCCGAGCGTGCCCGAGGGTACGACGATCGAGTATTCGACCGACGGCGGCAATACATGGACGACGGAAGTTCCCGCGATCCGGAATGTCGGTACGGTCGATATACTGGTTCGCGCAACGAACCCGAACTATGAGACGGTTACGGCTTCGACGACGCTGACTGTCACGCCGAAGGCGGTCACGGTGAGCGCGAACCCGGCAAGCAAGGTTTACGGCACGGACGATCCGCGCTTCAGCGGCACCGTCAGCGGCACCGTCGATGATTTCCGCATCGTGTATACGGTTACACGTCCCGGTGCAGGCACCGACGAGGATGTGAACACGTATGACGACGCAATCGTTCCGAGTGGCGAACAGACGCAGGGCAACTACACCGTCACGTTCATTCCGACAGACTTCGAAATCACGCCGGCCGATACGCTGACGCTGGAGGCAACCGGTTATGACGGCGCCTATGACGCACAGGCGCACGCCGTCGAAGCGACGGTGAATGTACCCGCCGGCACGGTGATCGAGTATTCGACCGACGACGGCGCGACGTGGACGACAACGCCGCCGAGCATTACGAATGTCGGTACCGTAACGGTGCAGGTTCGCGCAACGAACCGGAACTATGACACCGTGACGGAAACCGTCACGCTGAACGTCACCCCGGCGCCCGTGGTCGTTACGGCGAACGCGAGCAACAAGGTGTTCGGCGAAGAGGATCCGCAGTTCACGGCAGGCGTGAGCGGCGTGATCGACGGTTTCGAGATCGTTTATACCGTCACGCGTCCCGACGCGGGCACCGACGAGGCTGTCGGCGAATACCCGGAAGCGATTGTGGCGAGCGGTGAAGCGACGCAGGGCAACTACTCCGTGACGTACGTGAATGCGGACTTCACGATTGCATCGGCGCAGGGCCTTGCGCTCTATGCCGAGGGCTACACCGGCATCTATGACGGAACGGCGCATCCTGTTGTGGCAAGTGCAACGACGCCGGACGGCGGTGACGCGTCGCAGACGGTCATCGAGTATTCGACCGACGGCGGCAGAACGTGGTCCACGACGGTTCCGACGATCACGAATGTCGGCAATGTGACGGTGCAGGTGCGGGCATCGAATCCGGACTTTGCACCGGTCGAAGCGACGGTCACGCTGCATATTGATCCGCGCACAGTCGTTGTGACGGTGAACAATGTCAGTAAGCTGGCCGGCAATCCGGATCCTGAATGGTCGGTGACGATAGAGGGCTTGCTGGACGGGGACACGGTGGACTACACCGTTTCGCGCGACGAAGGCGAAGAGCCCGGCTCCTATGCGCTCACTCCGATGGGTGCGGCGGTACAGGGCAATTACCGTGTGCTGTATAACCCCGGCATGCTGCGCATCATCAATAATCCGAATCCGACGCCTGTCGGGCCGATCGATGAACCGGGCGACGATGATGACGATATTGACGAGATCGATGATCCCGAACCGCCTTTGGCGGCCGTGACGAGAATCTTCAGACCGCGCGGCATCAAGGGCCGTCCCGCTTGGGCGCTTGTGAACCTGATCTGCCTGATCCTTACGTTCTACGTTCTGATCCCGCTGCTGCATCTCAGACAAAAGTACAGCCGCGCTCGGATGATGAAGAAGATCAACAAGGCCAAGGCGCAGCTGCGCGAGGCGCAGGAGATGGCGGAGGAAGAAGCGCGCGACAAGGAACGCATCGAGCAGCTCGCTATCGAAGCGCGTCAGGATAAGGAGCAGTCCGAGATCGGCAAGAACGCGGGCAAGGGTGTTGCCGAAGCGATCAAGGCTGTGCGAGACATGGCCGGTGATATTCAGGAGAAGGAATTCGACGAAGGCGTTGAGCTGCTGTATTATCGTCTCCGTTCGTTCCTCCGGAAGTTCCGGATCGGCATTCTGCTCGAAGCCGTGTTTGCGGTGATCGCGCTGATCGTGTTCATCCTCACCGAGGATATGCGTCTGCCGATGATCCTGATCGACCAGTACACGCCGGTTATGATTATTCTGCTGCTGATCGTCTGGTTGTTCGACGTTACGCTGATCCGCTACCGCAAGGAAGTCCTTGCCGAAAAGGAAGAAGCGATCCGCGAACAGGCCGAGCGCGAAGCTGCCGAAGCGGCCGCAAAGGCTGAAGCCCCGGTGAACGCGTAAGTACAAACCGCATAGGAGAGCCGCACCGAAAGGTGCGGCTCTTTTGCAAAGCAAGAGTGTCTGCGGAGTAGCAGAGGCGAGGGCGATAGTATCTTTTTATGAGAATAAAGACAATCAAAAGAAAGCAGGAAGAACAGACTTTGCAACTGCCAACAGAAATGTGACCTATATTTGGTACATGATGATGTTTAAATATATTTATTGATGGGCCGATATTGCACCATGTAGAAAAATGTATCCTGTTTAAAGGACATAAAAAGGATTTATAAAACAATAATGCACCATATTTACACCATATATAACAAAAAACAATTTATTTGGTCTAAATATATCTCATGCTGCGCTTTTGCATCTTCGCAATGTTTACGGATCGTCCGCCTTAGGTCGATTGACGAACCGCGCGAAATATGGTAGAATAACCGCCGTATGGACAAGATAGGGAAAGCGCGGTGAAAATCCGTCGCAGCCCCCGCTGCCGTCAAAGTCGGAACGCCTATGCAGCCCATACGCACACCTTTGAACGGATTTTGCAGCGGGCGAGATCGGTGCGTGTTTGCGTTACCTTCTGCTCCCTTCGGAATCCGCCGGAGGGAGTTTATTTTGTACGGAGGGTACGAAACATGAAAAAAAGAACCATTCTGTCCCTGCTGCTGGCCGCGCTGATGCTGCTGAGCTTTGCAGCCTGCACCGGCTCCGCTGCTGCGACCGCACCCAAGGCTGACGCCGAACCTGCTGTGAAGATTAAATTCACGGCGATCTACGACGACACGACCAAGGAATTCAACCTCGAAACGACCGAAAAGACGCTTGGCGCCGCGCTGCTCAAGGAGGGCATCATCGAAGGCACCGACAGCGAATACGGCCTTTTCGTCACGACCGTGGACGGCCGCGTGGCGGACGATGCCAAGCAGGAGTGGTGGTGCCTCACCAAGGGCGGCGAGAGGTGGATGAACGGCGTGGACACGACCGAGATTGCAGACGGCGACGCCTACGAATTTACGCTGACCGTCGGCTGGTAAGCCTATGAGCCACGCAAAGCTGCGCGAGCTCTGCATGCTCGCACTTTGCGCGCCGATGATCGTCGCGGGGAAAGTCGCGCTCGAACCGGTGCCGAATGTGGAGATCGTAACTTTTTTCATCATCCTGTTTACGGTCGTTTTCGGCTGGCGCGCGCTGTTTCCCGTGGCGGTTTTTGTTTTGGAGGAGGGCATGCGCTACGGCTTCGCGCCGCATTGGTACATCTTCTACTGCGTGATCTGGCCGATGCTCGTGGTGCTGACGATGCTCGCTAAGCGTTGGATCAAGGACAGCGCGCTCGGCTGGGCGATCTTTTCGTCGATCATCTTCGTGCCGATCTTCAGCATGACGAATGTGCTGCTGCTGAAATGGTTCAAGCTGCTCGGCCGCGATTTTCAGATCCTTGCGTATCTGATTCCGGAGATCCCGTATGATATCGCGCATATCGTCGGCAACTTTGCGATCACGCTCGCGCTGTTCAAGCCGCTGTACCGCGTGCTGGAGCGCATGATGCACACCGGCAATGATCCCTTGCCGGACTGACAAAAACAGAAAAGAAAGGAAAGCCCAAGGTGCGGCGCTGCCCGCCTTCCGGCTTTCTTTTTTTGTGCGAAATCCCGGGGATCGGAAAACCGCCGATTGACAAAAGGCGCACACCTGCTATAATGGAATCGGAAAAAGATTTAGCTATCCAAAAACATTTTGTATACGGAGGAAATCAATATGACAAAGCTCGTCATTGCGCTCGGCGGCAATGCGCTCGGCAACACGCCTTATGAACAGCTGCGGCTTGTGCAGCAGACCGCGAAGCCGATTGTCGATCTGATCGAGGCCGGGCATAAGGTCGTGATCGCGCACGGCAACGGCCCGCAGGTCGGCATGATCAACCTTGCCATGAGCACCGCGGCGGAAGCGAAGGCCATTAAAAGCGACATGCCGTTCCCGGAGTGCGGCGCGATGAGCCAGGGCTATATCGGCTACCACCTCCAGAACAGCATCCAAAACGAGCTGGCGGCGCGCGGACTTTGTAAGTCCGTCGCCACGGTTGTGACGCAGGTGCTTGTCGATCCGAACGATCCGGCGTTCTCCCATCCGAGCAAGCCCATCGGCGCGTTTTATACCAAGGCGCAGGCCGAAGCAATCGCCGCCGAAAAGGGCTATACGATGGTCGAGGACGCGGGCCGCGGCTATCGGCAGGTCGTGCCGAGCCCCAAGCCCATCGACGTGATCGAAAAGGACGCGGTGAATACGCTGATCGACGCCGGGCATGTGGTGATCACGGTCGGCGGCGGCGGGATCCCCGTCGTGCGCGAAGGGAACCGCCTTGTCGGCGTTCCGGCGGTCATTGATAAGGACTTTGCCTCCGCGAAGCTCGCCGAGCTTGTCGATGCCGACCGGCTTGTGATCCTCACGGCGGTGGATCGCGTGATGATCCATTACGGCAAGCCAGAGCAGCGCGCCATCGAGCGCATGACCTGTGCCGAGGCCGAACAGTACATTGCGGAAGGCCATTTCGCACCCGGCTCGATGCTGCCGAAGGTGCAGGCGGCGATGTCGTTTGCCCGCACCGGCAAGGAAGCGATCATCGCTTCGCTTGAAAACGCCGCCGCCGCGCTGCGCGGCGAAAGCGGCACGGTTGTAACAAAATAAAAGATTCCCAAAAAACAAACGGGAGAGGTTGAAAAGCCTCTCCCGTTTATGATTTACAGCGCGTCGGCAATGTCATAGATCAGCCGCTCGGTCTTTTCCCAGCCAAGGCAGGCGTCGGTGATCGACTGGCCGTAACACCCGCCGCCGACCGGCTGCTTGCCGTCCACAAGATACGATTCGACCATAAAGCCCTTCACAAGCCCCTTGAGATCGTCGGAATACCGGCGGCAGGACAGCACCTCGCGCACGATGCGCGGCTGCTCGAACGGGTCCTTGCCGGAGTTCGCGTGGTTTGTGTCGATCAAAAGCGCGGGATAAGAGAGATCGCGCTCGGCGTATAGGTCGTAGACGCGGCGCAGATCCTCGTAATGGTAGTTCGGCATCGCATGGCCCTGCTTGTTCGTATAGCCGCGCAGGATCGCGTGCGCGTAGGGATTGCCCTGCGAGTGCGCCGCCCAGCCGCGATAGATGAAGGAATGTCTGTGCTGCGCGGTCTGGATCGCGTTCATCATGATCGAAAGGTCGCCGCTTGTCGGGTTCTTCATGCCCACCGGCACCTCGATGCCGCTGGCCGTAAGGCGGTGCTGCTGATCCTCCACCGACCGCGCCCCGACGGCAACATAGGCCAGAAGGTCGTCGAGGTACTTATGGTTTTCGGGATAGAGCATTTCATCCGCGCAGGAAAAACCGAAATCGCGCACCGCGCGCATGTGCAGCGAGCGCGTCGAAATGATGCCTTGATACAAGTCCGGACGACCGGTCGGGTCCGGCTGATGCAAAAGCCCCTTATAGCCATCGCCGGTCGTGCGCGGCTTGTTCGTATAGATGCGCGGCACGATAAAGAGCTTGTCCTGCACCTTGTCCGCCACGGTGCGAAGCCGGCCGAGATAGTCGAGCACGCTGTCCTCGCGGTCTGCCGAGCATGGCCCGATGACAAGCAGCAGCCGTTCATCCTCGCCGCGAAAGATCGCCTGCAAAGCGGCCTGCCGCTTTTCTACGATGGCCTCCATCTCGGCGGTGACCGGGAAACGTTCCTTCACCTCCATCGGGATCGCGAGCTTGCGCTCAAATTCCATATTCATAACGGTTCCCCCTTATTTGTCGAAATACGCGCGGCGCTCGGTCGAAAGCCGCATCTTGTCCATCAGCCCTTCGCGGTCGGAGGCCGCCAGCATGTCACGCATCTCGGAAAGCGCGCCGATGAACCGATCCATCTGCAAAAGCAGCTCGTCTTTGTTCAGCAAGAACAGCTCGCTCCACATCGTTTCATTGATCCGCGAAATGCGCGTGAGGTCGCGGAACGAGTCGCCGGTGTAGTCCACAAGGTGTGTATTGTCGTTGCAGGTCATCAGCGCGACCGCGATGCAATGCGTCAGCTGCGATAAAAAGCCGATCATTTCGTCATGCTTTTCGGGCGAGAGCCGCGAGATCCGCCGAAACCCCAATAGCCTGCCGAGCGATTCGCACCACGCGATCGCTTCGGGCGTATTTTTGTCCGTCGGCACAACGATATAGTTGGCATTGTGGAAGATCCGGTCGTCCGCATTCTGCACGCCGGACACCTCGCGTCCCGCCATCGGGTGCGCCGCAATGAACTCCACGTCGGGGCGCAGCATGGCCTGTATGTCGTAGACGATGCAGGACTTCACGCCAGTCACGTCGGTGAGGTACGCGCCGGGCTTCAACAGATGCTGGTTCTCTGCGATAAACGCTTTGAACACCGAGGGGTACAGCGCAAAGATCACCGCGTCGGCCCTGCCCAGAAGCGCGGGATCGGGGTCGGCGGCGCCCGCTTCGATATAGCCGTTTTCGAGCGCAAACGCGATTGCGTTCGGGTCGCGGTCGATGGCGGCGACGTGGTAGCCGAGCCGGGACAGGGCTTTGGCGTAGCTGCCGCCCATCAGGCCGAGGCCGACGATCAAAATTTCACTGTTGCTGATCCATTGCATAGATATTGACTCCTAAGGCCTTAAGCCGTTCAAAGAAATCCGGAAAGCTTTTGCGCACGGCCTCTGCGCCGCAAATCTGCCCGCCCGTGACCGTGCATAACAGCGCAAGCGACATGACCACGCGGTGGTCGTTGTGCCCGTCGAGCGGCGCGGTCGGCAGCAAAAGGCCGGGATATACCGTCAGCGTATGCGCATCCGCATCGGTGCGCACGCCGAATTTTAGAAGCTCGGCCTGCATCGCGGCAACACGGTCGCTTTCCTTCAGTCGCAGCCGTTCGACGCCGGTGAACGTTGCGCCGTGCTTGGCCGCCGCCAGCGCAAACAGCACCGGCCCGAGGTCGGGACAGTCCGAAAGATCGAGCGTCGGCGTTCCGGCTTCAAGCGCCCGAAAATACGCGCGATAGACGCGGTCGCCCTGCAGACTGTCTGCGGCAAGCCCCGTCACGGTCACGTCGCCGCCGAGCAGGTTCAGCCCTTCCAAAAAGGCGGCGTTCGACCAGTCACCCTCCACCGTTACGTTCTGCGGCATGCAGGTCTGCCCGCCGCATACGAACAGGGTGTTTTCGCCGCGCCAATCGGCCTCGATCCCAAAGATATGCAGCGCGGACAGCGTGAGGTCGATGTAGGAGCGGCTTTCCACCGGCGGCAAAAGCGTAATCGTGCTGTCGCCCGAAAGCAGGGGCAGCGCGTATAAAAGCCCGGTCACAAACTGGCTTGAAATATCCCCGCGGAACCGGAAGTCCCCGCTTTGCAGTCTGCCCTGTACCGAGACGTTCGTTTTGTCCTGCCGGTACGCGATCCCCTGCGTTTTGCAGATCGTTTCATATACCGACAGCGGACGCGACAGCAGTTTTTCGGTGCCGCACAGCGTCGCCTTTGCCTCAGACAGCAGGCACAGCGGAAGCAAAAACCGCAGCGTGCTGCCGCTTTCAAGACAGCGCAAAACGGCTTCCGGCCTTTTGGCAGGATCGCAGCCGGTGACGGTTGCGGTGTCACCGTCCGTCGAAACGGACGCGCCGAGCGCCGCAAGGCAGGTTATCGTCGCTTCAATATCGCGGCTCATCGCAAGGCCGGACACCGTGCTCGTTCCGTTTGCGAGGCCCGCCGCAAGCAGCAGCCGGTGCGCCATGCTCTTGGACGGCGGCGCGGCGACGGTGCCGCGCGCTTGGGACGGCGCAATCGAAACGGTCATGCGTTCGCTCCTCCGAAACGGTCGATCAGGTAATCCATCGCTTCGAGATACCCGTCGATGCCGTGCCCCATGATCGAATGGACACAGGCAAGCCGGATATAGCTGATCTGCCGGAAATCCTCCCGCTTGGAAACGTCCGAAATATGCACCTCGACCGTCGGGATCGACACGGCCTTGACCGCGTCAAGCAGCGCAATCGACGTGTGCGTGTATGCGCCGGGGTTGATCACGATGCCGTCGGCGTCGCCGTAAGCGGCCTGAATCTTGTCCACAAGGTCGCCCTCGTGGTTCGATTGATACAGCTCGACCGCAATGCTTCGCTTGGCCGCGTGTTCGCGGATGCGAGCCTGCAGCGTCGCAAAATTCTGCGCACCGTAGATTTGCGGCTCGCGGATGCCGAGCATATTGATATTCGGGCCGTTCAGCACAAGAATTTTCATGACAGCTCCTCCCAAATGATATGCGCGGTTTCGTTCGCGTTCTTGCCGGACAGGATATGCCTGTCCGCGGCGGCAAGATAGATCGGGTAGCGCACCTGGAACAGCGCGCGTACCTTTTCGCGGTCGCTCGACAGCGGGCGATCCGACGAGGTTTTCAGCTCGTCCACGGGCCGGTCAAGGAACAGCAGATATCCGTTTTTGCGCAGCGCATGCACGTTCTCGGCCTTCAGCACGGCGCCGCCGCCGGTCGAAAGCACAATACCGCTTTGCCTGGACAGCTCCGAAATGATTTCGGTTTCGACGGCGCGGAACGCGGCCTCGCCGTTGGCCGCGAAATAGTCCGGGATCGGCATACCGATGCGCTCGGCGATCACCTTGTCGCTGTCGTAAAACGGGCGATGCAGCAGCTCCGCAAGCCGTGTGCCCACGCGCGTCTTGCCGACGCCGGGCATCCCGATCAGCACAAGGTTCTGCTTATCGAGCAGCGTTTTTTGGTACAGCCGGTCGATCACGTCCAGCGGGAACGCTTCGCCGGTGAATCGCTCGGCGGCGCGGACAGCCTGCGCCACAAGCATGTACAGCCCGTTCGCAGCGGGAATGCCCTGCGCCTTTGCCGATGCGACCAGCTCGGTGCACAGCGGCCGGTAGATCGCGTCGAACACACCGGATAGGTGCGAAAATGTCGCAAGGCCGATCGGTTGCGCGTCGTCCTGCGGATACATGCCGCAGGGGGTTGTGTTGAGAAGGATATCGGTGTTTTGGCGCGTTTGTGCGGCTTTTTCATAGGAGATCGCGCCGTCCTTGCCGGTGCGGCTGACCTTTTCGATCCGCTTTGCGCCGAGCGACCGACAGACCGCATACGCTGTGTTGCTTGTGCCGCCGGTGCCCAGAATCAGGACGTTTTTGCCGCGAACCGTGATGCCCGCTTTGCCGAGTGCCAGCCGCATCCCGTCAAAATCCGTGTTGTCGCCGATCAGTCTGCCGTCGCGGTTCACGATGGTATTGACCGCGCCGATGGCCTTTGCCCGCGGCGAGATTTCGTCAAGGTACGGGATCACGGCCTGCTTATAGGGGATCGTGACATTGATGCCCTTGAAATCCTTATGGTGTAAAAATGTCGCAAGTTCGTCTGGCGCAAGCTCCTTTAATTCGTAAGGATAGCGGCCGAGCGATTCGTGAATCTCTTTGGAAAAGCTGTGCCCCAAGGGGCAGCCGATCAAGCCGTATTGCATAGAGCCTCCTATTCCGCCGTCCACCAGTCCGTACCGAAGCGGCCGGTCAGCAGATCGACCAAAACGAGCGCGGTCACGGCGTCGATCACGGCGCGGGCGCGGTGGACGATGGCGGGATCATGCCGCCCCGAAAGCGTCAGCGTCGTTTCCTCGTTTCGGATGAAATCGACGGTCTTTTGCGTGCGGAAGATCGACGGTGTGGGCTTGACGGCGACGGAAAACCGGATCGGCATACCGTTTGTAATGCCGCCGTTGATGCCGCCGTTATGGTTCGTTTCGGTCACAACGCGGCCGCCCTCCGTGCAAAACGCGTCGTTGGCCTCGCTGCCGCGCATGTCACAGAGCGCAAACCCGTCTCCGAACTGTACACCCTTCACGGCGGGCACCGCAAACAGCGCGTGGGAAAGCACGCCTTCGACCGTGTCAAACCACGGTTCGCCGACGCCTGCGGGCATGCCGACCACAGCGGTTTCGAGCACGCCGCCGACGCTGTCGCCCTCGCTTGCCGCGCGTTCGATGGCATCCTGCATGGCCTTTGCCGCATCGTCATCGAGCACCGCAAAGCGTTTTGCGCGCAAAGCCGCCAGATCGACGGCAAGGTCCGAAAACGGCCGGTCCGCGATCCCGGCACACCGCGCGATATGCGTGCCGAGGGTTATGTTCTTTGCGGCAAGCATCGTCTGCGCGATCGCGCCCGCCGCAACGAGCGGCGCCGTCAGCCGACCGGAAAAATGTCCGCCGCCGCGCGGGTCGGAAAAGCCGTGATATTTTGCGTAGGCCGTATAGTCGGCATGACCGGGGCGCGCCACGGCGCGCAGCCGATCATAGTCGCCGCTGTTGACGTTCGTGTTCGGAATCAGAATGCACAGCGGCGTCCCGGTCGTTTTGCCCTCGAACACGCCGGAGACAATGGAAAATTCGTCGGCCTCGCGGCGAGCGGTCGAGATTTTGCCGTAAGGACGGCGCAGGTCGAGCGCCGCTTTGATTGCAGCCTCGTCCACCGGGATGCCGGGGCAAAGCCCGTCGAGCACCGCGCCGATCATGGCGCCGTGGCTTTCGCCGAACAGCGTTACGGTGACGGTGCTGCCGTAGGTGTTTTTCATGGGAACCTCCTTACCGGGTAACGACCGATTCGATCAACGGACGGAGCGACGCAAGCGGCACCGTTTCGATGCGGCAGGAGCCGATCTCGTCCACGCGCACGACCGCCACACGGTCGGCGTTTGCTTTTTTATCATGCGTCAGCGCGGCATAGACATCTTTGGGATCGAGCGCCGCATGTGTCGGCAGGCCGAGCTTTTTCAGCACCGGCAAGAGCCTTGCCCGTACCGGCTCGCTGCACATCGGCAGCATTCCGACGGCGACGCACTCGCCGTGGTACAGCGCGCCGCTTGCCGCGCTTTCGATGCCGTGGCCGATGGTGTGTCCGAAGTTCAGGATCCGCCGCAGGTTCTGCTCGGTTTCGTCGCGCTCGACCACGTCGCGCTTGATCATAACGGCGCGGGCGATCACCTCGTCGATGTCCTTTTCCGGATCGCCGTTCTCGAACATCGAAAACAGCTTCGCGTCCGAGGTCAGCGCCATCTTCACGGCTTCGGCAAGGCCGTTATGAACCTGCCGCGCGGGAAGCGTTTTCAGCGTGTCGGGGTCGATCAGCACGCCCTTCGGCTGCTTGAACGCACCGATCACGTTCTTGATCCCCGCAAAATTGATCGCGGTCTTGCCGCCGACCGACGCGTCCACCGAGGACAGCACCGTCGTCGATACCGCATAGCAGTCGATCCCGCGCATGTACACCGACGCCGCAAACCCGCCGAGATCGGAAACGACCCCGCCGCCCACGGTCACAACGCAGTCCCTGCGGGAAAAGCCCGCCTCGAGCATTCGATCCAATATGCGTTCGAGCACGGCAAAGCTCTTGCTGCCCTCGCCCTGCGGAACGGTCATCACAACCGGCGTTTGGCACGCGGCGGCAACGGCCTCGGCGTATTGGGGAGGTACGCCGTCGTCGGTCAGGACAAGCGCCTTGCGGTCTAAGGCAAAGTGCGTCCCGACCGCTTGCAGCGCGCCGCGCTCTATGAAAATCGGATAACTGTGCTCCTTCAGCCGAACGGGTATTTGCATGGGGCTCTCCTTTTTTGTGTACCGATAAAAAACGACGGCTCCGTCCGCGGAGCCGCCAAAGAAACAGCGTGAGCGGAACGGTCAGCAGGCGCGGCAATAGCGGCATGCAAAGGCGCAGGCCGTAAAGCCGGTATAGCTGCCGCTGCGAAGGCTTCGCATAAGGGGTCTCCCTTCCGTCACGATGGGTAAAACGTATGGATAAAATGTAGCACCGCGGCCGGTAAAAGTCAAGGCATTTTCCCGGTTTATATACAAATTTACGGCGCGCGTCCCGGATTATGTACAAAGTATGAAAAAGAAAAGGGGTTGGGACTTTTCCGAGAGCGGAATCGGATATTTTGAAAACTCATTTTGAAGAAACATCGAAAAGCGGGACGCCCGCCTTTTGGCTGTGATACGATGACCGAACCACGGAGGTGATCGTATGAAGCGGAGACGGAAGCTGACGGCCCTGCTGATGCTGCTGTGCGCTGCTATGGCGCTGCTGCCGACGGCGGCCGCAGACGAGCTGCCCGAGCAGCTTGTGAAAACGACGGCTGCCAAGGCCTCACAAACCGCAAAAGGGCCTGTGCAAAACGATATGCTGACCGAACAGATCGCGTCCACCTACACGGCGGCCAAGGCCAAGTCAAAGGTCAAGACGTTCAAGGGCCGGTGCGCGGCGTATGTGAACCGGCAGCTGGTGCTGCTCGGCATCAACAAGTCCTATATCGGCTGCAACGGCAACAAGGCGTACGATGTGTATTGCCGCAAGGAAACGACCGACGGCGGCTATACGATCCATGCCTATGGCGCAAAGCAGTATTCGCTGGAGGAGGCGCTGCTCGCCATCGAAGCGGAGAATCCCCATGCGCGCTATATCATGGTCGGCTTTCAAAAGGGTACAAGCTCGGCGGGCAAGAAGTACGGCCATGTGCTGCTGATCCACGGCATTGAAAACGGCGAGGTTTATTTTTCGGACAGCTATGCGCAGACCGTGGAGGACGTGCGCTATGAGGAGGGCGAACCGATCGTCTGCTCCATCGCCGTGTTCTGCGAGCAGTACAAAAAATACAAGCTGGACGGCGTGATTTGGTTTGCATGAAAGGGTTTGGCTCCGTGCGCAAAGCGCGGGGCTTTTTCTTTTATGAAAAACGCCCTGCAGACATGAAAAAACCGTGTGCAAAGTCGCGCGCGGGGCTTGCAAGCGGGACGGTTTTTCGGTAAAATAGGGGCAGTACAAACGGAGGTGGCTTATGAAAGTCAGTCAATTACTCGGAGAACGATTCAAGGAACGCGCGTTTGAGATCGAAAGTCAGAATCTCATGACGCGCGGCGGTTATATGAAGCTCGTCGGCAACGGCATCTATTCGCTGTTCACACCGACCAAACGCATCCAAAACAAGATCGAGCAGATCCTGCGCGAGGAAATGGACGCGATCGACGGGCAGGAGGTGCTGTTCCCGGTCGTCATGCCGGCAACGCTTTGGCAGTCCTCCGGCCGCTGGGAATCCATCGGCAAGGAGCTGCTCCGGTTCAAGGATCGCAGCGGTGCGGATATGGTGCTCGGCATGACGCACGAGGAAGCCGCGGTGCACATGGCGATGAACGTGGCGGGCACATATCAGAAGTATCCGTTCATGATCTATCAGATCCAGACCAAGTTCCGCGATGAGCCCCGCGCCCGCGGCGGTCTGATCCGCGTCCGCGAATTTACGATGAAGGACGCGTATTCGTTCCATACCTCGCAGGCGGATCTGGAAGCGTACTATGAGCGCGCCTATCGCGCCTATGAGCGCATCTATGCCCGCGCAGGCGTTCCGGAGGTTGTGGCGGTCAAGTCCGATTCCGGCATGATGGGCGGCAAGGTCAGCCACGAATTCATGCTGCTCTGCGATATCGGCGAGGATTCCATCGTCATTTGCCCGGAATGCGGCTATCGCGCGAACATGGAGGCGGCGGAAACGCTCGTTGATAACGCGAAGGACGAAACGCTGCTCCCGCTCACAGAGGTCTTTACCGGCGAAGCCAAGACCATCGAGGAGGTCTGCGACCTGCTGAAGAGCGACGCGAAAAATTCCTGCAAGGCGGTCGTGTATCAGCGCAACTTGGACGACAGCTATGTGCTGATCTTCACGCGCGGCGATCTCGAAATCAACGAAACGAAGCTGACCAACTACCTCAAGGCGGAGATTCATCCCGCCGTCGATATCGACGCGGCGAACCTTGCCGCAGGCAATATCGGTCCGGTCAACCTCGAAACGCCCGCGACGGTGCTGTTCGACCGGTCGATCAAGGACGCGCAGAACCTGGTTTGCGGCGCGAACAAGGCCGAATACCACTACACCGGCTTCACGCCCGCGCGCGATCTGCCGGAAAACACCGAATATCTCGACCTCAGTAAGACGCAGGACGGCTTTGAATGTCCGGCGTGCCATAAGCACAGCTTAAAGATCAGCCGCGGCATCGAGGTCGGCAATATCTTCCAGCTCGGCAAACGCTACACCGAAGCGATGGGCATGACGTTCGACGACGCGAACGGCAACCGCGTGAACCCGATCATGGGCTGCTACGGCATCGGCGTGGGACGCTTGATCGCGTCGGTCTGCGAGGTGCGGCACGACGATTACGGCCCGATCTGGCCGATCACGATTGCGCCGTGGCAGGTCGAGGTCTGCGCGCTGCGCGTGGATAACCCGCAGGTGCGCGAAGCTGCCGACAATCTCTATAAGGCACTGACCGATGCGGGCATCGAGGTGATCTACGACGACCGTCCGGTTTCCGCAGGCGTGCTGTTTTCCGACGCGGACCTGCTCGGCTGCCCGCTTCGCGTGGTCGTCAGCCCCAAGACGCTGTCCCGCGGGTGCTTCGAGCTTTCCGCACGCGACAAGTCGTTCCGCGAGGATATCGACCCGCAGTTCGCCGTGTCCGAGGTGTTCGCTAAGATCGCCGAGCTGACGAGCGCGATCAACGCCAAGGTGCCGGAGAGACTGTAAGACGGAGGGAGATATTCCGTTTCTTCTGTGAAGAAGAAAAGGAACCGAAAAGAAGCCAAGGAAGGGGTTGCCTCCTTTTCGGGATGTTTCCGCACGTTCGACGACATAATTCTGCTTTCTTTTCTCTTTTCCTCTTTTCTTCTCCATGAAAGAAAAGAGGAAAAACAGTAAGTCCCAGCCCCCGAAAGGAACCGCCATGAACATACTGCATCTGAAATACGCCGTCGAGGTCGCGGACGCGGGTTCGATCAACAAAGCCGCCGAATCGCTGTATATGGGGCAGCCGAACCTGTCCCGCGCGATCAAGGAGCTGGAAAGCTCGCTCGGCATCATCATTTTCGACCGCTCGGCACGCGGCATGGTGCCGACTGCGGACGGCGAGCAGTTTTTGACCTATGCGCGCAAGATTCTGGCAGAGATCGACGAGATCGAAGCGATCTACCGCGACGGCACGGTGAAAAAGCAGCGTTTTTCGATCTCCGTTCCGCGCGCGAGCTATATTGCCGAGGCGTTCGCGCGGTTCTCCAACGACATCGGCCCCGACGCCGCCGAGATTTTCTATATGGAGACAAACTCCAATCGCGCCATCGAAAACATCCTGCGTTCCGATTACCGGCTCGGCATCATCCGGTATTCTACCGAGTATGACCGGTATTTCGAGGCCATGCTCCCCGAGAAGGGCCTGACCGCCGAAACCGTCACCGAGTTTTCCTACCACCTTTTGATGCACAAGGATCATCCGCTTGCGAGCAAGAAAACGATCCATCGCGCGGACCTTTCGCCCTACATCGAGATCGCGCACGCCGATCCGTATGTGCCGTCCCTGCCGGTCACGGAGCTTCGAAAGAACCTGCTGAACCCGGAGATCGAGCGCCGCATCTTCGTGTTCGAGCGCGGCAGCCAGTATGATCTGCTGTCAGAGAACCACGATACGTTTATGTGGGTCTCGCCGGTGCCGCAGACCACGCTCGACCGCTTCGGCCTTGTCGAGCGCGTCTGCAAGGACAATACGCGCATCCACCGCGACGTGCTGATCGCCAAGACCAATTATCGCTTCACCGACCTCGACCTGCGCTTCATCGCGGAGCTCGAAGCCGCGCGGGATAAGTATGTGCCGTATGAGGGGTAAAACCGCATGACAGAATGGCAGACGTGTGACGCGTCTGCTTCTTTTATTCCCGAACGCGGCGGATTCGATAAGTTATATCGATAAAATATGATGGATATGCGGGTTTTGACCTTGCCGAGGGCGCGGCGGGTGTGGTATAATGCAGACAGCATAAAACCGTATCGGTCACGCAAGTGAGGAGGCACTATGGAGCAAAAGTCGCTGCCCAAGCAGACGCTTGGTCGATTGCCGAAGTATTTGAGCTATCTGCGCGCGCAGCCGCACGGCGAAGAGGATTTTATTTCTTCGACGACGATTGCGCACGATCTCGGCATCGGCGAGGTGCAGGTGCGTAAAGACCTGCATGCAGCGTCGGGCGACGGACGGCCGCGCATCGGCTATCAGACCTCGCAGCTGATCGAGCGCATCGAGGTTCTGCTCGGTGCGCATAACCCGACCAAGGCGGTGCTTGTCGGCACCGGCAAGCTCGGCAAGGCGCTGCTGAACTATCGCGGCTTTTTGATCTTCGGCGTCGATATCGCGGCGGGCTTCGATCTAAAGCCCGATCCCGACGCAGGCGACAAGCCGATCTATCCGATGGATCGGTTTGCGGATTATTGCCGCGAAAACGGCATAAAAATCGGCATCATCACCGTTCCCGGCAGCGCGGCGCAGAGCGTCGCGGATCTAATGGTCGAAAACGGCATCACCGCGATCTGGAGCTTTTCGCCGGTCACGGTTCCCGAATCCGTATTTTTACTGCAGGAGAACCTTGCGCTGTCGCTGGCGCATGTCAAGATGGTGGCAAGATAAAAAACACAAAACGACGAGCCGGTTCTCCGGCTCGTTTTGCATTTTGGTTATTCGTTCTTTTCGTCTCGCTCCCGCTGCACCTCGGCCTGCATCCGGTCGCACCACGCGTCCCATTTTTGCCAGTATTCCTCGGCGGGGATCACGCGCGGAACAAGGTCGGCGGGCGTGAATACGTCGCGCAGGCGACATTCTCGGACGCACCGGCGGTACATTTCCCAGTCCCATTCCTCCGGTTCCCAAAGCAGCGGGACACGCACAAGCCCCGCATTCAGCGCGGCGACGGCGCGGGTATGCCCGTCGAGCATGATGACCACGCCGTCCAATACTTTCAGCGGGATCGGCTCGAAGCCCGACAGATCATTTGGGTCGAACCAACGTAGGACGGCGTTATACTTATCCTCGGAGACATAAAACTGCGAGGGCTGCAGATCGTGCAGCGTCAATTCGTCGAGGGACGGCAAAGCGGTTTCGTTCATAACTCCTCCAATTGTTGCGCAAAGGCCAGAAATTGCGCGGGCGTCAGCGTTTCGCCGCGCGTTTCGGGCGGGATGCCGAGCGCCGCGAGTGCGTCGAGCCCGTGCGGGACGGCCTTGAGATTGTTTTTCAGCGTCTTGCGCCGCATCAAAAGGCACGCGCGGACGGCGGCAAAGACCTTTTCGACCGGCAGGGCGGGCGCATCCGGCTTTTCCGTAAGCCCGACAAAGACCGACTGGACGTTGGGCGACGGATAAAAACAATCCTCGCCGAACGTTTCCAAAACGCCGCCGTCGTAATACAGCTGCGTGATCACCGAAAGCGGGCCGTAGTTGTCGGCTTTCGGCACGGCAAAGAACCGATCCGCGGCCTCCTTCTGCACCATGCAGCCGAACACGCGCGGCCGCGCGAGCAGAACGCGCTCGGCAATCGACGTGGTGATGTAGTACGGCAGATTGCCGACGACCGAAAACGGCCGCACCTCGCCGAAGCGACAGCGCAGCGCGTCGCCCTGCACGACGGTCAGCCGTTCGTCCGGCATCGACGCAGACAGGTATTCGACCATCGCCGGGTCCTTTTCAACGGCGGTCACGGGGCCGAAAGGCAGCAGCAGCTCGGTCAGCCCGCCGAGCCCCGGCCCGATCTCCGTGATCGGCTCGCCCGCAAGGCCGAGCGCCTCCACGCACCGCTGCAGCCGCGCCCCGTCGATGCAGAAGTTCTGCCCGAGGGCGCGGTTCGGCGTATGTTCGATTTCGGCTAGCGCCGCAACAATCCATTCTTTGCTTGCTCTCATATCCGTATCATACCATGAACCGCAAAAAATGGCAAGGGACGGCGTGCGAGAACGAAAAACTTCCAATAAAAAGATGGAACGTTGCATGTCAAAAACTGTCACGCGCGATGGCGCAACATTTCCCTTTTCCGGCGCATACTATCGACAAAACGCAGAAAAGGAGAATGGATGATGCGAAAAATAATCCTGTTTTTATGGGTGACGGCACTGCTGGCGGCGGGCGGCTGTCACCGGAACGTCGTGCGGCCGACGCCGACGGCGACCCAACAGCCCGCCGCGACCGGGGAAGCCCGCCCGACCGATGCGCCGCAGTCGTCTGCGGCGCCCGACCATACCGCCGTGCCCGATGCTTCGGCAACGAACGCGCCGGAGCAGCAGACGCCGGACACGGACGAACCCGTGCGCGATGCGTCCTATCGGGAATATGAAGTGACCTACCCCTCGCGCGGGGTGCAGGTGCATGCGACCGTCGTGCTGCCCGGCAGCACGAGCATCGGCAAGACCGACGACACAACTGACACAACCGGCGCGACCGAGACAACCGGCCCGGCGTCGCCGGACGCTTCGGCACAGCCGATGGACACGGCAAAGCCCGATACGACAGCGGCGGGCATGAGCGCCCGTTCGGCGGAGGCTTCCGCCTCGCCGGAACCGGAAATGCACGCGTACACGGCAACGGCGACGCCGGAGATGCACGCCTATACGTCCCCGATGCCGATTTCGGAAAACGAGCAGCCGGCGGGCGGATGGCCGCTGGTGGTGTTCCTGCACAGCTTTGAGGGCGAACGCAACGAGCACGGCGGCTTTGCGACGCTTGCGCACACCCTGGCGGAGCGCGGCATTGCGTCGATCCGCATGGACATGCCGGGCAGCGGCGACAGCGAGGAGCCGTTTACCGAGAACCATCTGACCTCGATGTATACGGATGCGCTCGCGGCCATCGAGTTTGCCAAGGCGACCTATCCGGTCGATGCGAACGAGATCGGCGTGTTCGGCTTTGACATGGGCGGACGCGTGGCGCTGCATATCCTGGCGCAAAAGCTGTTCGACTTCCGTGCCGCCGTGCTGCTTGCGCCGTCCAACGCGAACGCGGACACCGTAACGCTGTTCGGCGGGCAGGACGCGTGGGAAAAGGACAAGGCCGACGCCGAGCTGAACAACTACACGACGGTCACATCCCCGCTCGGCACCGTGCGCGACATCGCCATGCAATGGTTCACCGATCTGGAAATGAACGACGATCCCGCGTCGCAGATCGGAAAGGATCGCGCGGATCGCACGCTCGTGATCTGGGCGCAGAACGACACGACCGTTCGTCCCGATGCAAGCAAGGCCGTTGCCGAAGCCCTCGGCGCCCAAACGCTCGTGCTGGAAACCGGCGGCCACAGCTACGGCTTCTATGCCGAGAACGCCGAGCTGAGCGAGCGCATCGCCAACGCTGCGGCGGACTTCTTCGCAAGCACACTGCGCGGCACAGCCAGCGAAACTGCACGATAAATACTTAGGACTTCATAAAGAAAACGAAAATACGCTTGCACCTCCCGCCGTTCGGTGGTATAATCCCTCGAAAACGACGGGAGGTGCGGCATGACATTTGCAGCGTGGATCGCGGACAATCGTCTTTTGGCGACGGTGCTGACCGCGCTTGTCGCCGTGCTGGTCTGCGGCGGGTTTACGATTGCGCTGACCCGGATGCCGCGCCGCGCGCTTTGGACGGTGCTGCCGGCGGTGGCTGTCCACTTTCTGACGTACTTTCCGCCCAAGCTGATCCCGACGGGGCTTGCACCGCACGATCTTTCGCTGCCGCTCGACGCGGCGATCCCGCTGTGGACGCCCGCCGTTGCGGTGTACGTGCTTGCATTCGCGCAATGGACGGCGTACTGGCTGCTGCTCGGCTGGCAGGGACAGGCGCTGCGCAGCCGGTATCTGGCGGGCGAGCTGCTCGCAAAATTGCTGTGCGCCGTTGTATTCGTCGTCTTTCCGACGACACTGACGCGCCCGGCTGCAGCGGGCGGCGGCGTGTTCGACCGCGTACTGCAGCTTGTGTATCTGCTCGATACGCCGACGAACCTTTTGCCCTCGGTGCATTGCCTGCAAAGCTGGCTCTGCGCACGCATGGCATTCGAGGCGAAGGGCTTGCCAAAGTGGGTCGCGCCGGTCATGGCCGTCTTTTCGATGCTCGTCTTTTGCTCGACGCTGCTGGTCAAGCAGCACGTCCTTGTCGATCTGCCCGCCGCGATTCTCGTCGCGGAGCTGGGACTTTGGCTTGGGCGAACGACGCGGTTCGATGCGGCGCTGACGCGCCTGGAGAACCGGAAGGCGAAACGGGAATAAGGAAAACGAAAATACAGGCTGCCGTCATGCGACAACCTGTATTTTTTTGCTTTGCCTGTTTGTTTTACCGAACGGTCAGCCCGTTTTCGTCCGCGTCGAGCGTCAGCGCCGTGCCCTCGGCCGGGGATTCGCGGATGATGTACCGCGCCAGCAGCGATTCGGCATGGGACTGGATATACCGCTTCAGCGGACGCGCGCCGAACTGCGGATCGGAGCCGTTTTCGACGATGTATGCCTTGGCCGCGTCGGTGACGGTCAGCGTCAGGCCGCGCGTGGCAAGCCGCTTCTTGAGATCGTTGAACAGCAGATCGACAATCGACTTGAGATCGCTGCCGGTCAGCGGCTTGAAGAACGCGATCTCGTCGAGACGGTTGATGAACTCCGGACGGAACCGCTGCTTCAATTCGCTGCGGACAAAGTCCTCCACGCCGGGCTTCAAGGCGCCGGTTTCGTCCATGCCCTCCAACAGAATGTCGGAGCCGATGTTCGAGGTCAGAATGATGATCGTGTTCTTGAAATCGACCGTGCGGCCCTGTCCGTCGGTGATACGCCCGTCGTCGAGCACCTGCAGCAGCACGTTCAGCACGTCCGGGTGCGCCTTTTCGACCTCGTCGAACAGCACGACGGCATACGGCTTGCGGCGCACGGCCTCGGTCAGCTGTCCGCCCTCGTCATAGCCGACGTATCCCGGAGGGGCGCCGATCAGACGCGACACGGAGTATTGCTCCATGTATTCGCTCATGTCGATACGCACCATCGAGCGTTCATCGTCAAACAACGCTTCGGCAAGGGCTTTCGACAGCTCCGTTTTGCCGACGCCGGTCGGGCCGAGGAACAGGAACGAGCCGATCGGCCGGTTCGGGTTCTGAATCCCCGCGCGGGAGCGCAGGATCGCGTCGCACACGCGATTGACCGCGTCGTTCTGCCCGACCACGCGCTGATGCAGCACGTCGTCGAGGTGCAGGAGCTTTTGCCGCTCGCTCTCCAATAGCTTCGAGACCGGAATACCCGTCCACCGGGCGACGATCTGCGCAATCTCCTCCTCGGTGACCGCGTCGCGCAGCAGCGTCTTTCCACGAGACTGCGCCTTAGCCTCCTGTTCGGCCAGCTCCTTTTGCAGCTGCGGCAGCTTGCCGTATTTCAGCTCGGCGGCCTTGTTCAGATCATACGCGTTCTCGGCCGAGGTGATTTCGTTCTGCACCTGCTCGATCTGCTCGCGCAGCTGCTGCACCTTGCCGATGTCTGCCTTTTCGTTCTCCCAGCGCGCCTTCATTTCGTTGAACGAATCCTTCAGCTTGGAAAGCTGTGCGCGGATCTCCGCCAAATGCGCCTGCGAATGGGGATCGTCGTCCTGCTTTAGGGACGTTTCCTCGATTTCGAGCTGCATGATCTTACGCATGGTTTCGTCCATTTCGCTCGGCATCGAGTTCATTTCCGTCTTGATCATGGCGCACGCCTCGTCCACAAGGTCGATGGCCTTGTCCGGCAGGAACCGGTCGGAGATGTACCGGTCGGACAGCGTCGCCGCCGCGATCAGCGCCGCGTCGTGGATCTTCACGCCGTGATAGACCTCGTAACGCTCTTCAAGTCCGCGCAGAATCGAGATCGTGTCCTCCACGGACGGCTCGGCGATCATCACCGGCTGAAAACGCCGTTCAAGCGCCGCGTCCTTTTCGATGTACTTGCGGTATTCGTCGATCGTCGTTGCGCCGATGCAGTGCAGTTCACCACGCGCCAGCATCGGCTTTAAAAGGTTGCCGGCGTCCATCGCGCCGTCGGTCTTGCCCGCGCCGACGATGGTATGCAGCTCGTCGATGAACAGGATGATCTTGCCGTCGCTCTTTTTGATCTCGGTGAGCACCGCCTTCAAACGTTCCTCAAATTCGCCGCGGTACTTCGCGCCCGCAACGAGCGCGCCCATATCGAGCGCGAACAGGCGGCGGTCCTTCAGGTTGTCGGGTACATCGCCGCGCACGATCCGCAGGGCAAGTCCCTCCGCAATCGCGGTTTTGCCGACGCCCGGTTCACCGATCAAGCACGGGTTGTTCTTCGTTTTGCGCGACAAGATGCGGATGACCGAACGGATCTCGTTGTCACGCCCGATTACCGGGTCCAGCTTATGCTGCTTGGCCAGCTCCACAAGGTCCTGACCGTATTTTTTCAGCACGTCGTAAGTGCCCTCCGGATTGTCGGTGTCCACCTGCCGGTTGCCGCGCACCTCTTTGAGCGCCGCAAGGTAGCGGTTCCGGTCGATGTTGTGCTGCCGCAGCAGCTTCTTCAATGCCGCGTCCGCTTTTTCCATCAGGCCGAGCATCAAATGCTCGACCGAAATATAGCTGTCGCCCATGCGCTTGGCTTCGGTTTCCGCCGCGTTAAGCGCCTGGTTCAAGGCGGGCGACGCGTAAGGCTCGCCGGTGCCGCCGCTGTAAGACGCAAGGCCTGAAAGCGCCTGCGTCGTCTCATTTTTCAGCCGCGCCACGTCCACACCCAGCTTTTCAAACAGCTGCGCGTTGAGATCGCTTTGCTCGTCGATCAGCGCATAGAACAGGTGCAGCTGTTCAAGCTGCGTGTTTTGCCGCTCGCTTGCAAGCCGCTGTGCGGTCTGGATCGCTTCCAAGCTCTTTTGTGTCAGTTGATTTGCCGTCATATCACATGCCTCCCTTCGGGCCGGTTGTGTGGGTTAGTTTCGTTTTAGCACTCTCGCTCTCCGAGTGCTAATCATACTATACCACACCTTTTGTAATTTGCAAGAGGGGGAAGGGGGAGTTTGCTTTGCCGTCACAATCTTTTCAAAATGGGGACAAAATGGACGAACTCCCGCTTTTCGTCCGCTTTGTTCGGAAACTTTTACTTCCTTTTCTTCCGCTCATCTGCTATAATACGAATACACCCCACGTTTTCAAAACGTGGGGCAAAAGGCATGGAAAAGGCACGTCCCATCGGGGCGGAAAGGATAGACTATGTTTGTGATCGTGGGGCTTGGGAATCCCGGCCTTACCTATCGGAAAACGCGGCACAACGCGGGCTTTCAGGCCATCGACCGGCTTGCGGAAAAGAACGGCGTGAAATTCAATAAAAAGGGCTTTTCGGCGGTGTACGGCGAGGGGCAGATCGGCGGTGCGCGCGCGATCCTTGTGAAGCCGCAGACGTATATGAACAACTCCGGCGACGCGGTGCAGCAGATTTTGAACTTTTATAAGCTGCCGCCGGAGAATCTGATCGTGCTCTACGACGATATCGAGCTGCCCATCGGCTCGCTGCGGATTCGCGGCAGCGGCTCGGCGGGCACGCACAACGGGATGCGCTCGATCATTACGTGCGTCCATTCGGAGAAATTTGCGCGGGTGCGCATCGGCGTCGGCAAGGATGAATCGCTGCTGCTCGCGGACTACGTGCTGAAGAAGCCGTCCAAGGACGAGCAAAAGGTGCTCGAAGAGGTCTTTGACAAGGCCGCCGACGCCGCCGAGCTGATCGCGGCGGGGCGCATCACAGACGCGCAGACGAAATATAATAAGAAGCACGAGGCGAACGTGTCCGTCTCGGTGGATCATAAGGCATGAAGGAGCTGTTGTCGGCCGTCCGCAAGGATGCGGGCTGGAAACAATTGGATACCGCGCTTTCCTCCGGGGGCGGCACCGTCGCGGTGTACGGCCTCGGCGAAGCGCACCGCCCCGTCGTCACGGCCGCGCTCGGCGCGGGCAGGACGGCGCTGCTCGTTGCGTCCACGCAGGTGGAGGCGCTGCGGCTCCATGCCGCCCTTCGCGCCTATGCGCCGGACGCGCTGCTGTACCTCCCGCGCGAACTGCCGCTTGTGCATCTGCAGGCTGTATCCACCGAGCGCCGCGCGCAGCGGCTTGCCGTTTTGTCGCGCCTTGCGCTCGGCACCGAAAGCCTGATCGTCACCTGCGCCGAGGCGCTGATGGAGCGTTTGGCTCCACCTGCGACATTTTTGTCGCAACTAAAGACGGTTTCGGTCGGGGAGGAGCACGATCCGCGCGCGCTGCTGGCGGATTTGATCGCGGCGGGCTATGAACGCTGCGAGCAGATCGAGGGCGCGGGGCAATGCGCGCAGCGCGGCGATATTTTAGACGTATTTCCACCGCAGGCGCCGTATCCGTACCGGATCGAGTTTTTCGGAGACGAGATCGACCAGATCCGCACCTTCGACCCGCTGACACAGCGCAGTCTGGAGCAGGCCGCACGGGCGGTGCTGCCCCCGGCCTTTGAGACACCGCAGACCCCGGACGCGATGGCGCGGGCGGCGCGGCTTTTGAAAAACGCGAACGGCTTTGATCTGCAGCGCGAGGCATGGGAACAGCGGCAGCCGTGCGAGGGCGCAGACATGCTTGTGCCGCTGCTGTACACCGAGCCTGCGACGCTGTTCGATTATCTGCCCGGCTCGGCGGTGTTCCTGCTGAACGAGCCGCAGCGGATTTTGGACGAAGCGAAGGCGGCGGAGCTCGTCTTTGCCGAGACCGTCGCGGCGACGCTGGAGCGCGGCGAGGGCCATCGCCTGCAGGGCAATCTGCTTTGTCCCGCCGACCGGCTTGCCGCCCTGCTCGATACCCCGCACACGGCGGCGTTTTACGCGCTGTTTCGGACTTGCCCGGCGCTTTCGCACCATGCGCGCGTGAGCTTTGCCACCGAACCGGCGCCGCAGTACCTTTCCGACCTCGGACAGCTCACAAGCGAGCTTGCCGCCATGCGGGACAAGCGCGAGGCCGTGCTGCTCTATGCGGGCGAGGGCAAAACGCGCATTGCGGAGCATTTGGCCGGAACCGACCTGCCGTTTGCCGAGGCCGACGCGCTGACCCGCCCGCCGGTGCGCGGCGAGGTGCTGGTGCTCGGCGAATCGCTGCCGCAGGGCTTTGTATTCCCGGCGCTGCATTTGGTCGTGCTGACGGCGTATGAGCTGTTCGGCAAGCGGCCCGCGTCCAAGGCGAAGCGCAAGACGAACGCCTTGCAGGAGACCGATCTGGTGCCGGGCGATCTTGTCGTGCATGAGGTGCACGGCATCGGTCGGTTCCTCGGCGTCGAGCAGCTGACCGTGCAGAACAGCACGCGCGATTATCTGCTGTTTGCGTATCGCGGCGAGGATCGGCTCTATATCCCGACCGATCAGCTCGACCGGATTCAAAAATACATCGGCTCCGACGAGGAGCACCCGCCGCAGCTTTCCAAGCTGGGCGGCAATGACTGGCAGAACCGCGTATCGAAGGCCAAGGAGAGCGCGAAAAAGTTAGCAGTGGACCTGGCGCGGCTGTACGCCGAGCGCACCGAGAACCGCGGCTTTGCGTTTTCGCCGGACAATGCGTGGCAAAAGCGCATGGAGGAGGCGTTCCCGTATGAGGAAACGCCGGATCAGGCAGCTGCGATCCGCGACGTCAAGCGTGACATGGAGGCGCCGCGGCCGATGGATCGGCTGCTGTGCGGCGACGTGGGCTACGGCAAAACGGAAGTCGCGATGCGCGCCGCGTTCAAGGCCGTGCAGGACAGCAAGCAGGTCGCGTTTTTGGTGCCGACCACGATCCTTGCGCAGCAGCACTTTGCGACGCTGTCGGCGCGGTTTGCCGAATACCCGGTGCGGGTCGCGTGCCTCAGCCGCTTCCAGTCCCCCAAGGAGGCCGCCGAAATCAAAAAGCGGCTGTCCACCGGAGAAATCGACATCGTTGTGGGCACGCACGCGCTGCTTGCCAAGACTGTTGTGTTCAAAAACCTCGGGCTTCTGATCATCGACGAGGAGCACCGCTTCGGCGTGAACCATAAGGAGCAGATCAAGGCATTGAAGGGCGACGTGGACGTGCTGACCCTGACCGCAACGCCGATCCCGCGCACGCTGAACCTGTCGATGACCGGCATCCGGGATATCTCGACGATGGAGACGCCGCCGGAAAACCGTTTCCCGGTGCAGACGTTCGTGCTCGAATACAACGACGCGATGATCGCAGGTGTGTTAACGCGTGAATTGTCACGCGGGGGCCAGGCGTTTATCATCTCCAACCGCGTCGCGTCGATGCCGACGACCGCGAAGCATTTTCGGGAGCTTTTGCCGGACGCGCGCATCGAGTTTGCGCACGGGCAGATGCCGGAGGCCGAGCTGGAAGCCGTCATGCTGCGGTTCTTGAACCACGAAAGCGATATTCTGATCTGCTCGACGATCATCGAAAGCGGCGTGGACATCCCGAACGCGAACACGCTCGTTGTACTCGAGGCCGATAAATTCGGTCTGGCGCAGCTCTATCAGCTGCGCGGCAGGGTCGGGCGCTCCACGCGCATGGCGTATGCGTATCTGACCGTGCCGATGTCGCAGATGGTGTCCGAGGTCGCGCAAAAGCGGCTGCTGGCGATCCGCGAATTTACGCAGTTCGGCGCGGGCTTCCGGCTTGCGATGCGCGATCTGGAGATTCGCGGCGCGGGAAGCTTACTCGGCGCGGAGCAGCACGGGCATATCACCGACGTCGGCTATGAATACTACTGCAAGCTGATGCGGCAGGCGGTGGCCGAGGCGCGCGGCGAACAGAGCGCCGCCGAGATCGAAACGAGCGTGGATGCGCCGATCGACGCGTACATCCCGAAAGCGTTTCTGCCGAGCGAGCTGCATCGGCTTGCGATGTACAAGCGCATTGCAAAGATCGACGACAACGACAGCTTCACCGACCTTCTGGACGAGTTCAACGACCGCTACGGAGATCTGCCGGACGCGGTAATGAACCTGATGCAGCTTTCGCTGATCCGCGCGGGCGCACGCGCGGCGGGCTTTTCGGATGTGTCGATCCGCGACGGCGCGGTGACGCTGCAATACGACGCGTCCGCCAAGCCGGACGGGATGCGGCTTTTGGCGATCCTCTCCGAGGAAGCCGACGCAAGACTGTTGGCCGGATCGCCCGCCAAGATCGTATGGCGGCGGAAAAAGGCAAATGTGGCGGAGCTTGTCAAAATACTGCCACAATTTCTTTACAGGCTGAAGCATTGTATCCTGCGGGAAAACGATTTATAATGGGAAAAACGCGCCCATCGGGGCGAATGGAAAGGAAATCTCCATTTATGAAACATAGAATCAGAACGATTACGGCGCTGCTGCTGGCCCTGCTGCTGCTCGGTTCGGTCGGTTGCCTCGTCAATAATACGGCCTCGACGACCGATTCGTCCAAGACCGAAACCAAGGCCGATCCGTCTGCGGAAACCGCCGAAACCGCCGAAGCCGCGGGCGACCGCGACGCGGTTGCGATCAGGCTCGACGATATCGAGATCAAGGCGGGCGAGATCGAGGACAACTATGCAAGCTACGTCCAGATGATGACCTATTACGGCATGACCGCGCCGACCGACCGCGAGCAGATCGACGAAATTCTTGATATGATCATCGAGGACCTGATTGCGCAGCGGCTGCCGATGTGGAAGGCGAAGCAGCTCGGCGTCACGCTGTCCGAGGACGAACTGAGCGCCGTGGATGCGGACGCGCATAACCAGGCCGACGCCGAGTACACCGATCTTGTGCTGTCCTATGCGTCCTACTACACCGACGCGGGCGAGGTCACGGATATCGCACAGCTGACCGAGGAACAGAAAAACGACGCGATCTATTATCTGAACCTCGACGTGCAGAGCTTCTATAACGATTCGATGGCGGATATCGACGTGTATGTGGCCGACGCCTACGATCACTATAAAGAGGAAGGCACGATCAGCGCGTATGCGGACAAGCTGCGCGCCAAGAGCGACGCCGAGGTCGCCGCGGACGAAGCGACGGTCGAGGCGTGGTATGAAACGAACTATGCCGACCAGAAGGAGCAGTTCGACGCCGACCCGACATTGTACCGCGATGTGCGCGAAAACATCCTGCTCGGTTCGGATACGACGCCGCTCCTGTATGTGCCGGAGGGGCTTGCGATTGCCAAGGTGCTTGCGTTCACGCCCGACGGGGACGCCCCGGCGGAGCTGGCTGAGAACGAAGCGGCGCTGAAGGACTATGAAGCCGAATACGGCGCGCTGGCCTTAAACGGCGGCGACGAAGCCCGCATGGCGGAGATCCTGGCGGCGTACACCGCTTTGAAGACCGAGACCGACGCGCTGGGCGAAACCTACGGCGGCAAGGCCAAGGCCGCGGCGGAAGCGGCGTATGCGCGGCTTGTGTCCGGCGAGGACTTTGACACCGTCGCCAAGGACGCCGAAGGCTATGCCGGCGAGCAGGTCGTTTGGTATACGGGCGAGGACCCCGAGACCGCCGAGATCGTGCGGACGACGCTTGCCGCGCTCCAAGAGGGCGCGTATTCCGGCGTCGTAACCGACGGTGAAACCTATTACATTGTGCAGCTCGTCGGCCGTCTCGCCGCCGGCCCTGCCGACCGGCTCCCGATCGAGGAAGCGATCCTTGCCGCGGCAACCGCCGAGGCGCAGGAGGCCGCATGGAACGAGCAGCTTGACGCGTGGCAGCAGGAGGCGCTGAACGCCGCCGAACGGTTTGCGGACGCGTATGCGTATGTGGGCAACTGACGCCGAAAAAAGCAAACACAGACACAAGGGCTTTCCGAAAAACGGAGAGCCTTTTTTGTTTGCTGCGAAAAAGCAACTGATATATTACAACGGAAGTAAAATTTACCATTCCCTTTTTCCCCGAAGTATGCTATGATAGATATGGAAAATTAGGGGAATGCCCGATTCCCCTTTCCGCTTATCCGCCCTGCGGGGCGAGAAATCTTCGCAAAGAGAGGAAGCCATGTCACATTTAAGCGATCTGGAGCTTTACTATTTCAACGAGGGGACGACGCTGACACCGTATGCATCCCTCGGCTGCCATCGCGTCGAGCACAACGGTTATCCGATGTGGCGATTCTCGGTCTGGGCGCCGAATGCACAGCGGATCTCGGTCGTCGGCGACTGGAACAGTTGGAATGAGTGCGCCGATCCGATGGAACGTGTCGGAGAAACGGGTGTCTGGGAAGCGTTTATCGGCATTGCCAAAGAGGAAATGCTCTATAAATACTCGATCCTCGGCGCAGACAACGTCACCGTGCAGAAGGCGGACCCGTATGCGGTGCGCGTCGAGCCGAACGGCTCGGCCTCGATGGTGTGGGAAAACGGCGAATACCCGTGGACCGACGCCGCCTACCTTGCCGGGCGCACCCGGCAGCACGAGGAGCCGATGAACATCTATGAGGTGCATCTCGGCTCGTGGAAAAAGGGCCTCGGATACCGGCAGCTCGGCGACGAGCTGATCGATTACGCGGTCGATATGGGGTATACGCATATCGAGGTCATGCCGCTGATGGCCTATCCGTTCGGGCCGAGCTGGGGGTATCAGGTCACGGGCTACTATGCCCCGACCGCGCGCTACGGCGCGCCGGACGATCTCAAGTACCTGATCAACCGCGCCCATGAAAAGGGCATCGCGGTGATCATGGACTGGGTCCCCGCGCACTTCACGCGCGACGCCTACGGCCTTGCCCGCTTCGACGGCACGCCGCTGTATGAGCATCCCGATCCCCGCCGTTCGGACATGAAGCAGTGGGGAACGCTGCTGTTCGATTACGGCAGAACGCAGGTCAAGAGCTTTTTGATCGGCAGCGCGCTCTACTGGCTCAAGGAGTTCCACTTCGACGGTCTGCGCGTGGACGCCGTTTCGTGTATGCTCTATCTTGACTACGGCCGCGACGACGGCGAGTGGGTGCCGAATATCTTCGGCGGCCGGGAGAACCTCGACGCCATCGCGCTGTTCCAGCAGCTCGGCGAGGCCGTGCATGCGCTGCCCGGCGGCAAGATCCTGATTGCTGAGGAAAGCACCGCGTTCCCGCATGTCACCGACAAGGGCGGCGAATCGCTCGGGTTCGACTATAAATGGAACATGGGCTGGATGAACGACACGCTGTCCTACATGCAGATGGATTCGCTCTATCGCAAATGGCATCACGACAAGCTGACGTTCTCGCTGATGTATGCGTTCTCCGAGTATTATGTGCTGCCGTTCTCGCATGACGAGGTCGTACACGGCAAGCTGTCGATGCTGAACAAGATGCCCGGCGACTACTGGCAGAAATTCGCGCAGCTCAGATTGGTGTACGCGTACCAGTTCGCGCATCCGGGCAAAAAGCTCACGTTCATGGGCATGGAGCTCGGGCAGTTCATCGAATGGCGGTTCGACGATTCTTTGGACTGGCTGCTGCTGGAATACCCGAAGCATGCGGAGATGCAGCGGTATGTGCGCGAGCTGAACCATTTCTATCGGGAAACGCCCGCGCTGTGGCGGCGGGACGACGACTGGCGCGGGTTCGACTGGGTCGTGGTCGACGATTCGCTGCATTCGGTGACGGCGTTCGTGCGGCACGACGATCAGGACAATACGCTGCTTTGCGCCTACAACTTCACGCCGGTCCCGTGGGACGACTACCGCATGGGCAGCGAGAAGGCCGGCACCTATACCGAGGTCTTTTCGACCGACGAGCCGCGCTTCGGCGGCACCGATCTGTACCATAACGGTACGGTCCATACCGAGGACGAGCCGCAGGATCGGTTCGCCCACGCCATCCATTTGAAGCTTCCGCCGTATGGCGCCTGCTATTTGCAATTTACCCCGGATCCGGAATAATTTCACAAAGGAGAACGTTATGAAGAAAAAAATCGTTGCCATGCTGCTTGCGGGCGGCCAGGGCAGCCGTCTCGGTATCCTGACCTCCCACATGGCGAAGCCTGCCGTACCGTTTGGCGGCAAGTACCGCATCATCGACTTCCCGCTGTCCAACTGCGTCAATTCCGATATTGACACGGTCGGCGTCCTCACCCAGTACCGTCCGCTGGCGCTGAATGCGTACCTCGGCACCGGTCAGCACTGGGACCTCGACAGAAGCGACGGCGGCGTGTTCGTGCTGCCCCCGTACATGACCGAGAAGGACGGCCGCTGGTACAGCGGCACCGCGAACGCGATCTGGCAGAACCGCGAGTTCATCGACCAGTATGATGCGGAATACGTTCTGATTTTGTCGGGCGACCATATCTATAAGATGGACTACCACAAGATGCTGAATTTCCACATCGAAAACGGCGCGGCGGCGACGATTGCCGTCTACCGTGTACCGCTTTCGGAAGCGCACCGCTTCGGCATCATGAACGCGGACGAGAAGAACCAGATCACCTCGTTCGAGGAGAAGCCGAAGAATCCGAAGAGCGGCAACGCTTCGATGGGTATTTATATCTTCAACTGGAAGCTCCTGCGCAAGTTCATGGAACTGGACGACAAGGATCCGAACTCCGAGAACGACTTCGGCAAGAACATCATCCCGGCGATGCTGAACGCGGGCGAAAAGATGATGGCTTATCCGTTCGACGGGTATTGGAAGGATGTCGGAACGATCACCTCGCTGTGGGAAGCGAACATGGACATGCTCGGCGAACCGCCGGTGCTCGAGCTCAACGATCCCGCATGGCGCATCTATACGCATAACCTCGCCCTGCCGCCGCACTATATGGATAAGACCGCGAAGGTCAGCGACAGCCTTGTCACCGAGGGCTGCGTGGTGCGCGGCGTCGTCAAGCATTCCGTGCTGTTTGCGGGCACGCATGAGGACATCAACACCGAGATCGTCGATTCCGTCGTATTCCCGAACGCGTTCATCGGCAAGAACGGCAAGGTGCATAAGGCAATCATCGGCGAGAACGTCGTGATCGGCGACGGCTGCACCATCGGCGGCGATCTCCGGGACGGCGAAACCGTCGATAACAAGCTGACCGACGATATCACGCTGGTCGGCAACGACGTTACGATTCCCGCCGGCACCTACATTCCGCGCGGCGCGGTTGTCAACGCGGACACGCTCCATCTCTACACCAAGGAGGCTTAACGTATGATTCACGATACCTTTGCTCTGATTTATACCGGCGACACCAACCCCCTTCTTAGGGAGCTGACCCTGTCCCGTTCCGTCGCGGCGGTGCCGTTCGGCGGCCGCTATCGCGTGATCGACTTCGTCCTGTCGAACATCGTCAATTCCGGCATCGACAACGTCGGCGTCATCATGCAGAAGAACTACCACTCCCTGATGGACCACATCGGTTCCGGCAAGGAATGGGATCTCGACCGCAAGCATGACGGTATGTTCATTCTCCCGCCGTTTATGACGAAGGACAACCCCGGCGTGTTCCGCGGCGATATCGATGCGATCCATTCCGTCATGACGTATGTGCGCCGCAGCACACAAAAGTACGTGCTGTTCACCGGCAGCCACATCATCTACAACACCACGTTTGAGGCCATGCTGCAGAAGCATGTCGATACCAGCGCGGATATCACGATCATGTACAACAACGACCCGCATTTCTCCGCCGAGGATCAGAACCGCGATCTGCGGCTCATCATGCGGGAGGACGGCAGAGTGACGGAGATGGAGTGGAATCCCTACCGTCCGCGCACGAACGCCCGCTCCTGCGACGCGATGATCATGGAAAAGAAGCTGTTCGAGTACCTGATCGAGGAAGCCTATGCCCGCGGCGATTCCGACTTCACCCGCGACATTCTCCAGCGCCTGTGCGGCACGCTGAAGATCTACGGCTGGCGCTATGACGGCTATGTGGCGCGTCTCGATTCCATCAACACGTACTATAAGTGCAGCATGGACATGCTGAACGTCAACTATGCCCGCGACCTGTATAACCACGATCATCCGATCGTCACCAAGGTCAAGGATCAGATCTCCGCAAAGTACGGCCCGAATGCCGATGTCTCTAACTCGATGCTGGCCGATGGCTGCAGCATCGACGGCACCGTGACCGATTCCATCCTGTTCCGCGGCGTCACCGTCGCCGAGGGCGCGAAGGTCACCAACTCGATCCTGCTGCAGGGCACCTCCGTCGGCGCGGGCGCGGTTCTCGACCATGTTATCCTCGACAAGAACTGCGTGATCCGTCCGGGCCGCTCGCTGATCGGCTATGAGAACTTCCCGATCGTGCTGAAAAAAGGCCAGACCGTCTAACCGTAAATTGCATGACCCCAACCCGTGCGGCGTCCGAAGCGAAGCGGCGCCGCACGGCTGAAACGGAATCTTTTCCGAATATCGAAACAAAGGAGAACCTGCCATGAAGGTATTGATTTGCGCCAGCGAATGTGTCCCGTTCGTGAAAACCGGGGGACTGGCCGACGTTGTCGGCTCGCTGCCCAAGGAACTGCTCAAGCAAGGCTGCGACGTTCGCGTGATGATCCCGAAGTACCGCGTCATTGATTGGAGCTATATTGCCAACATGGAGCATATCGCGCACTATCAGCTGCCGTTCGGCAACGGGAGCGTGTTTTGCGGCATTGATACGATCGAATACGAGGGCGTCCGCTTTTATTTCATCGACAACCTTGCCATGTTCGGTCACGACGGCGTGTACACCGGCGACGAGCAGGAGGGCTTCCGCTATGCATTCTTCTGCCGCGCGGTATTGGATTCTCTGCCCAAGGTGGACTTCTTCCCCGACGTGATCCATTGCAACGACTGGCAGACCGGCCTGATCCCCGCGCTTCTGAAAACGCAGTACGCGCTCGACCCCGAGTATGCCAAAATCAAGACCGTCTATACGATCCATAACCTCCGGTTCCAGGGCCTCTATTGCTGGAACCGCATTGCGGATGTGCTGCACATCGACGGCCGCTATTTCACCTCCGATGCGCTGGAGTTTTACGGCCTGCTGTCGTTCATGAAGGGCGGCATCGTCTACGCCGACCGCGTCACGACCGTCAGCCCCACCTATGCCGAGGAGATCTGCACCGATTATTACGGCGAACGGCTCGACGGCCTGCTGCGCTCCCGTAAATACTCGCTGTCCGGTATTCTGAACGGCATCGACACCGGCTCGTATGACCCGCATACCGATCCGGCGCTGTCCGAGCATTATTCGGTACGCAACCCGCAGGTGAAAAAGTCCTTAAAAGCCAAGCTGCAAAAGGACCTCGGCCTGCCCGAGCGCGACGTTCCGATGCTCTCGATTGTGTCGCGCCTGACCGATCAGAAGGGCCTCGACCTGATCGCCCGCGTGCTGCCGGAGATTCTGTCGCTGGACGTGCAGCTGGTCGTCTTGGGCCTTGGCGATCAGAAGTATACCGACATGCTGCGCGACGCGCAGCGCCGCTTCCCCGGGGAGGTCGTGCTGTGCAGCGTGCTCGACGAGCAGCTCGCCCGCAAGGTCTATGCCGCGTCGGATATGTATTTGATGCCGAGCCAGTTCGAGCCGTGCGGCCTCAGTCAGATGATCGCCATGCGCTACGGCACGATCCCGATCGTGCGCGAAACCGGAGGACTCAAGGACTCCGTCATTCCGTACAACAAGTATACCGACGAGGGCACGGGCTTCGGCTTCCGCAACTACAACGCGCATGAAATGCTCAAGCAGATCGAGGACGCCGTTACCTATTGGCGCAACGATCCCGAGATGTGGAGCCGCCTTGTGCACCGCGCGATGAAGGAGGATTTCAGCTGGAAGGCCTCCGCCAAAAAGTACCTCGCGCTGTATAAGGAAATGCTGGGTCTGACCGTCCGCGCACCGAGAAAGAGAAAGCCCAAAACCGAAGCATGACATTCTACGAAAAGATCATACAAGAGCTGGAGAGGGCCGAACAGTCCCTCTCCACCGTATATACGTTCGCGTTCCGCTTCACAAACGAGGCGCTTTTCGAGTGGGACGAAAACGGCAGGATTTGCACCGTCACCTACGGCGAGGCGCAGCGCCGCATCGAAAGTGCGACCGCCGCGCTGCATACGCGCCTTTCGGCGTATCCCGCGGGCGGCCCGGTCGGGATCTACCTCCCGAACGGCATCGATTGGGTCGTGGCCTTTTGGGCGATCCTGCGCGCAGGGTACAGGCCACTGCTTTTGAACACCAACGCGCCTTTGGATATGGTCGAAGGGTGCCTTACGGAATGTGCCGCAAAGCATGTGATCGGCAACCGCGATTTTACCGCCGCCGAAACGATAGCGCCGGACGCGCTGACGGCAAGCGGCGATTATTGCGACTGGGCGGACGAGATCATCCTTTGCACCTCCGGCACGACGGGCAAACCGCGCCTGATCGCGTTCGACGGCAAAGCCGTCTGTGCGCAGATCCGCAACTCCGGCTATGTGCTGAAGGAAAACCACACCGTCGCCACGTTCTACCACGGGCATCTTAAGCTGCTCGCCTTTTTGCCGTTCTATCACATCTTCGGCCTTTCGGCGGTGCTGCTGTGGTTCTCCTGCTTTGGCCGAACGCTTGTGCTGCTGCCGTCCTTGGCGCCGGAGGTCATTTCCGAAACGTGCCAAAAGCACGAGGTCACGCACATCTTTTGCCTGCCGATCTTTTGGAACGCCGTCGCGGACGCCGTGCTGCGCACCGCCAAGCGCACCGGGCAGGCCGAAAAGCTCGAAAAGGGCCTGAAGCTGTCCCTTGCGCTGCAAAGCGGGCTGTTTCCGCGGCTCGGCCGGTGGTTTGCAAGGGAAGTCCTGTTCCGCTCGGTGCAAAGGCAGGCGCTCGGCAATGCGGTGCGGTTCTGCATCACCGGCGGCGGCGCCGTGCGCGAGGACACGATGCGGCTGATCAACGGCATTGCCTACCCGCTGTATAACGGCTACGGCATGACCGAAATCGGCATCGCCTCGGTTGAGCTGCGGCACAGCGCCAAGGCGCGCATGGAAGGCTCTATCGGCAAGCTGTTCCCATCGATGGAGGCGAAGCAGGGCGAAAACAGCCTGTGGGTGCGCGGCCGCACCTGCTATACCGCCACCTACGAAAACGGCGTCCGCATCCCGCATGACCCCTTGGCGTGGTTCGATACCAAGGACTGCATCGAGATTCGCAAGGGCGGGTATCTGTTCTTTGCGGGACGTACCGACGATATGATCAACGGCGAAAACGGCGAGCGCATCGCCCCCGCCGTGATCGAAGCCGCGTTCGGCAGCCCGCTGATTCAAAATCTGGCCGCCGTGGAGCAGAAGCGTCCGGGCGGCGGGACGATGGCGGTGCTTGTCGTCGAGCCGAAGCAGCATAACGCCTACGCGCTCGGCAACCTTGCCGAACAGCTGTATGCCAAAAACGCGGCTCTGCCGCGTGCCTATCGTGTGGATCGGATCGTCTTTGCCGAGGAGCCGCTGCCCTTGGCGCTGACGATGAAGGTGCAAAACGGCGAGGTCAAAAAGCGCCTTGCCAACGGCACCCTCCGCGTCCACGCCGCCGACCGGCCGACCGAAAAGGCCGAGACGCTCTATGAAAAGGGCTTGGAGGAGATTCTGCCGCGCGTGATGGCGGCGTTTGCCGACGTGACCGGCATGGACAACGTCACGCCGGACAGCCATTTCCAGTACGACCTCGGCGGCGATTCGCTGCAATACTTCTCGCTGATCGAACGGATCGGCGCCGATTTCGGCGTCACCATCGACACCCATGCCGCCCCGGAGCTCAATACGCCCCGCGCGGTCGCGGCGTACATTTTGAAGGAAGCGGAATAACGAAAAAGAAGGCAATCAAAAAACGCACGGGTTCGTTCCCGTGCGTTTTGCGTTCAATGATCCGGGATCTCCGACGGTTTCAAATCGCAAAGATCCGTGCCGAAGTCGATGGGCTCGCCGGTCACGGCGTCGACGGAGAGCGTATAGCGCACGTCCTCGTCTGCGGATCGCGGGCGGTAGACAAAGCACCAGGCGGGGCGCAGCAGCCCCTCGTGCAGCAGCGTCGGGTCGTTGATTGCACGGAGCACCAGAGACGCCGAAAGCGGGATGATCCCCTCCGGACAGTCCCCGGACAGCGCGGCCTTTGCCACGGCCTCCACCTCCGCATACGGCAGCAGCGCGGCATCGGCCTCCAGCTGCTCGCCGGCCCGGATCGGGGAAAACCAATTCACAAACACGATGCGCGATCCCGACACGATAAAACGCAGAACGGTATACGTCCAGGTTTCATCCTCCACCGGCAGATGCGGCTCTCCATAGGGCGGGGCGGTCAGGGGGCTGCGGTTCATCACGGACACGACCGGGATATTGTCTACCACGGGATTGCACCGGACGTTATAGGATTGCAGCGATCCGCCGGGTGTGGTGCAGAGATCGAACCGTCCGAACGAAGCCGGAATGTGCGCGGCATGCAAAAAGGCTTTTACGTCCTCCGCCGCTTCTTTCGGCGTCTTTTCGAGAAAACATTCCTCCGGCTTTTCGTCTCCGTCCAAATAGGGAAGCACGTCGATTCGGCTGCCGCAATTGGTCTCGCTTACCGCTATTCCGTTATAAGTTGAATAAAAGAATAAGACGCTGCTGCCCTTTGGCCCTTCCCAATGCCCGTCGATCACGGTTTCCCTGTTTTGATCTATCTCTTGCGAAACATAAAAGATTTCCTCGGAGGTCGGATAAAAGTTTGTAACGCTTAAAAAGGAGCATATATAAGGAGAAGGAACATCCGAAAGCCATTCGCAATCCTGCTGATGGAGCAGGATTTCTTCCTTGTTATGCGTCAGCGAAGTACAGCCATAGGCGTCCATCGGCATAAAATGAACGCTTGCCGGGGTGCGCTCGATGGTGGCCGGCGCATCCGCAAGCATGGCGGTGTAGCGGTCGATCGTTTCCTGTATTTCTTCCTTTTGCCGGACAAAGAGAGGATCCTCACTTATCATCTCGTCCGTATAGGTGGCAAGCGCTTCCTTAAGCCGCGCGATCATGTATTGCAGCTCGTCTTGGCTGAAGGCATCGGAAAACACTTCGTTTGTCATCCTGCCGTCCGGGAAGCAGGCTTCGGCAAGGTATTGGAGATTTTCCTCGCTGAACTGCATCGCATGGAGCCGGTACACCGGCATCGCCAGCACGTCCGGCACATGGATCGGGAACGTGCCGGAAAGCCCCGGCTCCGTCCATGTGCGCTCGTCCTCGGTCAGCCCAAGCCGTTCCATCAGATAGCGCCGCTTTTCGAGCGGAAGCGAAGCGTCACGCACATACGGGTCGCCCTCGACCGGCGCGGCGGGATAGGCCGCGGTATCGAGCGGGGCAAATTCGCTCGCGCAGCCGAGCAGCAGCAAAGCGAGCAGCAAACAAAGACTCCGTTTCATTTTTATCTCTCCTCCGCATTGCGTCGGTCAAACGAGGGCGGCAGCGCGCTTTCGCCGAGCTTTTCGCCGGTGATTTGGGAGAACGCGACAAGGTGCAGATTGTCACGCTCGGCGGCGGTATCGTCCCGCCCGTAGGCGTATTGCACAAGCCATGCGGGAAGGAGCCGCCCCTCCCGGTCGGCATTCGGATCCGGCACGCAGCAAAGCACCAGGGACACGCGCTGCACCGTCGCGGTGCGGGCGACGCGCGTATCGCCGTATTGCGCCAAAAGATAGGCCGTCGCCAAGTCCACGGCTTCCTGCAGCACGACCGTATCGCGGGCGCCGTCCGGCTCCGTGCGGAGCAGCCGAAGCGGATGCTCCCATGTCGCGGCGAACACGCCGCCGTCGTCGAGCAGCATCCCGCAAAACTCGTTCGTCCAGTCGGACGGCGTCTGCGCATCATGGGCAAACGAGCCGTAGGGCAACAGATTCTGCCCGGTCAGGCAGTAAACCATCAGACCGTCGTAACAGCGCGCGCAGCGCACCTCATACCATTGTTTTCCCGTAGGACCGGCAAAAAAGGTGATGCGATACGGCTCGAAATTCATCACCCCGGCGCGGTGCAAAAACTGCCGCGCGGCGTCGAAGGCCGCCTTTGGCGACAGCGCAAGCGTACAGCCCGCGGGCGTTTCGTCCGTTTCGGCAAGGTCGGTCACATCGAGCCGGGCGGCAAACTCTTTTCCGACAAGCCCGTTCACCAGCGGCAGGTTGTTCGTATAGCGGAACGAGGAAAACCACGACAGCGCGGGCGGCATCTCCCGCAGCGCGGCGGCGGCTTCGTCCGCGTTTTCCCACCGCGCGGCGTTCTGCACGACAAAGTTTTTCCCAAGCCCCCGCAGGGCCGTTTCCAAAGCGCCGGTTTCCTTACGGGTATAGCGGGCCTCCCCAACCGGGCGGCCGCGCTCGTTTGTCAGCGTCACGCTGCCCGGCGCGTCCGACAGGGTCGGCGCGGTTCTTTCGCGGTCGATGTGCGCCGGGTGGTCGGCTGTGCGAGCGAGGGCGCGCTGCCGGATGAGCGACCATTGCGCATGCCCGTCCTCATGGCCGGTGCTGCCGAGACCCGCGTCGATCAGCGTCTGTATTGCGTCGGCCGCGGCGGAAAGCTCCTCATCGGAAAATTCGGGATAGTAGAGATAGGCGGCGCTGCTGTACGGGTAGAAATAGGTTATATCGCCGTCCATGCAGGCGTCGTACAGCAGGGCGGTGCGCTCGGCGGTGAAGTCAGCGGGGCCGACGCGGGCAATCAGCGAGGAAAGGGAGGACGCGTCCACGGCGGCTTCGCCGGTCACGGTCAAAAGTCCCTGCTTGGCGGAGAACGAAACCGTATCGGGGTAGGTAAACAGCACCTGCTCATTGGCGGCGCGGGTCGGGCTTGCGGTCGCCTGTGCGGCGGGCGGCAGCGTGGGCGTCGGTTCGGGACGGAAAGCCTCGGGCGAGACGGCGGCAAATTCCTCCGTCATACAGCCGCAAAGCAGCAGCAGGGCGAGCAGCCCCGCGATTCGCTTCTTTTTCATGCCTCCGCCTCCCGCAGCTTCACGGTCACGGTCGTGCCTTGGTTCGGTTCGCTTTCGATCAGCAGCGTGCCGCGGTGCAGCGTCACGATCCGCTGCACGAGCGCAAGGCCGAGCCCCGCGTGCCCGGTTTTGCGGCTGCGCGCCTTGTCCGCGCGATAGAACGGCTCGGTCACGCGGGCAAGCACCTCCTTGGTCATGCCGGGGCCGTTGTCGGTCACGACGAGCACGGGGCCGCGCCCGGCCAGCCAAACCTCGCTCGCACCGGCGGAAACCGCGTTATCAAACAGATTGGTCAGGACGCTGCACAACAGGTCGGCGTCGCCGATCGCGGCAAAGCCGTTCAGCGCAAGATGCAGCGCCACGCCGCGCTGCTCGGCGAGCTTGGACAGCATCGGGCGCAGCGTTTGCGAAAGCGCCTCGCCGGTCACGGGCAAAAGCGCAATGGCCTCGCCGCCGTCCACGGCGATCAGGCGCATCATCTTCTGCGTCAGCGCCTCCAGCCGTTTGCTTTCCGCGTACAAAAACCGGAGGCTTTCGGCCTGCTGTTCCTCCGAAAGCCGCAGCGTGTGCAGGGCTTCGCTGTAACCCACGATTGCGGTCATCGGCGTTTTCAGCTCATGCGTGAGCGCGCCGACCAGCAGCTTCCGCTGCTCCGCGACCTCGGACACCGCCGCGATCTGCTCCTGCACGCTCAGACGCATCTGCTCAAAGCTCCGTGCGAGCGAGCCGACCTCGTCACGGTGCCGGCTTCGGATCGGGGTTTCGTAATCGCCCGCCGCCATGCGCCGCGCCGCGCGTTCGAGCTCCGCAAGCGGGCCGAGCGCCGCGTGCGTCAACAGCCACAGCGCTACGGCAAGCGCCAAAAAAGCGACGCCGCCGATCAGCAGAAACGTGTGCGTCAGGCGGCGCGCCGCGTCGATGACTGCCGTGCAGTCGTGCAGCAGGTAGATATCGCTGCCGTCCGGGAGCGATTCGCAGAGCACGATCACATACCGGTCGCCCATCGCAAACAGCCGTTCGCCCGCGCCGTTCATCAGCCGGTCGAGCGCAAGCGACGAATCGTTATAGAGCGTGTCGCCCATATAGACGAACTGCCACTTCTCGTCGCCCTTGTCAAAGCGGCGAAACAGGTATTGCCGCCGGTTCTTTTCCGCAAAGGAGGACAGCGGCTCGAGCCCTTCGCGGTCCACGGCGACGGCGTAGGAGGTCGTCAAAAAGCTGAGCCGCGCCCGCGCGTTTTCACGCTCGGCGTCGAGCGATTGCCGATACGCTGCGCGCAGCACAACAGCGCCGACCGCGAGCAGCGTCAGCGCCGATAGTCCTATGGAGAGCAGACTCATTTTCAGAGACAGTTTCATGCCGGTTGTGCGGCACAGCTGTGCCGGTTATACCCCCTCATCCGTTTCGAGCCGGTAGCCGACGCGGCTCACCGCGACGATCGGCAGCCCGGTACGGCGGCGCAGCTGCGAAATATGGTTGTCGATGGCGCGGGATTCCCCGATAAAATCGCTGTTCCAGATCTCGGACAGGATGCGTTCGCGCGAGAGGGCGACGTTTTTGTTCTTGGCAAGCAGCAGCAACAGGTCATACTGCGTCGGCGTCAGCTCAAGAGGCTGCCCGGCTTTTGTGACCGAGCGGCTTTTCGGGAAGATTTCGATATCGCCGAGACGGATCGAGTCCGGCGGCGGCAGGTGCCGCGAAAGCACCTTGTCGATCCGCGCAAGCAGCTCTTCAAGCGCAAACGGCTTGACGATGTAATCCTCCGCGCCGTCGCGCAGACCCTTCACGCGATCCTCCACGGCGTTCTTGGCCGTCAGAAAGATCACCGGGATTGACGCCGCCTTGAACGTGTCCAGCAGCTCGAAGCCGTCCAGGCCCGGCAGCATGATATCCAGCAGGGCAAGGTCATAGCGTTCGCCGCGCTCGATGCGCGCTTTTGCCTCCGCACCGTCGTATTCGCCGGTCACCATATACCCGGTCACGGACAGGTTCATGCACAGCAGCCGGTTGATCGCCTCGTCGTCCTCGACTATGAAAATCGTTCGCATATCGTTCTCCGCCTTTCTTTACCTGCATTATAGCAAATCGGGCGCGCGCGGTCATCCCCAAATTGTAACGATTCGGTAACGATTGCCTATCGCAGAACGCGACTGCAAAAAATCCCGCTTTTTCGGGGAAAACGGTTGCAATGTGCCGGCTGTTGCATTATAATACACAGGTGTGGAAAAATTCGACACGATCCGACAAGAGGGAACGAATCATGAAAAAGGAAAGAAAGTGTGACAGCCGCGTGGCGCGGACCAAGGCCGCGATCCGCCGTGCATACTTAAAGCTGCTCGGCCAAAGGGAGGGCGGCACGATCACGGTCACGGATATCGCCGAGGCCGCGGACGTGGATCGCAAGACGGTGTACAACTATTACGAGGGCGTGACGGCGATCCGCGACGAATTGGAGGACGAGCTGGTGCGGCTCGTCGCCAAGGCCATTGGGGAGGCCGATCTCGAACGCTGCCCGCGCGATCCGCTCGGCTTTCTGCAGGCGGTGACGAACGCGTTTGCGGCGCACGACGAGCTGACCGTGCCGCTGGTGCGGAAGAACAAATATTCGCAGGTGCTGCAAAAGCTCGGCGACGCGTTTGCCACGCGGGTGAGCGCGCTGCTGAAAAAGCACGTCTCGCCGCCCAAAATCGCTTACACGAAGCTGTACGCGGACTTTATCACGGGCGGCACGCTGACGCTGTACCGCGACTGGCTGAACGCGGGCATGCAGCAGCCTCTGGAGGAGATCGCCAAGCAGCTTGAGCTGTTTTTAAAGACCGGCATCGCGGCCTTTATGGCATAACGAAACCATTGTGTCCGGCGGGGAAGGGACCGCCGAAGAGGAAAGGAAACGTATGGAAACCAAAACATTGAACGGCGCGCTCTTCGCCCGCATGGTCGAGGGCGGCGCCGCCAAGCTGAACACGCACCGCACGGTCGTCAACGAACTGAACGTATTCCCGATTCCGGACGGGGACACCGGCGACAATATGTACATGACCATCGACTCCGGCTGCTCCGCCGTTTCGGAGGGGGCGGACGGTGAGCTGGGGCAGACCTCGCAGCAGATCGCGCGGGGGATGCTGCTCGGCGCGCGCGGCAATTCGGGCGTGATCCTGTCCCGCATTTTCGCGGGCATTTCGCAGGGGCTTTCGGGCGTAAAGACTGCCGATCTGAAAACCTTTGCGGCGGCGCTCGAATGCGGCGTCAGGGAATCCTACAACGCGGTGCAGACGCCGGTGGAGGGAACGATCCTCACTGTCTATTCCGACGCCGTGCATAAGGCGAACCGCGAGATCACCGACGAAACGGATTTTGAACAGTATTTTGATGCATTTTTGACCGAGCTGCGCGCTTCGCTCGACCGCACGCCGACGCTTTTGGCGGTGCTGCGGGAGGCCGGAGTCGTGGACAGCGGCGGCGCGGGCTTTGTCTATATCGCGGAGGGAATGCAGGATGCGCTGCACGGCGTCGCGTTTACGAATGCGGGCGGCCATGCGCCGCGGCCGCAGCAGGTGAATATCGCGTCGTTTACCGAGGACGACGAGCTGGAATTCGGCTTCTGCACCGAGTTCATCCTGCGGTTCCAGACCAAGAAGGTTGGCAAGGTTTCGGACTTTGACGAAAAGCCGCTGATCGACTGGCTGATTGCAAGCGGCGATTCGGTCGTGGCGTTCCGCGACGGGAGCCTCTTGCGCGTGCATATCCACACCAAAACGCCGGAGGATATTTTGGCGCATTGCCATAAGTACGGCGAATTTTTGACGATGAAGATCGAAAACATGATGCTGCAGCACCATGAGACGACGATCCGCAACAACTATAAGCCGCAAAAGCCGCGCAAGAAATTCGGCATCGTCGCGGTCGCGGCGGGCGCGGGCATCCGCGAAACGTTCCTGTCCATCGGCGCGGACGCGGTCGTGGACGGCGGGCAGAGCATGAACCCCTCCGCGGAGAGCTTTTTGGAGGCTTTTTGCGAGGTCAACGCCGAGACGATCCTCGTCTATCCGAACAACAGCAATATCATCCTGACCGCCGAGCAGGCCGCCGCGCTCTATACGGACGCGGACGTGCGCGTGATGCCGAGCCACACGATCGGCGAATGTTATGCGGCGCTGTCGCTGCTCGATACCTCGTCCAACGATATCGACACGATCGAGCAGGGCTCTATCGACATCATGCAGAGCGTCAAGACCGGCACGGTTTCCCACGCGTCCCGCACGACCGAGCGCGACGGCGTTTCGGTGCGGGAAGGGGACTATATCGCCTATGAGGGCGGCACGATCTATGCCGACGATCCCGACGCGAAAAACGCAGCGCTGCGGCTTGCCGACGCGCTCGGCGCCGACGATTTCGGGATCCTGCTGCTGGTGAAGGGCATCGACGCCGACCAAGCCGAGGCCGAGGCCATGCGTACGGCGCTGCAAAGCGCGCACCCGCTGACGGAAGTGATCCTGCTGGACGGCGGACAGCCGATCTACGACTATATCATGATTTTGGAATAAGGAGGAAACCATGCTGCGCTTATTCACCGATACCGATTGCGATATCACCCCGGCGGACGCCGCCGAATACGGCTACACGCTGATCAGTATGCCGTATGCCATCGACGGCAAAACCGTTTACCCCTATGAGGATTTCGATACGTTCGACGCCAAGGCGTTTTACGATCAGCTTCGTGCGGGGGCGTTGCCGAACACGAGCGCGATCAGCCGCGAAAAGTACCTCGAAATCTTCGAGCCGGTCTTTGCCGCGGGCGACGATATCCTGTACGTGCATTTCTCCCGCGCGATGACGGCGACGTTTGACGCGATGGATCAGGCCGTGAAGGAGCTGTCCGAAAAGTACCCGAACGTGCGCTTTTCCGATATCGACACCAAGGGCATCACGATCATCAGCCGCGCGATTGTGCTGGAGGTCGGGGACATGATCCGGGCCGGCAAGAGCGTGGACGAGGTTTTGGAATGGGCCAAGACCGAGGTCGATCATTTTGCGATCTACTTCTTTGCCGACGATCTGAAATTCTTCAAGCACAGCGGCCGTGTGTCCGGCCTTGCGGCGACGATGGGCACGCTGCTCGGCGTGCGGCCGATCATCTATATGAACACCGAGGGCAAGATGGTGTCCATCGGCTCCGAGCGCGGCCGGGTAAGGGCGATCCGTAAGCTGATGCAGTACGTGGACGAGCTCGGCGACGACGTGAAGGGGCATCGCGTGATTGTCGGCCACACCGACGCCGAGGAGATTGCGACCGAGGTCATGAACGAGCTGAAGGCCAAGTTCGGCGAGGGGCTTTGCATCGAAACCGTCGCGGTTAACCCCACGACCGGCGGGCATTGCGGGCCGAACGGCGTCGGGATCTGCTTCCACGCCAAGCATAGGTAAGCGGCATGGTTACGGTCAGGGAGGTACAAACGAAGAAGGAGCAGCGCGAGTTTTTGAACTTCCCGCTGAATCTGTATCGGGACAACCCGAACTTCGTTCCGCCGCTGTACGGCGACGAGAAAAAGATTTTCCGCAAGGACTACGTCTATTACGACACTTGCGAGGCGGTGTATTACAACGCGTACCATGACGGCAAGATCGTCGGACGCATCTCCGGGATCCTGCAAAAGGCCGCGAACGAAAAGAATCATGAAAAGCGCATCCGCTTCACGCGGTTCGACAGCATCGACGATCAGGAGGTCGCCGCCGCCCTGTTCGGCGCGGTCGAGGCGTGGGCCAAGGCGAAGGGCATGGACACGGTCTGCGGCCCGCTCGGGTTTTCGGATTTAGAGCGCGAAGGGCTTTTGATCGAGGGCTTCGATCAGCTGTCCACGTTCGAGGAGCAGTATAACGCGCCGTATTATCAGCGTCTGATCGAAAACCTCGGCTATACCAAGGAGGTCGATTGGACCGAGAGCAAAATCTACCCGCCGGAAAAGAATGACGGCGCTTTGGCGCGCGTGACCGAAAAGCTGATGAACCGCTATCATCTGCGCTTCGGCCCGGCGAAGAACGTCAATGATTTTCTGAACCGTTACGCCGATCCGCTGTTCGAGCTTTTGGATAAGTCCTATGAGCAGCTCTACGGCACGGTGCCGTTCACGGACGGCATGAAAAAACTGATGATCGACAATTTCCGTCTGATCATCGACCTCGACCACGTGGCGGTGCTGCTCGACGAGAACGACAACGTCGTGCTGCTCGGGATCTGCTTCCCGTCGATTGCCAAGGCCGTGCAGCCCTCCAGGGGACATCTCACTCCGGCGGCGATTGTGCGGATCCTGCACGCGATCCGGCATCCGAAGATCATCGACCTCGGCTTGATCGGCATCGACCCGGCGTGGGCAAACCGCGGCATTTCGGTGGCGGTGTCCGCGGCGCTCGAACGGATGCTGCGCGAGGACGGCGTGGAGTACGCCGAAACGAACCTGAATTTAGAGGATAATTACGCGATCCAGAACCAATGGAAGCGATTTGTCGCGGTGCCGCATAAGCGCCGCCGCGCGTTTGTGAAACAACTGGAGGACGACAAATGATCCGGCTTTGCATCGACTGCTTCGGCGGCGACCACAGCCCCGAAGCGAACGTCGGCGGCGCGCTGCTGGCGCTGAAAACCTTTCCTGACCTTGCCGTGCTGCTGTTCGGCGATGAAGCGAAGCTCAAGGCGGTGCTTGCAAAAGAATCGTATGACAAGAGCCGCGTCGAGATCGTCCATGCGCCAGAGGTCATCGGGTGCGACGAGCAGCCGACCCTTGCGATCAAGCAAAAGGCGGACAGCTCCTTAATGCGTGCCATCGAACGGCTCCGCACCGACGAGGACGTGCACGGCATCGTCACGACCGGCTCGACCGGCGCGCTCGTTGCGGCGGCGACGCTGCGGCTCGGCCGCGTGCACGGCATAAAGCGGCCCGCGTTCTGCCCGATCCTGCCGACGATGAACGGCGGCATGGTCGGCGTGTGCGACAGCGGCGCCAACGTGGATATCACGCCGAAGCTCTTGCAGCAGTTCGCCGTGATGGGCAGTCTGTATCTGCAATGCGCCTACGGCGTCGAACGCCCGCGCGTGGCAATGCTGAATATCGGCACCGAGGCCGAAAAGGGCGACGAGCTGCGAAAGGCCGCCTATCCGCTGCTCAAGGAAACACCCGGCATTCACTTTGTCGGCAACATGGAAAGCCGCGATCTGCTGACCGGGCAATACGATCTGGTCGTGTGCGACGGCTTTTCGGGGAATGTGCTCATCAAGTCCACCGAGGGCGCGTGCCTTGAAATGCTGAAAAAGCTCAAGACGGATATCTATTCGCGCACGCTCTACAAGCTCGGCGCGCTGCTGATGAAGCGGATGTTCGCCGAGGAAAAGCGGTTCATGGACTACCGCAACTACGGCGGCAGCGTGCTGCTCGGCTGCAAAAAGATCGTCGTCAAGGGGCACGGCTCCAGCAACGATGCGGCGGTAGCAAAGTGCATCGAGCAGGCCTACCGGATGCAGACGGCAAGCATGACGGAAAAACTGCGCGAGGCCATCGCGGCGCTGCCGCAGGGAACAGCGGAATAATTTGCCAACGGGAGCCGACCGGAAGATCGGCTCTTTTTTTGTAACCGAAAGGCGGTATGCGCGGTGTTATGGGTAAAGGGACAAAGGAGGAACCGCGTATGAAACGGTGGGTATATGCCATGCTCGCGGCGCTGCTGCTGATGGGCTGCGCCGCAAAGGAGGGAACGTCTGTGGAGAAGGACACGCATCCGGACGTGACGGTGATCGTCACCGATTCGCCCTCGCCGGAGGCGCTCGGACTGTGGAGCAAGCCGCAAAAGAACGATCCCGCGCCCGCCGAGGGCACGATGACCGTGCCGCCCGCGCTGTATGTCTCGGTCGCGGACGCGTCGGGCTTGGCGTCCACGGGCAGCTATGAATGGTTCTACGCCAACGCCGACGGCACCGGCACCGGCGTCGAGGCATGCGGGATGCACCCGCTCGAAAGCACCGCCTATCTCGATCCGCTGCCAAGCCGCGGGAATACCGCCGTGCTGTCGTTCGCGCCGGGCTGCACGCTGACCGACGTGGCGATCCGCGCGTGGGACGAAGCGTATGCGGGCGATTATGAAAACGACGGCAAGGCGTTCACGCCCGATTGGACGCGGGACGGGGACGAGATAACGATGACGCTGCCCAATGGCGGCGCGATCTATGAGGTCACGGCGTCGTTCGACGGCGCGGGCCGCGGCAAGGCGACGTATGCCTTCTGGCTGACCGGCAAAAAGGACGCCGCCGCGGTGCCGTTCACGCAGGAGATCGTTCGCGTCGGATGGACGGAGGAGGGCGAAACGCTGGTGCGCCTGCTGACCGATGCGGACGCGCTTTCGCACTGCCTTGCGCCGCACTTTGCTCCCGGCAGCGAGAACGAACGGCTGAACGAGCTGCAGAAAACCTATGACGCGTCGTTCTTTGCGGAGCAGGATCTGCTCGTGCTGTACGTTTCTGCGGGCAGCGGCTCGGCGCGCTATGCGGTCATGGATATACAGCGTGATGCGGACGGCGTGACCGTCGCGGTTAAATGCGAGATGCCGGAGGTCGGCACCAGCGACATGGGCGCATGGCTGCTGTTTTGCGCGGTCGAAAAGGGTGCGATCCCGGACGAAAACGCCGTCTCGGTCGTGTTCCCGACGCCGGGGCTGTAAAGTGGATCCGCATGAGCCGGAGGGATTTTTCCCTCCGGTTCAGACCGTCAATAAAGGCCCAGACCATTTTCGGCGGACTTTGTATACAAAAATCGGCAGGAAGAAACGGGCGAAAAAACGTCCGTTTCTTTGATTTTATGCCGAAAATTAGCCGGTTTCTCAGCCTCGGCATAGCTGAGTATAGCCTTCGGCTGATGGCGACGCGCGGGGAGCGCGCGACGGCACATCTGTAACGAAGCGAAGCGGAGTGGAAATTCCGGCTTCTGAACTCTTTCTTGGCGGTCTCCCTCAGCGTGTCAAAAGTTTTTTGACACGCTGAGCCGGAGGGATTTTTTCCCTCCGGTTTTCGCATATAAAATACTTGTCAACGCGCGGCAAATCCGCTATACTGTCGCCATGACGAACGGATTATATATAGATCGGGTGCTGCTGCGCGAGCCGCCGGGGGAGGATTCCTACCTTTCGGCGATCCCCGCCGTGCGCTGGCTGATCGAAAACGGCGAATGGCGGCTGTCAAGCCCCGTGACCGTGCTGTGCGGCGAGAACGGCACTGGTAAATCGACGCTGTTAGAGGCCGTCGCGGTGGCTTACGGGTTCAACCCGGAGGGCGGCACGCTGAACTTTACGTTTTCGACCGAGGATTCCCATTCCGGGCTGTACCGCTGCATTCGGCTTGCGAAGCGCCGCCGCCCGCGCGACGGATTTTTCCTGCGCGCCGAGAGCTTTTACAACATGGCGACCTATATCGACCAGCACGACGCCGATCCGGAATCGGGCGGGCCGATCATCACGGGCTTCGGCGGCGTATCGCTGCATCAGCAGTCGCACGGTGAGAGCTTCCTTGCCGCCGTGCAGCACCGCTTCGGCGGGCAGGGGCTGTACCTTCTGGACGAGCCGGAGGCGGCGCTGAGCCCGCAAAAGCAGATGACGCTGCTGGTCGAGCTGAAGCAGCTTGCGGATGCGGATTCACAGATCATCCTGTCCACGCACTCCCCGATCCTGATGGCGATTCCGGGCGCGGAGGTGTGGGAGCTGACCGGCGAGGGAATGCACCGCGTCGATTACCGCGCGACCGAGCATTTCACGGTCTACCGCGAATTTCTGAACCACCCGGAACGGATGCTGTCGTATCTGTTCGATTGACCCAAGGAGGATTTCATGCTGACTTTTCCCGCCGGATACCGCTCCGCGCTGTCGCTGCACGACACGCAGGTGGCGATCAAGACCGTCAAGGACTTCTTTCAGGCACGGCTTGCCGCCGAGCTGAACCTGCTGCGCGTCTCCGCGCCGCTGTTTGTCACGCCCGAATCGGGCCTCAACGACAATCTGAACGGCGTCGAGCGCCCCGTGCGCTTCGACGTGAAGGACATGGACGCGCGCGAGGTCGAGATCGTCCAGTCGCTGGCCAAATGGAAGCGGATGGCGCTGCACAGCTACGGCATGGGGCTGCATGAGGGCCTGTATGCCGATATGAACGCGATCCGCCGCGACGAGGTCATGGACAATATCCATTCGATCTACGTCGATCAATGGGACTGGGAGCGCGTGATCGCGCGCGGGGAGCGTACGCTCGAAACGCTGCAGGAGACCGTGCGCCGCGTCTACCGCGCGCTGAAAAAGACCGAAAAGTATATGGCCGTGCAGTACGATTATATTGAGGAAATTCTGCCGAAGGATATCTATTTTCTGACGGCGCAGGAGCTGTTGGATCGCTATCCGAACCTGTCCGCGCGCGAGCGCGAATACGCGATCACCAAGGAAAAGGGCGCGGTGTTCCTTATGCAGATCGGCGGGCGGCTTTCCAACGGCGAACGGCACGACGGCCGCGCGCCGGACTATGACGACTGGACCCTGAACGGCGATATTCTCGCCTACTATCCGGTGCTCGATATCGCGCTGGAGCTGTCCTCAATGGGCGTGCGCGTGGACGCCGCGGCTTTGCGTGAGCAGCTGAAAGCGGCGGACTGCATGGATCGCGCCAAGCTGCCGTTCCAAAAGGCTGTGCTGAACGACGAGCTGCCATTTTCGATCGGCGGCGGCATCGGGCAAAGCCGCATCTGTATGTTCTTCCTCCGCAAAGCGCATATCGGGGAGGTGCAGGTTTCCGTCTGGCCCGATGAGCAGCGCAGGGCGGCCGCCGAGGCGGGAATCACTTTATTGTAAAGATCAAAGGAGTATCATAAAAGGACGCGCCGCGCGCGTCCTTTTTGCGTATCATATTGGTTAGTACGTATAATCCCGCTCGCGCGTTACCGTCGTATCGTAATGCACAAGCTTTTGCGTGATCACAAAGTGCGCGGTGCCGTGTTCGGGGAAGGTGTCGGGGCGCGGCATGACGAACGTGTAGGCATAGTACACCTCGCCGTTCGCTTCCTCATACGGTTCGAGCACCAACCGGCACGTCTCCGCCGGAATATCCTGTCCGTCCACCGTGACCTTTACCCATACGTCGCCGGGCGACAGCTCATCCTGCTCACCGTAATAGATCTTCAGCCCATCATAGTTCAGCCGGTCTTCTATGCGCACCACGAAGCAGTCGGGATAGTAGCTGCCCCATATCCACGACATATCATCGTCCGGGTCGTCGTAGGAGAGATTGACCCACATTTCATATGCGGCTTCGGCGGTTTCCGTACCGGCCGGCCCGTTTTCACCGTATGCGTAGGTCACCTCCAGCAGCGGGTTCGGATCGTAGTCGGACGGCAGATTGTCGAAGGAAAAGCCGTTCGTAAACAGATAGTTATACAGGTCAAAATGGTTCAGCTCATAATAGCCGAATGCGACCTCCTCGGCGGTCAGTTCATGCTCGAAGATCGTGCCCATATAGGGATCGGTCAGCCGAACCGTCACCGATTCCATCTGCTCCGGCATCGTCCAGTAGGCAAAGGCTTCGTAGACCGCGGAGCGGCGGTAATAGGTGATCGTCACGCCGGGCGTCGGCTCCGGCGTCGGCGCAGGCGTTGGCTCCGGCGTCGGCTCGGGCGTGGGTGTTGGCGCTCCATCGGACGGGTAGTTCAGGTAGAAATGGATCACGCCGCCGCCCTTGCCGACCGTGAACAGCAGCGGGTCGTCGGTTTGGGTGATCGCGCCGTCGAGCATCACGCCGCCGAGCGATACATCCTCCATCGTGTACGGTACCGCGGGGACATAGGACAGCCGCACGCGCGCGCCCTCCGGCACCGAAAGCCCCGTGGCGCCGTCGGCGCTTTCACCGACGCCTTCCCATGTGAGCGTGACCCTTGCGCCGGACGGCGGCTCGTGCCACGCCTGTACCGTATACCGTTCCTCCGGCACGACCGCCACGGCGGGCGCGGGGGTGGGGGAAACAGCGGCGGGCGTCGGCTCCGGTTCGGCCGGGGGCACAAGCGAAAAACCCGGCAGCGCCACGCCGAGCAGCGACAACCCCGCCACAGCGAGCAGCAGCATCTTCACCATCCGGGACTTGCCCGCCTTGGCGGGCGGCTCGGTCGGCGCGAAGCGGTTATACTCGTCGGGCGGCGTCGTATATTCGGGCGGCCCGTCCTCGTGGTATTCGGGCGGGAGCCCCAGCAGGTCGTGTACGCGCTTCATTTTTGATGCACGTCAACCTGCGGGAACGGCACCTCGACGCCGAGCTTGCGCATGCCGATAAACAGGTCGTGGTTCAGCACGCGGGCGCCCGCGTAGATATCCTTTTCGGCAACCTCGACGACGAACTTCAGCACTACAGCGCTGTCGCCGAGCTGATCGACGCCGACGTACACCGGCACATCCTTCATCAGATCGCGGTGCGCGTCATAGATGCTCTGCAGCAGCGCCGGGATCTTCTCCTCGAGGGCTTCGAGATCCGTTTCATACGGGATACCGAATTCCGCGACCGAGCGGGAGGTATTGTCCGACCGGTTCAGAATATTCTTCATGTCGGAATTGTTGATGATCTTCACGTTGCCGCCCACGTCGGTCAGCACGGTCGTGCGGACGCTCACGTCCGTGACGGTGCCGCGGAAGCCGTTGATCTCGATGATGTCCCCGATATTATACTGGTTGTCCATCAGAATGAACATGCCGGTCACCACGTCCGCGATCAGGCTTTCCGCGCCGAAGCCGATGATCAGCGCGATGATCCCGAGGCCGGAAAGAATCGTCACGATATCCACGTTCAGCATCGTCAAAAGGATGCAGATCGTCAGCAGCACGACCGCGTAGTGCATGATGTTCCGGCCGAGCGCGATCAGCGTTTTGGTGCGGTTGCCCTTCGGGTTGAGCTTGTCGAGAATAAAGCTCACGATGCCCTCCAGAATCAGCAGGCCGAGCAGCAGCAAAAGCCCGTTGACGATCCGTTCCCCGTTCCATTGGAGCTTGGGAACCGGGTCGATCCAGCCGAGACTGCGGCCTAAGATGTACACAAGCACGCCGATCACCAAAAGGACGGCGACGCGGATCAGAGGATTTCTTTTTTTCATGGGAGTCTCCTTTCGAGGGTGTAAAAATGCGGCCGGCAGGTGAAGCTACCGCAAACGCAAAAAGCCCATAGCTTGCTTTTTCTTCGATTTCAGTATAGCGGCTTCGTCTGCGGCTGTCAATTCTCAATGCGAAAAAAGCCCGGTATTGCGGGACACCGATAAGGAAGCAAATAATCCATATCGGGCTTTGCAGTAAGGGCTAAGGATATGTGGAGAAAGCAGAGTGTTTTCTCCGCATGTTTTTTGAATATCAGACAAGATGCTCGAAGGCGCAGCAATGCGCCTTTTTCTTTGCACCGATTGAGAACCGCTCTTAGGAAATGAAGGAGCGCGGAACCATCGGTACGGAAGCAGATGGATACGCATGGCGTCTGACTTGAAACTGTAACAGTTCTGGCGCTTTTTACATTTGGGATTGACAGAAACAGCATTTGCGTATACGATATATTTTGGTAGTATAGAAGCAAAAGCGGAGCGCGCGGGGAGGATACGAATGGCGAGGTTTTCGGAGCTTTTTCCGCCGTACGGCGGCGATCAGCCGTATCTGTATTTTTGCTTTTCAGATGCGGATAAAGATCGGCTGCGGCCGCTGTTTCGACGGCTGTACGAACGCGGCTGCCGCATCTGGTACCCCACGGGGCACAGCGGCACCGTAGCAGAGCGCGAACGGCGCGATGCGCGTATGCGCAAGGCACGGCTTGTGGTTCTGTATCAAACCAAACGTGCGCGTACGGATCAGGCGGTAAAGAGCGCAGTACTCGTTTGTCAGGAGAAAAGCATCCCGATCATCAGCGTCGACGTAGATAATGCGGAAAGCACGCTGTCCATGGGGTTGGATTCGCGCGCAGTGCATATCAAGCTGTGCAGCGTCGATGCGGCGGAAGCAGCATTGCTCCATGCAGACGGATTTTCGCATGAGTTGATCGGCCCTCCGCTGCCCGTTCGCAAAAAGGCTGTTCTTGCGATCGCAGCCGCAATTGTCGCCGCGGCGTTTCTGCTGATCGGCGCAGCGGTTCTTGTACGACGTCTTCGCGCGCCATCGATCGAAAAAAATGGTGATACTGTTTTCTTTTCCGATCCCGTTCTGACTGCAGCGGTACGCGACGCGCTCAGCGGCGAACCGATCACCGAAGAGTCGATTGTAACGGTTACGACACTTCGTTTTGACACTTTACCCGAACGCACGGATGAGTTTGCCCTGCTTTCCAATCTTTCCCGAATTGAACTGAATCAGACGAACGCGGTCGATGCCGCTCCGCTTCTCGAACGGTATGATATCGTGCTGACGGGAGGCGGATCATGAGCGTCTACTTTAAGCCATATGAGGGTCGCCGTCCCTATCTTTTCATCAGTTATTCGCACCGCGATTCCGAAGCGGTTCTGAAAGCCATTACACTGCTGCACAACCGCAAACTGCGACTGTGGTACGACGAGGGCATTCCGGCGGGCAGCGATTGGCCGAAGAACATCGAAGAGCATATGCAAAGCTGCTCTATGGTGTTGTTCTTTGTTTCCGAAACAGCTTTTGCTTCACCCAACTGCCGAAGCGAGATCGAAGCAGCGCTTGTTCTGAAGAAGCCGGTTCTGCTGCTGCCGCTTTCGGATACGGCGCCGAACGCAGAATGGAACGATCTGCTTTCACAATGCACAAGGCTTTCGTCCAGTTCCGATGCATCTGCGCGTGCCGAAACCATTCTTTCCTGCAAACAGATCACGCGCGCATATTATCGCAAGCCGTTTGAAAAACTGCGGTTTGATTGGTTGATGCTTGTGCTTGCGATGCTGCTGTTTGCCGCTGCAGCGGCAGGTCTGTATGCGCTTATGACCGGTCGATTGGACGCCTATCTCCTGCCAAACCCGACACCCGTACCTACGGCACGACTGACGCCGACCCCCACGCCTGTGCCGACCGAAACGCCGGAGCCGACGGCGACACCGTATGTTCCCGGCATGGATACGGTCGCGTTCCCCGATGCAAAGCAGGAAGCAGCGGTGCGCAACGCGCTGGGTATTCCTGATGGCGATATAACACTGTCCGATCTCGGCGGCGTGACGGAACTGCATTTTTGCGGCACGATGGTGCTGAACGATTTATCCGGTGTCGCTTTCACAGACGGCGCATACGCCGTAAACGGCGCAAAGCCGCTGACGGGTCCTGTCGAGGATCTTTCCGTGATCGGGCGCATGCCGTATCTAAAGGCGCTTTCTCTTCTCATGCAGCCGGTACAGTCGCTTGCCGCGCTCAATCGGCTTGTGCTGCTGAACGAACTGAACCTTGCGGGGTGCGAACGCGTGGACCTTTCGACGCTGCCGGTTCTGCCGAGCCTTAAAACCCTCCATCTGGAGCACAGCAATGTGCGCGACCTTTCCGTGCTGAACGCACAGCCATCGCTTGAGACCGTGACTGTGAGTATCGATATGCTGCTGCTGATCTTCCCGGACGATGCGGCGTTCGATGTCATTTTAGTCCCGTAACCCATTTCCCCTTAGCACAGGACAAGGAGGCCCACCATGGCAAAGATGACGTACCGAAAAATGAAGTTGTTTCCCCTTTATGCCAAAGCCGACAAAGAACGCGTCGCACCGATCCTCGATGCGCTGCGGGCAAAGGGATTTCCGATCGCAGACGAAAGCGAAATGCCGAAGAAAAGCGGCGTCATGCTGCTGTTCATGTCCGAACGACTGAACGAAGCCATCACACTTATGGAAACGTTCTTCGCCAATGACGCGAAGGGCGTGGAGACGGTGCCGATAAACCTCGACGGCTCAACGCCGCCGGAGCTGCTGAAAAACGCGCTGTATTCCCGCAACACGATCTTCGCCGAACGGTACTCCGTAGAAGAGCTTGCACAGCGTATCGCAACCGCAAAGCCGTTTGAAGCAACAAAAAAGCCTTTGCCGATCATCCTTGCGGCCGCTGCCGCCGCGCTCGTGATCGCCGGAGGTATCTTCCTTGCAACAAAACTGCTGCCCGCAAAGGAAACGATGCTGCCGGAGAGCACACCCGCGCCGACGGCGGAACCGGTCATTCCCTCCGAAGCGGGGCTTACCGCCGAGGATCTCGAAAAGGTCTATGAGCTGATCATCGTCGGCGATACGCTGCACTACTTCACCGGTGATGAGGGGATTGCGAAGCAGAACGGCTGGGCGCGTATCGGCGCGGAGTACTTTGTCAACCGCACCGAGGAGGAAGGCAAAAGGCATTGGTACAGCAAGGAGGATGGACACGAGATCGGGACGGCGGAATGGAACGATCTCGACTTTTTGCGGTACATGAAGAATGTGAAGTTCATCACACTGGTGCGGGTCATTGGCGAGCTTCCCGAGCTGTCCGGACTGGAACAGCTTGACGTTGTCGAGCTGTTCGATTGTGGCGTCACGAGCCTTGCCGGGTTGAAACACACGCGCATCCGCAGCTTCGGCTATTCCGGCAATTCTTTGACGGACTTTTCGCCGCTGTCCGATTGCGAACGGCTTCGCTATGCGAATCTGACGCTGTTCGATCCGATCCCCTCCGATCTGACGTCCTTCGGACCGCCGAATTTGACCGAGCTTTACCTTGACACCGACAGCACGGCACGGATGATCGACCTGTCCGGTCTGCAAAACTGTTCCGAGCTTTCGCTCGTTCGGCTCGACAGTCTGCCTTTGACCGATCTCGACTGTCTTTCCGCGTCCAAGAAGCTCCGCGAACTGGAGCTTGTGAACCTGTCGGAGCTTCGAAGCATCAACGGGCTGCAGGATCATCAAAGCCTGACGCGCCTGTTTGTGGATTATCAAAGCGAAGACCTATCTGACATGTCCGCGCTTTCGGACAATACAAGTCTGAAATTCGTTGACCTGCACAACGATGCGCTGTCCGACCTTTCTTGGCTCGAAAACGCAAAGAATCTCGAAGAACTGGCCCTTTGGGGTATGCACAGCGTCCGGAACCTGCATGGCCTGGAAGACCATACAAGTCTGCGGCGCGTGTATATCGAGGGGCTTGATCATCTTTCCGACATCTCCGCGCTCGAAAGCTGCACGGGAATTCAGCAGGTTCACCTGAATCGCGTCTTCGATCTTGCGGACATCTCTCCGATCGTGAAGCTGCCGCACCTTAACGATCTTGCCATCTACGGCTCCGATCTGCACGATGTCAATTTCCTTTGGGATGTCGTCAACAAGGACGGCTTTTCCTTCGGCATTGCCGAGGTGGAGGACTGGTCGGGACTGGAAGCGATCAAAAACTATAACTATCTGAACGTCACAGACCGCACCGGCAGCGCCTTGCCCTATATCAAGAATGCGACAATCCACGAATTTGAGCTTTGGTGCCGCAGCGGCTACAGCGATTGGAGCCGAGAACCGCTCGACTGGTCGCTGTTCCCGCATGTCTCCCAGGAGCTGCTGCTGCACGGCGTCGTGTCGCTTTCGGGCATGCCGGAGCTTTCGCTGCATCGGTTGATCATTGACGATTCGCAGCTTTTAACCTCGCTCGACGGTATTCAGAACCTGCTTGCTACGCGCTACGGCACGCTGTATCTGGAAATCACCGGCTGTCCGCGCTTGACTGACTGGTCAGCGATGAACGGATTGAAATTCAACCAGATCTATCTGGACAGCACCTTTACCCTGCCCGATTTCTTGACGTTCGAAGCGGATTGGATCTCGCTTTGCACGCCGGTCGATCTCCATGATCTGCAGTGCTTCGACGGCATGAACCCCGAAAAGAGCGTTTCGATCGAGCTGATCGAAACCAACGACGTGACCGACCTTTCCCCGCTGTACGGGATCAAAAAAGGCAACGTGCTGAAGGTCCCGGCGCATCTTCAGGAGCAGGCGCAGCTGCTTGTGGACAGTGGTAATTTCCGCAATTACGAGGTCGTCTATCCGGACGAATGGTGGCAACCCGCCGAGTTTGACGTGAAGCTCTTGTCGTTCGACGAGCTCGACACGCTGCCAAGCGCGGTATTGAGCCGCGTGAAGGATCTGCATGCAGTCGGCGACACGATCTTCTCCTGGGAGGAATATTGGCTCGATCAGCAATGGGATGACGACAAACCGACCTTTGTACTGCGGTCGAACGACGGTGACCCCAGCCATGATATCGCAATCGAGCACCCCGGTACAATGACCGATTTTTCCAAGCTGTCCAAGCTGACCGGACTCGAATATCTGAACCTGATCGATCAGTCGCTGACGTCGATCGAGGGGATTCAGAATCTGCAGAAGTTGAAGAATCTCGAACTTTCGTTCACGCCGACCCTGACGGATGCTTCCCCGGCATTCACTCTGCAGGAGCTGGAAGAGCTTCGGCTGCAATATACCGGCGTGACAAGCATACAAGGCATCCAAAACCTCCAGAAGCTGCAACGGGCAGATCTGAACGGACTCAAGCTCGACGATCTCACCCCACTTGGTGCGATTTCGGAGGACTGTGATTTTGCTTTCGAAATCCCGTTGATGACCAAAGACGAGTTCCTTGCCCTGCCGGACAACGTGCTGTCCCGCATCCGCGAGGTCGGGTTCTTCGGCAACTATGTAACGAAAGATCCGTGGGGCGAACTGTGGCTCGAAGAGGACTGGGACGGCGGCGACAAACCGGACTTGTATATTCACGACAACGCAACCGGCGAGCGCTTCCCGATCGGGGAAGGATCGATTGCCGATCTTGCATTTTTGAATCGACTTCCGAATCTTGAAACGCTGTATCTATACGGACAGCCGATCGAATCGCTCGGCGGGATCGAGGCGGCTGCAAAGCTGCGCCGATTCCAAGCCAAATGGGCAAATCTTTCCGATCTGTCTCCGCTGTTCGATCTGGAGACGCTCGAGATCATCAGCGTGGAGGACACGGAAACGGTCACTTCGATCGAGGGCGTTGAGAAGCTTCCGCATCTGACCGATCTCAATATCGGTGGCAACGACCTCACGGACATCAGCGCGATCGCCAAAATCGACTATACGTTCTGTATGACGCCGGACGAGGACGGCAATGTGCCATATTTTGTTCTCGGCGTAGATAATTTGCAGGGGAAAATCCCGGGTGAGCAGTATGCGGTGCTGTCCGCCGTGCCGGAGTATCAAAGTCTCAATGTGTTCAACACGGACTGCGCGCTTTGGATGGACGCCGTGAAGGATGTGAAAATCCACGAGATTCACGCGGGCGGCTGTCGCTTCACCAACGAGACATTCCGAAGCTTCATCGAGCAGCACCCGGAACTCGAATACATCAAGGTATCATGGACGCCGGAACTGACCGACATTTCGCCGCTTTTGACGCTGCAGCATCTTCGTGCGGCGTGTGTGTCAAACAATATGCAGTCCGCGATTCGATCCCTGGGCGACGAATACGGATTTGAACTGGAAATCGAATAGGGAGGCGGGCATGACAAAACAGTTTGAAAGGATCGCCCGACTCTGCCAAAACGAACACGTGCCGGTTTGGGGAAAGCGGCTGTACAGTAAGTTGCTGAAAATCGACGCGGAAAAAGCGGTATGCGCGATCGCCTGTCGGCAGCAGGAACTGCTGCCGCTCGCACAGTCCGTGATCGACGGGATCGAGGATCCCGAAGCGCTTTTAGAGATCGTCACATCGGACGCCCGGACAGAGGTTCGCATGGCCGCGTTCGAGCGAATGCCGAAGGAGCGTGCGTACTTGCTTGCGGTCAAGGCCTCGGCAAAGCATTGGAGCCGGGAAACGGCAAGTCTCTACCCGGTCGAAGCAAAGACCGTTGCGCTGTTGCGGGAGCATGAAACGAAGGCGATCGCCGCAGCGCCGGACGAGGCGGCTCTTTTGAAACTGCTGCTTGATCGGGAAGTGACCGAATCCGCTTGGGACGCCGTTGCCAAAATCAACAGCGAAGACGCGCTTTTGCGCCTGCTGACCGCGAACGTCGATTACGCCGTTACGCAAGCGGTGCTGAAGCGGGCGCAGCAGCCGGATCAGCATTGCGGCGAAGCGTTTCAAAATGCTGTGCTGCGAATGAGCCTTTGCGGCGAACTGAAGGGTTCGGAATATGCGGTCACGCGAGTATTGGCGGAGCCGTCCCGCTTAATTGCACTCTTGGAGCAAAGCCGTGACGCTGATCTTTCCCGGGAAGCCGCAAGCACGCTGTATTGGCTGTACGACGGCAAGGGGCAAGGCTTGCCGCCGCTGACGGACACGCAGCAGGATGTATTGGTGCGGCACCTCGCGGCGCAAAGCACGATTTGTCGGAACCTTGCGCTCGGCTTGCTGGATGCAGCGCATCTGAAAGGGCTGTACGGAATGCTTGACGAGCATCGAAGCGAGGACAAGCTGGAGATCGTGCGGCGATTGCCGCAAAGCGCGATCAACGACGAGCTGATGAACGACCTTTTGAAAATGGGACGCGGTCGTTCGAGGGATGAATGGGAGCGCCGCCTTTCGGCATTTCCGACGGAAAAACTGATCGAAATTGTCAAGCTGCATCCGGACTGGACATACCGTGTGTTTGCGTTGGAGATTGCGGTGAAGCGGCTGCAAAAGAATGGCGACCTTGCGGCGATCGACGCGCTTGTTTTGCCGGTGCTGGATGAAATCCGCACCGAAAACGGTCATATCGGGAGCAAGCTTGTCGATGTGTTCCGCGCTCTGCCTGAAGCGCTGCAGGCGCATTTCGGCTTTGTACCGGAATATGAAGAGGGTGAAACGATCGACGACGCGGAATGGAGCACCTTGAAGGTCGGCTACGAAGGGCATCTATACTGGGTCTATTATTCGCAAACGGACGGCGGCGGTTATTGCCCGCCTTATGGACAGCAGATTCGGTAAACCAATACACAAAACGGAGGACGCAACATGGCATACACGGCTTTAGAACAGATGCGAAGGATCAACAAAGAACGCTATAACGTGGATGTCGGTCCGTTTGAACCGGCGATGTTCGGCGCGGGCAGAACGGGCAGCGATCTGAAGTCCGCTGCGCTGCGGTTTTTGCACGAGCGGTGCGAGGGGCTGCGCTTTTCGCCGGAGATCGCAAAGAAGGAGGAGCAAACCGGGCAGTATCTCGGCACAAGCTTTTATCCGAATCAGATTCCGTACAATATGCAGATGGACATCGACCGGCTTTGCCTCGAGCGCGAGCTGGAAGCCTTCATCGATTCCGGTGTTGCCGAGGACGCCTACACCGTTTATTACAGCTTTTTGAAGATGTTCCTCGGCACCTATGGGCGGTCGAGCAAGATGATCGAGCTTTTGTCGGAATTTGAGTCCAACGCAAGCTCCCTTTTGATGAAGCACCGCGACCACTATTCGCATTCGGTCTACGTGTTTGCGCTCGGCCTTGCGATCTATGAAACGAACGAGCAGTTCCGGACGACGTTCCAACGCTTCTACGGCTTTGCGCCGGGAACGGACGAGCACCGGGCGGCGGCATTCTTTCTCGAATACTGGGGCCTGACCTCGCTGTTCCACGATATCGGCTATCCGTTTGAGATCCCGTTCGAGCAGGTGTTGGCCTACTTTGAGGTGGATCGCAAGAAGCGCGGCAAGGGCAGCTTGTACCTTGCCTACCGCGACCTCGATTGTCTGTCCGGCATGAGCGACGCGCAAAAGGCGCACTTTGCAAAGCTGTTTTCCCGTCCGTTCGAGTCCGTCGAAGATTTGCTTGCCTACGGCATTGCCAAGCGCCTCGGCGCGGCTTACGAGGTGACGGAGGAATACCTTTGCGACACGATCCGCCGCAAGCCGACCGAGCCGAACCGGTTCGGGTACTTCATGGATCACGCATACTTTTCCGCGACGCGGCTGTATCAGGAGCTTTGCGAGGTGCTCGGCGAAGAGGCGTTGACCGAAGCGCACGTCGATGCATTGACCGCGATCATGCTGCACAACAGCCTGTTTAAGTTTGCGATTGCGTTTTATAAGGATAAGGAAAAGCATAAAGCACCCTTGAAGGCTGAGCTGCATCCGCTTGCATACCTTTTGATGTTGTGCGACGAACTGCAATGTTGGGATCGCACCGCTTACGGTCGGAATTCACGCACCGAACTGCATCCGATGGACGCCGAGTTCGATTTCGGCAGAGGCATGATCCATGCGCTCTATTGCTTCGACGCGGAGGAGTCCGAAAAGATCGGAGAATATGAAGCGCGCTACCGCGCATGGGAGCAGGGCGACCGGCAGGATGCGCCGCCGCGCCTCAAAGCGTACAGCGACATGGCGGAAACCGAACAGCGCTTCCGCACGGACATTGAAAAGATCGTCGATCTAAGCGGCTATCCGCTGTTCATCACGACGTTCATACGCACGGCGGATCGCAAGAGCAAGCATACGTACCTGTCCGGCAGCAGCTTTTTGCACATGTATGATTTTGCGGTGGCGATTAACGGCCGCTATCGGTATGAGGGCCGGGAGGACGAGATCTCGGCAGAGCAGCTCGAACGCGATTTTGATACCATGTCGCTCGAATATCAGCTCAGCAATATCAATCAGGTCAAGAGCTTTTCGAAATATCTGAACGCGATCGGCTGCTTCTATACGGATCGCCCCGTGGACTTTGAAATGCTGCGCGCATTCACCCCCGAGCAGACCGCCGTGTTCGCGCCGATGGAGCATGCCCGCTGGGTGCGCGCGCACCGCGCGATGGGCTGGACGGCAGGAAGCCTGTATGAGACCGTAACGACAGACGACGAGCCGAACCGCTATGCGCTGCGGGAGCAGATGCGGCAGCACAAGCTGTGTATGAACGGCGATTTTGGGGAGCTGGAGATCGCGCGGCACTATCTCAACCTGTCCGAGAAGGATCAGGGCAAGGACTGGAAGCCGTTCAACTCCATGCTGAAGCTGATCCGCAAGTTCGACGGACTGCGCATCTATCGGCTTGATTGACAAAGGAGACGAAATGACATTGCACGATACGATCCCGATCGTCGTCGGGGTAACGGGACACCGGGACATCCGCACGGAGGACCGCGACGTTTTATACAACGCAGTCAAACAGGAGCTCATGGCGCTGCAAAGCCGGTGTCCGCATTCCGAAATCGTGATGCAAAACAGCCTTGCGGACGGTGCAGATCAGCTTTGCGCCGAGGCCGCGCTGTCGCTCTCGATCCCGCTGATCGCAGTATTGCCGATGGCGCAGACGGAATATGAAAAGGACTTTTCCGGGGAAGCGCTTCCCGCCTTCCGGGCCCTTTGCGACGCGGCGGAAGACTGTTTTGTTGCGCCCGACACGGAATGCGCACCGGCGTCGAAGGATCGGGACTTTGCGTATCGGCAGGCGGGCGTCTATGTTGCTTCGCACGCCCATGTGCTGCTCGCGCTGTGGGACGGAGCGGAGTCGCTCGCTTCCGACTGCGGCACGGCGGCAATTGTGCATTGCGCCTTGGACGGCGCGTTTGCACCGCAGAATTCGATCCCGCTCGGCGGCTGCTGCCCCGTGCTGCATATCCTTTCACCGCGTAAAGACGACGAAACGAGTGCCGCCGGAGCGGTGCGTTTTCTCGGCGACCGTACCGCTTTTGACGAAACGCTGACCCGAACCGATGAGTTCAACCGGCTTGCGAAAATAGCGCCCGCATCCGAATTTGCGCTGCTGCCGTCGGATCGGGAACCGGACAAGCAGCTCGACCGTATAGAAACCCTGTATGCAAAGGCGGATTCTTTGAGCGTTCGCTTTTCTAAACAGTACCGCCGCATTCTTGCCGCGCTTGCGATCATCAGCACGGTCATCACGATCGCGTTTCTTCTGTATGACGAAGCCGAATTGCACGGGATGATCCTCGTTTGCGGCGGGATGCTTCTGCTTGCATGGCTTGTGCAGCGGTACGGAAACCGCTTTGCTTCGCACCGGCGCTATCTCGAATATCGGATGCTGGCGGAGGGACTGCGCGTGCAGGCGTTTTTGCGCTATGCCGGAAGCGGCATTTCCGCCGCCGATGTTTTGCCGTGGACTGGCAAGACGGAAACCGGATGGACCTTTGCCGCGCTGAAGGCCCTGTCCGTCGGCATTCCGCCGGATCGGTCAAATCGCATCCGTGATGCATGGGTCGACGCGCAGCGCAGGTATCACGAACGGTCTGTCCGTCGGTCAAAGCGAGCAGACAAGGGGAGCGAACGCATCGTCCGCGTTGCTCTTTGGGTCAGTATTCTGCTGTATCTTGCGGTGTTGCTCTTCGAGCTCATTTGGGGCGGATTGCTGCCGTTTTCGCAGAAAATCGCAAACGCCGAATTCTATCGCACGCTGTCCAAGCTGCTGCTCGGCAGCATTTCGGCGGCAACGCTGTTTATCTCAAACTATCACGGCCGCCTGTCGCTTTCGCGCACAACATCCGATCATGTCAAAATGGAGCGCTTTTATGCCGCAGTCCTCGCTCGCATTGACCGTTTCGGCGAATCCGATGCGCTGCTTCGATTGATCGCGCGCGAAGAACTGATCGAAAACGGCAACTGGTGTTCCTATCAACGTGATAACACGGCTGATTTCAGCCTGTAATGTCGCCGAGGTTTAAGGGTGCGCCTTTACGACCGGATTATGTAAACTTAATCCAATGCTGGCTAATCCACAACAGAGCGTTCTACTACTTCAGCGCCTATCCAATGGAAAAACAATCAGATGGCGCTGAAGGCGGATTAGAGGCGGCAGGATCAGCCTTTCTTTTGCCGGTTCGCAAATGACGCTTCGAGCCACGCTTCATATTCCTCAACCGTGATCTTGCCGTCGGCGCATTCATCACGCTTCGTAAGTGCCTGATACTTCCATTTCTTGAAATCGGCTTCCTTGATCTGTCGCACCTTCACGCGGGCAGAATAGCGTTTGTAGTATTTGCTGTATAGCGCGTACTCCTTGTTTTCCGCTGCCTTCGCTCTGTAGTTCTCGATTGCCGCAAGTTCCTGACAGGTGCGCGTGCTGCCCTCTGCGATCCGGTCACAGTAGTTTGTGTCGTAATTGCCCTTCATGATGAAATACTTTCCGCAGCGTTTGCATTTGCGAAAGCGAATGTTTTCTTCGAGCATCTTCGTAAACTCCAATTCCAACATCTCTGCTGCGGTGGAAACATCGTATTGAATGCTCATAAAGGACGGTCGGCGGATCATCATGGTAAGGTGCCCAGCGTCCAATCCGTATTCTTCTGCAAATGCTTTTTCTGCTTCGGTTGAATTCGAGGAAAATGCCTTCATGATTCTGTTGAGATATTCCTCGTGCTCCATCCCGAACGGCATACGCTTCGGACTGCCCATATATTCGGGAGAAATCATCAATTCCTCCCGACGGATATAAAAATCGGGCAGATCATGTATTTCCCGATACAACCGGTATCGTTCGCTGGGATAGAGGTTTCCAAGTACTTCGGGATGGAAGTTTTCATCATAAACGAACTCAAGGAGTTCCCGATACTCCTTTTGCAGCGTTACCAGATAATCCGCATACCGCCCCATCGTTTTATCCGTATCCGCGTCATATCCAACAAAGCACGGCGGGAACAATGCGGAGTAGAGGGAAGCATACAACGCATCGCCGAGATCATCGCAGGTGGAGCAAAACTGAAAGTAATGCTCTACAATCTCCTGCGTCCGGTTATACACCTTTTCCGGTTTATCTTCTTCGGCAGGTTCTGTTTCCGAAAGATCGACAATTCCTTTCTCCCGTATTTTACGGAACAACCGATACATAGCGTATCTTTCCTTCATCGGCGTGACGAGATCCGCATATACGAAATCCAAGATTCCTTCGCCATATCGAATGGTCACGCATGTTCCGCTGAGCACATCGTTCATCGGCTTACGAATCGGCTCCTCGGCTTCGTAATCAATGTTGCCGTTTTCATCCGTCGGATAATACGAGAAATCGGTCGGATCGCCATGCGACGACATACGCTCTATGTCGTATTTCTTTTGAAGCAGGGCATACTGCTCCCGATTCTTCTTGACTTCCGCAGCAGCATATTCCTTGTCTTCCGGCTCGTCCTTCAGCTTGGCGCCACGCCGCTTTTCTTCTTCGGCAAGGTATTCGTCGATCATGCTGTCCATCGAATAATTCTCATGCAGATCATCAACATAAAAGCGGATCATTCGCTTTTCTGTATCGAAACGAACCTTGTTATGGAAATATCCCAAGATAATATCTTTCCGGTGCTTCCGCCGCATCCGATACCGGTCATACGCCGTTAATTCGTATTCGGAATAGTCTTTTTCTTGATCCATCTTGTCCCTCACTTTTGGAGAATACAGATTCTCCTGAATTTGGAGTATTCACATCATCACAAACAACATGATACAAAACTATTGTCAAGCTGTCAACCGGCATTTATAATTCTGCGTGGAGAATGATGATAATTAACAATCATCATTTTTTGTTTTGCAAGCACCTTGAAAACAGCATATCACGCGAAGAAAGAAGACACGCGGGACAAGGTGTCCCGCACAACGGCCTAAGCCGATGCAGCCATGGCTGCGTTGGATTAGCGAGCATTGAATTTTGCCGTCATTCGGCCAAATTCGTAACGTAAGGGAGTTCCCTTAAACCCCAGCATATGACAAAAAAGGAGATCAAACACATGAAACGCACCAATAAAATCACGTTCCGGCTATCGGATCAAGAACTTGCCCGATTCAAGCGGCAGGTCAAGGAAAGTGGATTGTTTCAGGAAACATATCTGCGGTTTCTGATCGAGGGCTTTTGCCCGAATCAACTGCCGCCGCCGGAGTTCTGGAAAGAGATGGGAGGTTTCTTCCAAGCGTTGGGCAATCTGGATAAGCTGGCAAAGATCGCATACCGCACCGGAAGCATCCATTACGAAGAAATCCGGGAAATGCATCGGGATATATCCGAGCATCTGCACAGGATCGAAGATGAACTCTATTGCCACGTTCCGATCGACCTTCAAAGCATACCAAAGCGCGAGCGTCCGAAACAGAAGTACAAAGCACATACGAAGCAGGAGGAAGAAAAAATATGAAAGATACGAACAGAAAAGCGGATGATTGTATCGTCTCTTTGATCCCTTATCTGTATGACAGCATGGAGGCGGTAACAGAGCCGGAGACAATCAGTGTATGGATCGGGAAAACGGAATATGTGGTCAATACGCATTTCCATCCGAACGGTCGGCAAACGATGTTTCAGCAGATGAAAGATCTGATTTTAAGAGCGGATAATTGATGAATGATTTTTTAATCAGTCGCTTGATAAAGTTGACAAGGCAATTTGGGCACAGTATGATGTGTATGCCTTTACTGTGCCCGGTTGTCGGAAAGGAGTAAGATTTAGCATGACAACAAACAAAAATACATCAGGGCAACAAAAGATAACAGCCTTATATTGCCGCCTGTCACAGGACGACGGCAGAGAGGGCGAAAGCAACAGTATATCCAATCAGAAAACCATCTTAAGTGAGTTCGCAAAGAAGAATGGATTGCTGCATCCGCAATTCTTTGTGGACGACGGCGTAAGCGGTACGACTTTTTCAAGGCCAAGCTTTCAGCGCATGGAAACAATGGCGGAAGCCGGACAGATCGGCACGATCGTGGTAAAAGACCTTTCCCGTTTCGGACGGAACTATCTGGAGGTCGGACAGTATCTTGAAATCAAGTATCCAACCCTCGGCATTCGGTTCATTGCGATCCAGGAGAATGTGGACACCGCGAACAACACCGGTACGGAACTCATGCCGTTTTCCAACATCTTCAACGAATGGTATGCCGCGCAGACCAGTAAGAAGATTCGTGCAGTATGGGCTTCCAAAGCAGCGAACGGCAAGCGCGTCGGTTCTACCGTTCCTTATGGATACATCAAAGATAAGCGTGATCGTGAGATCTGGTATATCGACGAACCGGCTGCAGCGGTTGTTCGAAAGATCTATAACCTATGTCTCGCCGGGAACGGTCCGCAGGAGATTGCAAGGATACTGGAAGCCGAGCAAATCCCGACTCCGACGGAGCACTTTGCTTCGACGGGAAGAAGACCTACCGCGCCGGTCACCGCTGTTCCGTGCGGGTGGTCCGGAGATACGGTTTCCGGGATTCTCGCAAATCGGCAGTATACGGGTTGTGCCGTGAATTTCAAAACCACGAAGGTCAGTTACAAGGTTCACAAGAAAGTGGATCGTCCGATTGAGGAGCAGCAGATAATTCCGAATATGCAGGAACCGATTATTCCCGAGGAAGAATGGTTACGCGTACAGGTGCTGCGAAGGAATAAGCGGCGTCCTACGAAAATCGGACACAGCAGCCCTTTCTCCGGCTTAATGTATTGTGCAGATTGCGGTGCGAAGATGTACTTTCACGCAGTTCGTAACGATCCATCCAAAGAGACTTTTATTTGCTCAAATTATAAGTCCGGACATGGAAACTGTAAGATCCACTATATGCGAAATGTTGTGGTCGAGAAAATTGTATCCGAAGCAATCAGCGATCTATGTACCTTTGTTCGCTGCCATGAAAGTGAGTTTATCGAAATCATGGAACAACGACAGAACGGGATCAAGAACGCTTCTTTGCAAAAGATGAAGAAAACAGTTGAAAACGCAGAGAAGCGCATTTCCGAGATTGACCGCATGATGATCCGGATTTACGAGGACAACGTAAACGGCAAGATTTCCGATGAACGTTTCCTCGCCATGCGGGATCAGTACGAAGCGGAGCAGCGTGATCTGAAAGCAAGGGTTCTGGCCGATCGAGAAGAGCTGTTCAAAGTCGAATCAAAGCGGAACGATTTTCGTCTCTTATTGAAAACGATCCGAGAACGTACTGACAGCGAAACGCTCATTCCGGAAATGGTCAATTCACTGATTGAGCGGATCGAGGTTCACAATCCTGTGAAGATCGACGGTCACAAGCGCGTGGAAGTGGAAGTATTCTTCACCGCCATTGGCAAATTCCGAGTACCGAACGAAGCGGAGTTAACCGCTTTATTTGCGGCAATGAACGACGGAGAACAACGCTCCGCGTAAATGGAAACGGAGCAGTCAACCTGACTGCTCCGTCCCCCACATAAGAAAACTTCCTTATGCGTGTCGCCCTATTTCTGCCTTTTTCACGCTTTCACACTCTCAAATCGGCGAACGCGCCGCACGCGGCGGCATAAACCCGATGCGGGCGGCTTGCGCATTTTTGCATTGTATGGTATACTGTTCCTGCATCATGGGAAAGGAGCGGCGTATGGAGCAGAAGCATATTTCTTGGCTGATCATGCTCGGCGTGATCGGCGTGCTGATCCTCGGCACGTTCGTGCTGCTGGCGGTCGGCGTACTGCACCCGACGATGGCGACGCTGCGCCCGCACGAAGCCGCCCCGACGCCCACGCCGCGGCCGGTCGAGCTGATCGTGGCCGTGACAGCGACCCCCGCACCGGCTTCCCCGACGCCGGTGCCCACGCAAGCGGCGTACCCGTCGAACGCGGTGAACCTGCTTGTCAACGGCGTGCCGGTCATGGCGCTGTCCAACCGGGAGATGAGCGAACGGCTGCTCGGCGAATACCTGTCCGTCTGTGCAAACGAGAACCTCGGCGCGACCGAGCATCTGATCCGCGCGTATATCGACGCCGAGCTGACGACGATGCCGGTGGACGGCACGGTGGAATATCTGACCTATGACGAAGCTCTGACGCGGCTTCTGAACAACCGGACGATCATTCCGGTCGTGCGCTCGGTCGAAAAGGCGACGCTGCCGGTCGGCACGGTCGAAGCCGCCGAAAGCGCGCACCCATATCTGCCGGTCGGCACGCGGCTGATCCGGTCGCTCGGCAAGGCCGAGCATCTGTTCGGCCTCAGCGAAACGCTGTATAAAAGCGGCATGGCGGTCTCGGCCTCGACCACGCTGGCAGAAACGCGCGTCGGCAGCGACCCTGCCCCGCGGCTGATCGAAAACGGCACATATCTGTATGAACCTTCGGCGGAGACGCCGGACGCCGTCGGCCCCACCGGCAAGGACCCCGGCGAGCTGCGGTTTACCGCGCCGTGCAGCGGCGCCGTCAGCAGCTATTTTGGCCTGCGGGACGGTGTGATGCACTACGGCGTCGATTACGCCTGCATGCCCGGCGAGGCCCTTCGCGCGCCCGAAAGCGGCACCGTCATTTTCATCGGACAGCGCGGCGATTACGGCCTTGTCGTGGAGATCCGGCACGGCAACGGCTTCGTCTCGCGCCTTGCGCATTGCGCGTCCGTCTCGGTCGAGCTGGAACAGCACGTCTATCGCGGCGACCCGATCGCGGTGCTCGCCAAGGAGGAAAGCCAGGCCGAACCGCACCTGCACTATGAACTGCTGATCGACGGCATTCCGTTCAACCCGCTGCAATATGTGAAATGATATCCGCATCACGGATGCAAACGTACAAGAGATTCTCTTTGCGGAGAATCTTTTCTTTTGCTTGCCTTTCTGTCGCTTTTCCTTTATACTGGTAATGACTTCAAGCAAGGAGGATGCTTATGCATTGCACCAGAAACATTTACCCGGATCTCGTTTGGGTCGGCGGCAATGACCGGCGGCTTGCCATGTTCGAGGGCGTCTATTCCGTCCCGGACGGCGTTTCCTATAACTCGTACCTGCTGCTGGACGATACGACCGTCCTGTTCGACACCGTGGACCGCGCCGTGGACAAGGTGTTCTTTGAAAACGTCGCCTACGCGCTCGGCGACCGCTCGCTCGATTACATCGTCGTGTCCCACATGGAGCCGGATCACAGCGCGACGCTGCGCGAGCTTGTGCTGCGCTATCCGGACGCGGTGATCGTCTGCAACCAAAAGAGCTTTGATATGATGAAGCGGTTCGGTTATGTTTCCGAGGCCTGCGATCCCTACCTTGTCAAGGAAGGCGACGTGCTGAGAACCGGCCACCACGAATTCACGTTCGTCATGGCGCCGATGGTGCATTGGCCGGAGGTCATGATGACCTTCGATCTTTCGACCGGCACGCTGTTTTCCGCCGACGCGTTCGGCACGTTCGGCGCACTCAACGGCAACCTGTTCGCGGACGAAGTGGACTTCATGGGCGACTATCTGAATGAAGCCCGCCGCTACTACACCAACATCGTCGGCAAGTACGGCCCGCAGGTGCAGGCCGTGCTGAAAAAGGCCGCAAAATTGGAGATCAAAACGATCTGCCCGCTGCACGGCTTCGTCTGGCGCAGGAACCTTGGCGATTACATCGAAAAGTATCAGCAATGGTCCACCTATACGCCGGAGGTGCAGGGCGTGCTTATCGCCTACGCCTCGGTCTACGGCAACACCGAAAACGCCGCCGAAATCCTCGCAACCAAGCTGCGCGAGCGCGGCGCACACGTGACGATGATGGATGTTTCGGTCAAGCCCGGCTCCGAGCTTGTCGCAAAGGCGTTCCAATACAGCCACCTCGTCTTTGCCTCCACGACCTACAACGCCGAAATCTTCGTGCGCATGGACGAAGCCCTGCGCGACCTCATTGCGCACAACATCCAGAACCGCACGCTTGCGTTCCTCGAAAACGGCTCTTGGGCGCCGACAAGCGGCAAAAAGATGAAGGAGCTGTTCGCTTCCTGCAAGAACATGACCATCGTGGACCCGATGATCACCGTGAAGAGCGCCCTGCACGAGGACAGCCTTGCCGCGCTCGATACGCTGGCCGACGCGCTCTGCACCACGCTGCCGATCGAAGCGCCCGCCGCTGCCGCCGTGCCGACCGTTTCCGCGCCCGCGCCCGTGGCCGGCGCGACCGACCCGAGCGCCCTGCATAAGCTGAGCTACGGCCTGTTCGTCGTGACGACGCGCGAGGGCGACAAGGACAACGGCTGCATCACGAACACCGCGATCCAGGTCGCGTCGAACCCGAACCGCATTGCGATTGCCGTCAACAAGCAGAACTATACGCACGACCTGATCGCCCGCACCGGGCTGTTCAACGTCTCCGTGCTGACCGAGGACGCCACGTTCGACATCTTCAAACGCTTCGGCTTTGCCTCCGGCCGCGACACCGATAAGTTCGCGGGCTTTGCCGCCGTCAAGCGCACCGCAAACGGGCTCTTGGCCGTCACCGAGAGCGTCAACGCCGTCTTTAGCGGCCACGTCGTCGAGGCCGTTGATTGCGGCTCGCATACGCTGTTCGTCGCGGATATCACCGAGAGCGAAACGCTGTCCAAGGCGCCGTCCGTGACGTATGCCTACTACTTTGCGCACATCAAGCCGAAGCCCGCACCCAAGACCGAACAAAAGACCAAGTGGGTCTGCAAGGTTTGCGGCTATGAGTATGAAGGCGAGGAAATGCCCGACGACTACACCTGCCCGCTGTGCAAGCATGGCAAGGAGGACTTTGAAAAAGTCACGGCCGAGCCGGTCAAAAAGACGACCAAGTGGGTCTGCAAGGTCTGCGGCTATGAGTATGAGGGCGAGGAGCTGCCCGACGATTACACCTGCCCGCTGTGCAAGCACGGTAAGGAGGACTTTGAAAAGGTCGAAGGCTAAAGGAAATCTTTTGAGAGGATCGCAGATGCGATCCTCTTTTTTATGCCGCCGATGAAATTCATGTAAGTCCCTTGCAATTCCTTTCTATTTCCTTATAATAGGACACATGGAACAGATGCGCGAAAATAAAATGGGAACCGAGCGGGAGGGCAAGCTCCTCCTGTCGATGGGCTGGCCGATCATCGTGTCGATGCTCGTGCAGGCTCTGTATAATATTGTGGACAGCATCTTCGTCTCGCGCCTTTCGACGCTGGACGAGGGCGCGCTGCGCGGCATTTTGGGCGAGCTCTATACGCCCGGCGTGGAAACGACCATCGGGGATAAGGCGCTGAACGCGCTGTCCACGGTCAACCCGCTGCAGATGCTGATGATTTCGGTCGCGGTCGGGACGGCGGTCGGCATGAACTCGCTGATCTCGCGCCGTCTGGGGGAGCGCCGCACCGTTGATGCGAATCGCGCGGCGGGCAACGGCATGGTGCTGGCGGTGCTTTCCGCATTGGTGTTTACGGTGATCGGCCTCACGCTCTCACGGGCGTTTTTGCATTGGCAGGATACCGACCCCATCGTGCGGCTGTTCGGCACCGAGTATATGACGATCTGCCTGTCGCTGTGCGTCGGGCTGTTCCTGTCGTGCTGCATCGAGCGCATCATGACCGCGCAGGGGCGCACGCTCGTCGCCATGATGATGCAGCTGACCGGCGCGATCACGAATATCGTACTCGACCGCGTGTTTGTGCTCGGCCTCGGCCCGATCCCCGCGATGGGCGTGACCGGCGCGGCGATCGCCACGGTGATCGGCCAGTTCGCGTCAATGACGCTCGCGCTCGTCATGCTCGTCCGTTCCAAGAGCGAGATTCGGCTGCACCTGCCGGACTTCCGGCTCTCGAAGCAGACGATCCGGGAAATCTACTCGGTCGGCGTGCCGTCGATTCTGATGCAGGCGGTCGGCACGGTCATGTATATCGGCATGAACGGCATCTTAAAGGCGCTCGGCGAATACCACGCCGCAACGCTCGATCCCGCGATCAACTATGTCGATGCATATAAGAGCGCGTTCGGCACGTATTTCCGGCTCCAGTCGATCATCTTCATGCCGGTGTTCGGGCTGAACAACGCGGCCATGAGCATCCTCGGCTACAACTACGGCGCGCGGAACAGGAAGCGGTTCCTTCGCGCCTACGGGATGCTGACGCTGTTCTGCGCATCGTTCATGGTGCTCGGCACGGCGATCTTCGAGCTGTTCGCGCCGCAGCTGATGCTGCTGTTTGCGGTGTCGTCGTTCACCTACGGCGTCACGCTTGAGGCGATCCGCGTGATCGCGTGGGGCTTCGTGTGCGCGGCGATCTGCATTGCGATGAATACGGTCTACGGCGCGACCGATACGGGCTTATACGGCACGATCACCTCGCTTGCGCGGCAGCTGTTTGTGCTGCTCCCGGTCGCCGGGCTGATGGCGTATTTCACGCACTCCATCGAGGCCGTCTGGTGGGCATTCCCGATTGCGGAGTTTATGACGCTGCTGCTCTCGACGTTTTTGACGTGGAAGCTCTATAAAAAGAAAATTGAACCGCTCGGAAATCGAGAATAAACAAAAGCTGTCAGGCGCAAGGCTTGACAGCTTATTTTATAGAGCTTTCCGTTTTTGGAAGAAAGAAAACTGCTTCTTTTCCGGCGCTTTCGGCTCGATCTCGATCACGTGCTTCTGCCACGCGTTGACGACCTTCGTATCGCCATGGATGTGCAGCCGCTTCGCGCCGTAATTGAGGTGCGTATGGCCGTGCACCCAATAGGCGGGGCGCCAGCGATCCATCAGCGCGGTAAAGCACGCAAAGCCGCGGTGCGCGTAATCGTCCAGATCGCCGCAGCCCTGCGGCGCGGCATGGGTCAGCACGATATCGACGCCGCCCGCGCGGTGCAGGGCGAACGACAGCCTGCGGATGCGCCGCGCCATCTGCTGCTCGGTATAGTGATGCGGCGCTTTTTTATACTTCGCGCACCCGCCGAGGCCGAGAATGCGAACACCCTTATAGGTGATCAGCTTGTCCTCGATGCAGTCGCAGCCCTCCGGCGGGAACGCCGCATAGCTGCCGTCGTGGTTGCCGTGGATATACAGCACCGGCACGCGCGCCATCGTGACGAGAAAGCTGAGGTATTCGGCGTCGAGATCGCCCGCGGACAGGATCAGATCGTATTCGTCGAGCCGTCCGGGCTTATAGTAATCCCAAAGATACGGGTCCTCTTTATCGGAAAGCACAAGGATTTTCACGGATGCAGCTCCTCCGGCAGCCGGTCGCGGTAGATGCCCTCGAGCCGCACAAGCGCCTTCGCATAGGGAAGGATCGTGTCGTAGGCCGGAATTTCGCCGTCCACATTGTCGCAAAGCCAGTCCATTTCCAAGAGCTCCTGCGGCGTGAACGGACGCGTGCCGTCCGAGCGCACCGTGCCGTCCTGCGAGACGATCTCGCGGAAAAACGGCAGCTGGCTTTCGCCGGCAAGCTCCTTTTGCAGCATCGAAACGAGCGCCTTGACGCCCTCCGGCAGCCCGTCCTGCAGCACGATATCGACGACCTTGCTCTGCATCCCCCACCAGTAGTTGACCGCGTGGGCGGCGTCCTTATACGCGTTGTCCTCCCAATGCCCGTTTAGGATGTCGGACAGCAGGCGGCGGTAGAACTCGCCCCAGTTCCAGTACGGCGCGGCGAGCGGGCGGAACGTGCCGTCGGTGTTGACAAGGTTCAGTCCCCAAAGCTCCTGCTCGCGCCCCGGCATCGGCAGGTCGCGGTTCGAGATCAAGTCCACGCCCTCCTGCAGCAGCGCCGAGATCGGCCCTTCCTCGCAGCACGACCAATGCAGACGCACGCGGGCGCGCGGGTTCGTCATTTTTGCGCCGAGCGCAAACGCGTTGACGCCCGCGATCACGCCGAAGATCGGGGACGAGGCGATGTAGCCGATGGCGTCGGTGCGCGTCAAAGCACCCGCGATCACGCCGGACAGGAACTTCGCTTCATAGATGCGGCTGTAATACGTGCGCACGCCGGGGTACGGCATGATGACCGAGCAGTTCAGAATCTTGATCTGCGGGTACGTGACGGCAGCCTTGCGGCAGGCCGTGATCAGCGACGGCGTCGTGGCAAAGATCACCTGCGCGCCGTCCTCTGCGGCGGCCTTAAAGCAGGCGTCCGCGTCCTGCGCGTCCGAAACGATGTACGACGCGGTTTTGACGCGACCCGTAAGAGCGGTCTCGGCTTCGACGCGCCCGCGCTCATGCGCCGCCGCCCAGTCGGACGTGTCGGGCGAAAGCGGGTGGATCCATGCGGCGGTCAGGCTGTCCGGCAGCAGTACCGCGTCCACAAGGCGCGACAGCACGCTCTTGCCCTGCGGCGCGGCCTCGGTCGCAACGGTGACGGAGGCGGAGGCTTCGGCGACGGCGGCGGCAATCGCCGCCCGCATCGCATCGTCGGTCATGGTACGCGCATCGGCGGGCGAATAGACCGAGAGAAACTCCAAAAACACATCGGCTTCGGTCGTGTCCGCGGGCAGGGAACCGAGCAGCCCGCAAAAGCGCGTGTACAGGCTCTGCACGCTCTGCCGCTGCTCGCTCGTCCAGACGTGTTCCGGCGAAAAGCCGAGCAGCGCCTGCAGCTTTTCATACTGCCCCTCGCGCGTGCAGCGCACGGCGTAGAGGCGGCTTTTTGAGAAGAACGCCAAGAACGAATAGTATACACGGATGGCCTCGGTGTCCTCCCACGCGGGCAGGATGCGCAGCACGTTCGCCGCCACGGTCGGCGCGTCGAACGCCGACAGCACGCTGACGCGCTTGTTGCCCTCCAGCACGTAAAAATCGCCGAGGTATTCATAGCAGCGGATCGGATCGCGGATGCCCGTGTCCCCGAGGTGGTCGCTGCACAGCGCGATCCACTTCATGCCAAATTCGGTGTCTTCCTCTAAAAGCGGGCCGAAGTCCGCCGAAAACGCCGTCTTGCGCCCCGCGCTGACCATGCCGACGATGCGCGCCGTCGGCACGTCGAATACGCCGAGCTCCACGCGCCCTGCGACCGATTTGCCCGCAAGGAGCTCGTCTAAAATCTTCGGATACGGGTCCGCGCCGCGCTTCACGTCGTTCTGATACCGCTTCAGCGCCTTTTTGTGCGCGAGCTTATAGGCGTTGTTGGCTTCCATGATGCTCATAAAATGCCGGTTTTGCCCGGATACCGGGCTTCCTTTCCGCAGGGCGGCAAGCCGTCCCTTGAAATTTTCCGCATTGTAACACCCCGCCGCACGGCTGTCAATAGTGCGGAGCAGAATATCACACAGACTTTGCAACCCGGCGCAAGCAGATTTCGGAAAACAAAAAAGATTCTCCCGCAAAGGAGAATCTGAGTCGGTGCAAGCCGATATTATGCGCGGAACGTGATGCCGTTCTCGTCCGCGGACTCGATGATCGCAAGGGATTCAAGGTGGATGCCCTGCTCGCGCAGCTTCTTGCCGCCGGGCTGGAAACCCTTTTCGACCGCGACGCTGATACCGATCAGCTCCGCACCCGCCTGCCGCACGATCTCGACAAGCCCGCGCAGCGCCTCGCCGTTGGCAAGGAAATCGTCCACGACGAGCACCTTGTCGTTCGGCCCGAGCCAGTCCTTGGCGACGATCAGCGTGACCGCCTTTTTATAGGTATAGGAGAAGATTTCGCTCTTGTAAAGCCCGCCCTCGATATTGTCGGACTTCGCTTTCTTGGCAAAGACCATCGGCACGCCGAATTCCTCGGCCACGGCTTCGCCGAACGCAATGCCGCTTGCCTCGCAGGTGAGAATCGCGGTCGGCTCCTGCGGGAACAGACGGCGAACCTCTTTAGCCAGCTCCTTCATCAAAAGCGGGTCTACCCGGTGGTTCAAAAATCCGTCCACCTTGATGATGCCGCCCGGCAGCACGCGCCCTTCCTTGCGAATCCGATCCTCCAAAAGCTTCATACCATCGTCCCCCCCGTATCGAAATTCTTATGCCCATGATACGGTGAAAAACCGCCAAAAGCAACCCTTTTTCGACATTTTTACGGATAACTTACCCAAAGCAAAGCGGCTCATTCAAAGAACCCGCGCCACGGCAGCGCGTCCGAAAACGTGAACGTGTTTTCGAGCAGCTTCGAGCAGCGCCCGATCAAAAAACCGTTGATGAGCGCGCACAGCAGCGTGCCGAGCCGCACACCCTCGAAGTGCCATAACCCGAAGAACGCAAACGACAGCGCCACGCCGACGAGCATCGAGGTGATGTCGTATACGGTCTTGAATATGTTGATGTTCACGCCAAACTTGCCCGAAAGCAGCTTCACGAACAGCTCATACGCCTCCGGCGGCAGGTACGTGTGGAACAGCAGCGAAATGCCGAGCGAGCACAGCAGCACGCCGATCACATACAGCACGATCCGCACCCACAGCGCGTCGGTCGGGAGCGGGGCCAGCAGCGCCATCGCGCCGTCGAGCAGAAACCCGTACAACACGGCGGTCGCAAACGTCAAGAGCCACGCGGCTTTCCATTTTCGCATCAGCAGCATCGTCACCGCGAGCAGCACGGCCTGCAGACAGTATTCCGCCATGCCGAACGTGAAAAACGGAAACAGCGGGTTCAGCTTCAAATAGAGAATGTACGCGGGCGCGACGACCATGCTGACGCCGAAGTTCGCGGCTTCCATCGCCGCTACGCCGACAGCAACGAGAGCAAGGCCGACAAGGTATGCGGCCTCGGTGTAAAAGACGGGCTTTTGCTTCATAAAACCTCCGAACCAAAAAAGAAGCTCGCGGCGTTTGGTACAGAAACGCCGAAAGCTGCTTGTAAAAGTATACCGATGGGGCGCGAAATTGTCAAGCGACAAAAATCCCGCAGGACTACGCCTGCGGGATCGAATTTTACGCTTTCAGAATGGCCCGGTGATAGACCTTCTTGCCCTTTTTGATCTTTACGCCGGTTTGCAGCGACGCGAGGGAAACGGCTTGGAACGGGTCGGCAACCTTTTCGCCGTCGATCGTGACGCCGCCCTGCTGGATCAGGCGCCGCGCTTCGCCCTTGCTCTGGCACAGCTTGCACGCGACGAGCAGATCGACCGCCGCAAGCCCCTCGGCGGGAACGGTTTCCAGTTCGGTGGTCGGCATGGAGCTGTCGTCGCCGCCGCCCGCAAACAGCGCACGCGCCGCGGCCTGCGCCTTGGCTGCTTCCTCCTCGCCATGCACGAGCTTGGTCAGCTCAAAGGCGAGCAGCTCCTTCTTTTCGTTGATGCGGGACGGATCCCAATGCTCGATCTCGTCGATCTGTTCGATGGGGATGAACGTGAGCATCTTAATGCACTTCATCACGTCCGCGTCGTCCACGTTGCGCCAATACTGGTAGAAGTCGAACGGACTCGTCTTGTTCGGGTCGAGCCAGACCGCGTTGCCCGCCGTCTTGCCCATCTTCTTGCCCTGCGAGTCGGTTAAAAGCGTGATCGTCATCGCATATGCGTCCTTGCCGAGCTTGCGGCGGATCAGCTCCGTGCCGCCGAGCATGTTCGACCATTGATCGTCGCCGCCGAACTGCATGTTGCAGCCGTGGTTCTGATAGAGGTAATAGAAGTCGTAGGACTGCATGATCATGTAGTTGAATTCGAGGAACGACAGACCCTTTTCCATGCGCTGCTTATAGCACTCCGCGCGGAGCATGTTGTTGACCGAAAAGCATGTTCCGACCTCGCGCAAAAGCTCGATGTAGTTCAGGTTTAAGAGCCAGTCCGCATTATTGACCATCTCGGCCTTGCCCTCGCCGAACTCGATGAATTTTTCCATCTGCCGCTTGAAGCATTGCGCATTGTGCTCGATGTCCTCGCGGGTCAGCATCTTGCGCATATCGGTGCGGCCGGAGGGGTCGCCGATCATCGTCGTGCCGCCGCCGATCAGCGCGACCGGCTTGTTGCCCGCCATCTGCAGCCGCTTCATCAGCGTCAGCGCCATGAAATGCCCCGCGGTCAGGCTGTCCGCCGTGCAGTCAAAGCCGATGTAGAATTTCGCGCCGCCGTTGTTGATCAGCTCACGGATCTGCGGTTCGTCCGTCACCTGCGCGATCAGGCCGCGCGCCTTGAGTTCCTCATAAATCTGCATATTGTTCTCCTTTGGAAAAGCCGGATAAGCAACTCTCTTATCCGGCTCATTTTCATGTCCATCCGGCCATCCGCTCGGATGCCTTAATGGGTGCGCCCAAGATGCGCTTATTATAGTATACCGCCGCCGTTTTTGTCAAGCGCGATTCCCCGCCCCGCCGTGATTTTTGCCGGGTTTACACGAAAAACGGTTGCGTTTTTCGTCCGGCTGTCTTACTATATATAGAATAGAGCATAAAGGCGGAAAGAGGACGGCATGACAAACACATACGCGGGACTGGACAGAATCTTATCGGGAACGGGAACCGGAGCAATCACGCCGGGCTGCCTTGTTTTGGAGGGCGGCGCGTTTCGCGGGCTCTATACGCAGGGCTTTCTGGACGGGATGCTGCGGGACGGGCTCAACCTGTCCTGCGTGGTCGGCGTGTCCGCGGGCGCGCTCGCGGGGATTAACTATGTCGCGGGGCAGATCGGGCGGTCGGCCCGCGTCAACATCGGCCGCCGGTTCGACAGCCGCTATATCGGTCTGCGCGCGCTGCTGCACAGCGGCAGTCCGATCGACGTGGGGTATCTCACCGAGGATCGCGGGATCATCGAGCCGCTTGACCGCGCACGCTTCGACGCCTCGCCGCAGCGGTACGTCGCGGTGGCGACCAGCATGCTGTCCGGCGAGCCGACCTATTTTGAAAAGGGCAAAGAAAAGGACATCCTGCTTTGCGCCAGGGCGTCGGCCTCGATCCCGTATTTCTCCCCGGCGGTGCCAATCGACGGCGTGCCGTATCTCGACGGCGCGTGCTCATGCAGCATCCCGTATGACTGGGCGCTGCGCGAGGGGTACGAAAAAATCGTCGTGATCCGTACGCGCGAGCAGGCGTTCCGCTGCGACCCCGCCGAAAAGGAATCCGCCCGGCGAAAATACCGGAAATACCCGGCGTTTGCCGAGCGCCTTGCCAAAAGCAACGCCGCATATAACGACGATTGCGATACGCTCGAGCGCCTTGCAGCAGAGGGACGGCTTTTGCACATCACACCGTCCGAGCCGGTGTCCGTCGGGCAGATTGAGCCGAATCGGGACAAGCTTCTGGCGCTGTATGAACTGGGCCTGAAGGATTACGAAACGCAGAAGGCCGCGCTGGTCGAATATCTGCACTGACCGTACAGAAGGGGGAAAGGAATAAAGGCTATGAAACTGACGATGCTCGGCACAGGAAACGCGCTTGTCACCGAATGTTACAATACATGCTTTCTTCTGGAGGACAGGGGCGAGCTGTTTTTGGTGGATGGCGGCGGCGGAAACACCGTTCTGCAGCGGATCGCGCATGCGGGCTATGATTGGATGCGCATCCGGCACATCTTTGTTACCCACAAGCATATTGATCATCTGCTGGGGATTATCTGGATGATGCGGATGATCTGTCAGTTTATGCGGCACGGCGAATACCAGGGCGACGCCAATATCTATTCCCATGCGGAGGTGTTGGAGCTGCTCCGCGATATGGCGGGCAAGCTGCTGCCGTCGCGGGACGCGGCATTTCTGGATCGGCGGCTGCATCTTGTGCCGGTAGCGGACGGCGAGACGCGGTCGATCATCGGGCATGATGTAACTTTTTTTGATATACACTCCACCAAAGCGAAACAGTTCGGTTTTCGCATGGTGATCGGAGACGGCAGACGACTGACCTGCTGCGGCGACGAACCGTTGACGGCTTTGGTCGAGCCGTATGCGGCAGGCAGCGATTGGATGATGCACGAGGCATTTTGCCTGTATGCGCAGGCGGATCGCTTTGACCCCTACGAAAAACACCACTCCACCGTGAAGGACGCCTGTGAGACGGCTCAGCGGCTCGGCGTCAAGAATCTGCTGCTGTACCATACCGAGGATCAGAACCTGGCGGACAGGGAACGGCTCTATCGGGAAGAGGGAGAGCGGTATTTTCAGGGAGCGCTGTATATCCCGGCGGATTTGGACTGCATAGAATTATAAGAAACGAATAAGCCGGGGAAAGGCGCAGGCAAAATCATGATCGGACCCGGAACTCTCATCAATACGGCGGCGATTGTGCTGCTCGCGATCGGCGCGGCGTATCTGCCGTGGTCGTTCTGAAGCGCGGACGACTTTTCAAAAGCAAAAAAAGATTCTCCTTTGCCGGTTTGCGAGGGAGAATCTTCCTTATATATAGGGATCACAGCGGAGGCACATCACAAGATATTGGCGTCAGCCGAGCAGCAGCCGTTTCAGCTCATCTACGCTTTGGACGGCGTTGATCTGCTGCCGCAGCTCCTTGGCGCGGCGGGTGCCCTTGATGTAGTAGGGGATGTGCTTGCGCAGCTCGATCAGGCCGTGCACGCCCTTTTCGGCGGTGATGCGCTCGGCGTGCAGGATCGCGGTTTCATAGCGTTCGCGGTCGGTCGGCGGCGTATAGGGCGTGCCGGACAGCGCCGCGCGGATCTCCTCAAAGATCCACGGATTGCCGAGCGCGCCGCGGCCGATCATCCAGCCGTCACAGCCGGTTTCGCGCAGCATCCTCAGGGCGCTTTCGCCGCCGGTGATATCGCCGTTGCCGATCACGGGGACGGAGACGGCGGCCTTGACCGCGCCGATCACCGACCAGTCGGCGGAACCGCTGTATTGCTGCGCGCGGGTGCGCGGATGGACGACGAGCGCGGCGGCGCCGCTTTGCTCGAGCACCTTGGCAAACGGCACGGCGACGTTCTCCTCCGCATCGAAGCCCTTGCGGAATTTCACGGTCACGGGGGCGCGGCTCGCGGCGGCGACCGCTTCTACGATGCGGCCTGCAAGCGCGGGGGTTTGCAACAACGCGCTGCCGTCGCCGTTGCCGGTAATCTTCGGCGCGGGGCAGCCCATATTGAGATCGAGACAGCACAGCCGTTCGCCGAGCTCGGCGTTCACGCGCTTGGCGGCGGCGGCGAGCACGTCCGGCTCATGACCGAACAGCTGCACGGCGATTTGCTCCTCCTCGTCGCCGAGACGCAGGTATTCGGCGGTGCGCACGCTGCCGTACAGCAGCCCCTTCGCGCTGACCATTTCGGAATACGCCAGATCACAGCCGTGCGCGCGGCACAGGGCGCGAAACGCGACATCGGTATAGCCCGCCATCGGCGCAAGCAGCAGCGGGCGGTCACACGGGTACGGCTTCATGGCACGGCGACCAGCAGCGGCGTGACCTCCGGCGTCGGCGTCGCCATCGGGATCGGCGTGCGGTTCGGATCCGGCGTGTTGGCGGGCGGCAGCGCCGGGTTCAGCTCGACCAGCTCGATCTCGGAAATGTACCGCCGCCCCTCGATGGTTGCAAGGTGCAGCCGGTAGCGGATCGGCGTCCATGCGGGCGCGGCGCCCGCCGCAGAATCGGTCGAGGCCGTCGCTTTCAGCGAGGTGATCTGCTCGGTCACGTCCGCGTAGGCGTCTGCCTGCCACGGAAAGACGTGCAGCGAATTGATGATCAGATCGTATTCATAGCCGGTGATCGTGTAGTCCGCATAGGCTGCGACACTCTGCGTGCGCAGCGCCGCATCGGCGCGGATGCAGTCGCCGGTGAAGTAGGCCGCCAGATCCGGGTCGTCGCCGCCGCGCAGCATGACGGCCGCGCGCAGACTCATGCCCTCGTTGATCAGAATATACGTGTTCGACAGCCGCGCCGCGCTGACAAACGCGAGCGTGCAAAGCGCCACGATCAGCAGCAGCAGCACGATCGTGCGAATAAAAAACAGGATGGAACGCCGGGAGACGCGCAGCGTGTCGGCAGTGGCGCGCGTCGCGGCGATTTCGGCTTTGGTCATTTTCTTTTCCATAGGTGACACCTCATTTACTTATTATAACAAACGCGCGGAGGGATTGCAACGTTACGAATCGTGAACATATTTGCAGTCGATGTGTGGGCGACCGCAACGGCGCGGCAAAGCGGACGTAAAAAAACATATTCCAAAAAATCTTCAAAAATCGCAAAAAAAGTGCTTGACATTTCGTTAAAGCCGCGGTATACTAACAAAGCTGTCGCAAGGACAGGGGAAAACCGGGAATTGCGGCAAGG
>CAMHJE010000001.1:0-95616 GCA_946185305.1 uncultured Clostridia bacterium | reverse complement strand
CCCGCACGTGAAATACCCGTGGCGCAAAAACTGCCTGGAGAATATCCATACCTATCTTGCGCTTTGTATGCAGCACCGCGTGCCGATCTTCGTCGGCTCCGACGCACACGATCCGTCGCAGGTCGGGAGCTTCGACGAGGCGATCGCCCTGCTCGACGAAATCGGCTTCGACGAGGATCTGATTCTCAACAATTCCGAGACCAAATTCCGCCGGTTTATCGGCATGCCGACGGACTGAACACGCGGAAAACAGAAAGGAGTGACCGCCGATGGTTGATATTTTTCCGCTGACGATTCCGGAACTCACCGAAAACGAAGAAAGAACCGCTTATGTCTATGTGCCCGATATTCCCGATACGCGTTTTCCCGTGCTGTATATGTTCGACGGGCAAAACCTGTTCTTCGATCATACGGCGTCGTTCGGCAAAAGCTGGGGACTTTTGCGGTATCTGGAGCAGACAAAGCTGCCGTTGATCGTCGCCTCCGTCGCCTGCAACACGCATCCGGAAAGCTACCGTCTCGGCGGGCGGTTTTCCGAATACAGCCCCTTCACGTTTGACGACGAACGCTTCGGGCACATTGAGGGCCACGGCAAAATTACGATGGACTGGCTGACGCAAACGTTCAAGCCCTATATCGACACGCATTATCCGACGCGCCCCGAACGGAAATACACGTTCATCGGCGGCAGCTCGATGGGCGGACTGATGACGCTGTATGCGATCACCAACTACAACGCCGTTTTCTCACGCGGGGCGGCGCTGTCGCCCGCCACGTATTTCTCCTCGAAGGAGGTCATGGATATGATCCGCTCCGCCGAGGTCGCGCGGGACACGGTTTTATATATCGACTACGGCGAAAAGGAGCTGTTCGACAGCCCGGCAGAAAAGGACTTCCGTGAGGCGGTTTCGCTTTTGCAGGAAAAGCGGATCTTGCTGGAAAGCCGTATCGTGCCGAACGGGATTCATTCCGAGGTCACATGGGAGAAGCAGGTGCCGTTCCTGCTGAACGCGCTGTTTTACGAGCTGTGAGTTGTTTCCCTGCAAAAAGGGTTTTGCATTCTCCTTGAACACTACATAGAGAGGAAGCGTATGCACACATGAACAACAAGACAAAACCGTCCGTGTGGAAAAATTATTTTTCCATGCTGCGCCATGCAGGACTGCCGTGGGTGCTGATGATCGTCTGCTTTGTGCTGAGCCTGCTGGTGTCGATCCTGACGCTTGCGCTCGCCAATCAGCTTGCCGTCGTTTTGCAGGAAAACGTACCGATTCATTCCGTTGTACCCGAGATCTGGAAGCTGATCGCGGTCATCATCGGCGGCATCGGCTGCACGATCGCAAACTCGCATCTGCAGGGCATCGTGACCGCGCAGATCGACCGCAACGTGCAAAAGTACGCGGTCGGCAAGGTGCTGTATCTGAAAACGAAGGATCTGGAAGCGACCGATACGCGTGAGTTCATCACCCGCCTGACCGATGATACGACGAAGAACGCCCCGTTTCTGATCGAGCTTGTGATCAACGAGATCCCGCGCCTGTTCTATCTGGTCGGCGCGATCATCTCCGTAGCCCAGATGGGACAGCCCACGCTTCTCGGCGCGATGTTCCTGCTGATTCCCGGCATTCTGATTTTGGCGTTTCTGTCCGGTCTCATCACGTTCCGCAACCGGAACAAGATCCAGGCGCGTCTTGCCGCCGTCACCGCCCGCCTTGCGGAGAAGATCGACAATGTCGAGCTGATCAAGTCCTACGGCGCGGAGGAAAAAGAGATCGAATCCGGCGATAAGGTGCTCGACGAGCTGAACAAGGTTCGCAAGGAGGGCGCGCTTGTCGATCACGTCAATCAGCTCATCAGCCATTTCATTTGGTTTATCGACATTATCATCATAGTCGTGCCGCCGACGCTTTTGATGTTCAACGGCGCCATCGACCGCGCCATGTACGCCGCCTATATCCTGCTGGTCTCTAAGTTTGAAACCAATGTCAAGGACCACTTAAAGGTGTGGGTCGCGCTGAAGGAAGCGCAGGGCGCAACGCGCCGCCTGTCCGCCGTGCTGCAGCTGGACGACGAAACCGACGCCAAAGCGACCGGCGCGCTTTCCTCCGGCGACATCGTGTTTGACAATGTTTCCTTTGCCTACGGCGAGGAATATGTGTTGAAAGACCTTTCGTTCACGATCCCGCAGGGGAAAAAGACCGGTATCGTCGGGTTGTCCGGCTCCGGCAAGTCCACGGTGCTGAATCTGATCGAAAAGTTCTACACGCCCGATGCGGGGAAGATCTTGCTCGGCGGGACGGATATCCAAAGCGCGGATTACACGCAGTACCGCAGCCGCTTTGCCTATCTGCCGCAGAATGCGCCCGCGATCAGCGGCACCGTGCGCGAAATGCTGCGCTTCTCGGCAAATCGTGAATATTCCGATGAAGAAATGAACGGCGCCTTAAAGGCCGTGCTGCTCTATGACGACCTTGCGCCGCTCGGCGGACTCGATTACGACATCGGGCACAGCGGCGAGAACCTGTCCGGCGGACAGCGGCAGAAGCTCGGCATTGCGCGGATGCTGCTTTCGGACGCGGACTATGTGCTGCTCGACGAGGCGACGAGCGCGCTCGACCCGGAGGCGACGGCGCTTTTGCAGCAGCGGATCGACGCGCATTGCAAGGGCAAAACGCTTGTGGTCGTCGCGCATGACCTCCGCACGATCGAAAACGCGGATAACATCCTTGTTTTGGAGGACGGCCGCTTGATCGGGCAGGGGACGCACCAAAGGCTTTCCGAAACGCTTCCCTTATATGCGGAGCTGGTAAAGGGGGTATGAAGCCATGAAGCTCAAAAAGTATTTTGTATTCGATACCAAGGACGGCAGCTACGAGGAGATCAAAACCCGGCATACCCTGCGCACGCTGTATAAGGGCGTGAAGATCCCGTGGGTGCGGATCATCATCGGCGCGTTCCTTTCCGTGTTCAATGTGCTGATTCTGATGACGCAGTACGAGAACTATATGAAGCTGTATACGGGCACGCTGGAGGATCTGACGCCGCTTTGGATGTATCTGATCGCTTACTTTATCCAAATGGGGATGGTATTCCTCGTCGTGATCGCGGATCGGGCGGTCGTCGAGATGGTCACAAGCGTCAGCAAAAAGCTATGGCGCAAGATGATGCACCTGCCTGCGCGCGACTTTGAAACGAGCAAGCCCGGCGCGATGCTGTCCCGTATCACGCTCGACGCGCAGTATGCCTCCAGGCCGTTCGATGCGGTCGTGGCGCTGCTGCAGGCAATCGTCACGGTCGTCACGCTGTCGGCCATTGTACCGGACAATATCGGCTATGCCGTACCGGTGCTGATCCTTTTCCTTGTCGGCGCGTTTGCGCTTGCCTACTGGGCCGCGCGCGTGCTCTCCCGCTCGACGCTGTACGCGCAAAACAAGAAAGCGGAGCAGACCGATCATTACAACGAGATCTTTGCCAACATCCGCTTTATCAAGGCGTCCGGCGCGGAGCAGAAGACCATCGAGCGCAGCGATGCCTTCATCGAAAAGCGGTATAATGCCGGTCTGTATACGGCGCTGTATCAGGGCTTGGCGCAGGCCATCGGCCACTATGCGTATATCGCATTCGCGTTCTGTCTGATCGTCGCTGTCGCGGCCATCGGCGCAGGCTCGATCAAGAATATCGAGCCGATCAATTCCCTGTATGCGTTCCTGTTCGCCATCAGCGCGGTGGTCATCGCCTTCATGGGCTTCCCGATGTACTTCTCCGAAGGCATCGGCGGCACCAAAAAGATCGTGTCCGTGTTCCGCAAGGAGGAGGAGAACGTCGAAGCCGGCGCCGAGGCCGGTGCGGCGCAGGGCGATATTGTCCTGCAAAACGGCGCGTTCGCCTATACCGATCACAACGCCGTACAGAACCTCAACGTCGTGATCCCGGCGGGACAGGTCACCGCCATCGTCGGCACGAACGGCTCCGGCAAGTCCACAATGATCAAGCTGATCGACCGGCTGTACCCGTTGAACGACGGCGCGCTTTCGATCGGCAGCGACCGCGCGGAGGATATTTCGCTGAAGAGCTGGCGCAGGCGTTTTGCGGTCGTTTCGCAAAAGACGGCGCTGTTCTCCGGAACGCTGAAGGAGAATATCTGCTACGGGATCGAGGACGCGTCCGACGAAGCGGTGCAAAACGCTGTGCGGGTTGCGGGCCTATCCGAGCTGGTCGCGGAAAAGGGGTTGGCGTATGATGTCGGCGTGGCAGGCTCCAAGCTGTCCGGCGGCGAAGCGCAGCGCGTTTCGATTGCGCGGGCGCTTGTCAAGAATCCGGACTATCTGATCCTCGACGAAGCGACGGCGAACCTCGATACCCGTACCGAAGCCGCCGTCACAAGCGGCATTGCCGCGCTGATGCAAGGCCGCACGACCATCGTGATCGCGCACGATTTTGCTACGATCGAGCATGCGGACAACGTGATCGTCATGTGTGACGGACGGATTGAGGACAGCGGCAAGCGCGACGAGATGATCGCCCGCAACCCCTATATGAAGCTGATGGTGGAGGGATAAGCCATGCGGTGGATGCGCCCGGCGCTTTTCATCAGAAATGAGATGATAAAGCGTCATCGAAAAAAGAAAAATCTGCCCGACGAATTTCAAAAGCTGGATGACGAATGGGTGCAAAAGGCGATCCGGTGGCAGGACGAATGGGACAGCGATTGCCTGACCCTCGACGAGAAGGACAGAAAAGGACTTTTGATCGAAAAGGTCGAGCTGCCAAGCTGCAGTGCGTGGCTGCTTTCGTCGGACAAAAACCCAAAGGATCGGGTGCTGTACTACATCCACGGCGGCGGCTTCGCCATGGGCAATACGCGCTTTCTGGTGAAAACGTTTTTCTCCTATCTTGTCAACACGGTCGGGTATAATGTGTTCTCCGTCGATTATCGCCTGACGCCGCGCTGGCATTGCCTCGATGCGGTCAGCGACTGCGAGGACGGCTATCGGCATCTTCTGAAGCGGTACGACCCGAAAAAGATCGTGCTGATCGGCGATTCCGCGGGCGGCAACCTTGTATTGGCGCTGACGCATAAGCTGATCGACGACGGCCTGCCGGTTTCGGGCGGGATCGTCTCGTGCTCGCCGGTCACGCAGTTTCTGCACTATGCGTACAGTTATTACGAATGCTCGTGCAAGACGGACTACGGCATCATCTTCGGCATCAATCAGGTGGCGGAGCTGTACCGGGGCGATCTGCCGCTCGATCATCCGTATCTGTCCCCGCTGTGCGGCGATTTCCACGGCTTCCCGCCCACATATCTGGACGCCTCCGATGTGGAGAGCCTGCGCGACGACGCGCGCATGATGTATGTCCGGCTCAGGGAGGACGGCGTGGATGCGGAGCATCACGAATTGCGAGACTTCTTCCATGCCATGTTGACGCGCCCGAACGTGGGCTTTGTCCGCCGCGAGGAATATCCGCATATCCTGCGCTTCCTCCGCCGCGTGTTTCAGGAAACGTAATAGACCTATTCCGCTAAAAGACGAGCGATCCGTGTTACAGAACGGATCGCTCATTTTAATCTCTTTGTTTCTTAGATGCGGCTGAACCGGCTGCCGACCGCTTCGCGCGGGACGGCGTCCACCTCGGCGCGGGGCGGGATCGAGGGCGCGGCGCCCTTGCGCGAGACGGAAATACCGCTGGCAATCGCGGCGGTCTTGAGCGCCTCGCCTGCCGGGTCGCCCGCCAGCAGCGCGGCAAGGAAATAGCCCGTGAAGCAGTCGCCCGCGGCGGTCGTATCGACGGCGTTCGTGCGGTAGATGCCGCTCTCTGCGCGCGTGCCGTCGCGCCCGACGAACACGGAACCGCGATGGCCGAGCGTCATCAACAGGTTCATGGCGGGATATTTTTGCTGCACCGCAGACAGAATATCGTCAAACGACGCGTCCGCGCCGAGCCCCGCGACCGTGGCGGCCTCGACCTCGTTGACAAGCAGATAATCGACGCAGCCGAAATCGCACGCGTTCAGGCTCTCGTTGAACGGCGACGGATTCAGCACGACGGTCATGCCCTTTTCGTGCGCGGTACGGATGATGTAATCGAGCGAGGAAATCTCGTTTTGCAGCACCAGCCAATCGCCTTTGCCGTAGCCGGACAGCGCCGCGTCCGCGTCGGCGTGGGTGATCGTGCCGTTCGCGCCGGCAAGGATGATAATGCTGTTGTTGCCCTCGGCGTTGACCTGAATGATCGCGTGCCCGCTCGCGCCGTCGGTGCGCTTGATACGCGAAATATCCACGCCCTCCGCCGAAAGCGGCTCGGTCAAAAAGTCGCCGTCGCTGCCGACCGCACCCGCCATCGCTACGGGAACGCCCGCCCGCGCCAACGCTACGGTCTGGTTAAAGCCCTTGCCCCCGCGGAACAGCTCCATGCGCGAAGCCGTCAGCGTTTCGCCCGCGCGAACGAAGTGCGGCACGGAATACGTGCGGTCGATATTCAGCGACCCGAAAACGAGTACCCGCATAACATCCTCCCGTTACTTGCGATTTTCGATGTCCATGACCATGTCGATGCGCGTCTGATGGCGGCCGCCTTGGAATTCGGCGTCAAGATACGCGTCCACAATGGCCTTGGCGGTTTCGACGCCGATGATGCGCGCGCCGAACGCGATGATATGCACGTTGTTGTGCTGCTTGACGAGCCGCGCCGTGACCGGTTCGGAGCAGACCGCCGCGCGGATGCCCTTGACCTTGTTCGCCGCCAGGGAAATACCGACGCCGGTGCCGCAGATCAGCACGCCGCGCTCAACCTCGCCCGCCACGATCGCCCGCGCAACCTTTTCGCCGTAGGTCGCATAGCTGCACGACTCGGTCGTGTACGTGCCGTAGTCGATCACCTCATGGCCCTTGCTCTCTAAGTACGTCTTGATTTCCTGCTTCATCTCCACGCCCGCATGGTCGTTTCCGATTCCGATTTTCATTCGTTAGCCTCCTATTTCGGTTGACATTTTACAGGGATTTTGCTATGCTTATCATATCATAGGTAATCGTTTACGCAAACAAAAATTTTTCAAAATTCGGAGGTTTTTTATGATTTTTTTGCAAAATTCGACGCTTAGCTGCGCGTTTGACGAAAAAACGGGGCGTCCGGTGCAGCTGACGCGCGGCGCACTTACCGTACCGGTCGCGTCGTTCGGCTTCGATTTCGGCTGCGACGAGCGCATGGCAAACGAGCTTTTGGTTTACGAGTCGATGCTGAACTTCCGTACATGGAACCTTCCGAATATCCGGCCCACCGGCAAGCGGTTCGACCTTTTGCCCGTTTCCCTTACGCACGACAAAACGCATGTCACTGCGGTCTTTTCGCTGCCTGCCGTGACCGTCACCGTCACCTATACGCTGCTCGAAACGAACCTGAAAGTCGACTTGCAGCTTTTGAGCCGCGCCGAAAAACCGCTGTACCTGAACGCCTGCGCGTTTCTGCTGACGCTGCCGACCGACGAGGTCGTATTCGACTTCCCCGCCAACGCCCCGATTGCACATTGCGACGCAAGGCAGCTCGGTGACAACGAGGTTGTGCAGACCGGCCTGATCAACTTCTGTACGCATGCCAAGCTGCCAAACGGCGATCTCGATCTTTTGTTCATCGATCCCATCGAAAAATGGGGCTGCGGCGTGTACCGCTGCGGCAGCGAAACGACGTTTGTGTACAACGCCGCGCTCGAAATGGATCTGCACACGGGCGAAACCGCCAAGGTCGGCAGCCTGTATCTGCTGCCGGTGGACAGCGGCAACCCGTACCTTGCGGCGCGCGCACTCGTCGAAAGCCTCGGTTACAAGGCCACGACCGGCGGCATCACGGACGGCGTGATGTACTCCTGCCACCCGTCCGGCACGATGGACGCGGGCTTCCCGAAAAAGGACGATCTCTATCAATATGCCGAGTACCTGCCGAAGCTCAAGGCCATGGGCATCGACCACGTATGGCTGCTGCCGGTCTTTGAGCATGACGCGGGCGGCGTCTACCATTCGACCGATCAGGGCGTGATCGACCCGCGCTACGGCGGCGAACAGGGCTGCAAATACTATTGCGACAGGGCGCACGCGCTCGGCATGACGATTCTGTTCGACTATGTGCCGCACGGCCCCGCGCCGGAATTTCCGATTGCGCAGGACAACCCGACATGGCCGTCCAAGCGGCGCGACGGCTCTTTGCAGGACGAATGGGAATGTGTCTCGATGGACTACAACCACCCCGGCTATCAGGAATACACCGCGGAGCTGGTGCACGATCATGTGGACCGCTTCGGCGTGGACGGCGCGCGGATCGACTGCGCGATGGGCGGGCTCTCCAACTGGCGGCCCTACCCCGGCAATCGGCCGAGCGGCAACAGCGTCCTTGCCGGCGTTCACATCACCGAGGCGATCCGCGAAGGGTTTCTGCGTGGCGGCAAGCCGTCGTTCATCCTGCCGGAAAACTTCAACCCGATCCCGAACTACTACCATTGCACCGACCTGTTCTACGGCATGAACCTATACCGTGCGTTCGTCGATCTGGAAGCCAAGCTGCACACCGATCCCGCGGCGTTCGTCGAAGGGCTGACCGACTACCTGGAGCGCGAAGCGTGGCTGTTCCCGGCGAACTACCACAAGATGCGCTTTTTGGGCAATCACGACACGGTTTCGTGGGTGTGGCAATCGAAGCGCGCCGTGGACTGCTACGGCACGGACGGCGCGAAGGCGCTGTTTGCCTTGATCGCGCTGCTCGACGGCGTGCCGATGCTCTATCAGGGTGACGAGGATCCGGCGATCTACGGGCACGACGGCGAGAACCTGACGGCCTACTTCACCGAACTGCTTTCCGCCCGCCGCCGCTTTATCCCGCGCGGCTCGAACCGCACCGAGTACCTCCATACCGGCACGCCGGTGATGGCGTTTTTGCGTGTGAAGGAGGATGTGCCGCCCGCCCCGTATCAGACCGAGGGTGAGCACAGCGTGTGGGTGCTGCTGAACCTTTCCGACGCGCCGCAGCCGATCCCGGCAGGCGCTTCCGGCAAGCTGCTGTTTGACAGCACGGACGCCGAAGCCTCCGCCCCGCTTGCGCCGTGGGCCTACCGGATCCTGGACGCGGAGGTGTAAGATGAACCGTTTTTCCCGCATGGCGCGGCCGGCTCTCTGCTTTGCTTTGCTGCTGTTCCTGCTGATCGGCTGTGCCGCACCGCAGGAAAGCCCCGCCCCGACCGCCACGGAAGCGCCGATACCGACCGCCGCCCCCGCCGTGACGTGCACGGACGGCGACGAAACGATCACGTTCACCCATGGCGGTATGACTGCGACCGTGGACAAACATACCGGCTTTCTGACCGGGGTGCAGAACGCGGACGGCGCGCTGTCCTTCGGGCGCGTCTATATCGACCTCGGCATCGACGGCAAGGCGCTGTTGAATCAGCTCGGCTACATCGACATGGGCAAGCTCGCAACCTACGAGCTGCCGACGCTCTACCCGCGCATGAAGGAGCTTCCCGCGCCGGACGCGATCACGTTCGATACGACGGGCGACGGCTTTGCGGTCGATATGACCTACGGCACGCTGACCGTGCGCTATGGCTACACGATGCTCAACGGCGCGCTTGCGCTTTCGGCAACGCTGTCGGTTTCGGACGACGATCGGCATGAGATCAACGGTGTCGGGTTTGTGACCGCGGGCATCGAGGGCTTTTCGCTCGCGGACGCGACATTCGAGTTCCCCGGCAGTACGCCGTCCGGACGGCTTGCGTATAAGACGCGGATGCGCTACCGCGCCGAAAGCGCCGACTATGCCGCGCCGGTCGTACAGCTTCGGGAGGGCGAGCATGCCGAAAACATCGTGTTTGTCGATGAGGTCGAAAAATGGACGACCGCCAGCTGGTCGGACGAGAATCAAAAGCCTTGCGTCGGCTTTTTGGCCGCGTGCGAGGGATATTTGACCAAGGACAAGCCGATGACCGTCGGGACGCTGTACCTGCCGCTGCACGACGCGACCACCGACGCCTATGACGCGGTGGCGCAGCTTTGGACGGCGCTCGGCTATCACACGCCGACCGACACGACCGCCGCGGAGAACCTTTGCGCGATCTATTCGGCGCACCCGTTCGGCACGATGGACACCGACTATTTCAACCGCTGGACGCTTGCCGCTTACGCCGAGCGCATCCAGCCGGTGGCGGAGATGGGCTTTGATGCGATCTGGCTGCTGCCGGTGTTCTCGCACACGGGTGACAACGTCTATGAGCCGATCGACCAAGCCGTGATCGACCCGCGCTATGGCGGCGAAGCCGAGGCGAAAACGTTTATCGACACGGCGCACGGCCTCGGCCTGAAGGTGCTGTTCGACTTTGTGCCGCACGGCCCGCGCCCGGTCTATCCGTTTGCGAAGGAGCATCCGGACTGGATCGCCAAGGACAAGGACGGCAAGAACCGGATCGAGTGGGATTGCGTCTCGATGGACTACAACCACCCGGACTATGCCGCCTACAATTTCGAGCTGACCGAGTATTACGCCGAAAAGCTCGGCTTGGACGGGGCGCGGATCGACTGCAGCATGGGCGGTCTGCCGAACTGGAACGAAGCCGTCACCGGCGTGCGCGCGTCGGCGGCGGGTCTGATGGCAGGGCGCAACGTCGTGTCCTGCTACCGCGAGGGCTTCAAGGCCGGCGGCGCGAACGTGCTGCTGCTGCCCGAGAACTTCCATCCCTCCCCCGCCTATGCCGCCGTGACCGACGTGTTCTACGACATGCCGCTGTATCGGACGCTGTTCAACCTGAACCACGCGAACCTTTCCGACGCCGATTTTACGGCGGCGCTGACCGCCTATCTCGAAGCCGAGCACCGCACCTCGGTGCCGGGGCAGCTGAAGCTGCGGTTTTTGGGCAACCATGACACCGTGACATGGACGTTCGACGCGGCGCGCGCGCAGGTCGTGTACGGCACCGAAAAGGCCAAGGCGCTGTGGACGGCGCTCGGCTGGATCGACGGCGTGATCTTCGCGTATCAGGGCGACGAGGACCCGGCGACCTACCGGCTCAACGGCGAAAATTTAGAAGCGTTCTTCACCGATCTGATCGCCGCCAAGCGCACGTTCGTCCCGAACACGATGGATACCGCATACCTCTATACCGGCTCGGCGGTATTTGCCTGCAAGCGCACCGACGGCGCGCAGACGCGGCTTGTGCTTGTGAATCTGTCCGATGCGCCTGCGTCCTATCCGCAGGGCGGGACGGTGCTCGCCGCCGTCGGGGACGTGACGGCAAACGAAAACGGCACAGAGCTTGCGCCCTATGCCGGTGTGATCTTGGATATGAAATAAAGGGAGCTTTTGCGGCGTGTCGTTCTGCGGCACGCCGTTTTTTCAATACAGCGTTCTGGACGCGATCTCCCGCTGCACGTCGGGCGAGAGCGTGACGAATCGGGCCGAGAAGCCACCGACACGGACGAGCAGGCTTTGATGCCGCTCCGGGTGCGCCATCGCGTCCTCCAAATCGCCTCTGTGCAGAACGTTGATCATGCATTGCGGGCCGCCGTTGTCAAAATACGTCTGCAGCAGCGCCCGCAGTACCGGGCGGTTATCGTTGAACAGCTCGGGCGAGAACGTCATGTTCTGCACCGCGCCCGCGTGGATGTCGGTGCGCAGCTTCACAAGCGAATTGAGCATGGCCGTGACGCCGTTTTGATCCGTACCGCCCGCCGGGTTGTTCGCATTCGCCATCGGCTCGCGCGCCTTGCGCCCGTCCGCGGAAGCCGCCGTGAACCGGCCGAGCACCGTATTCGCTTCGTTGTTGATGATGACGACCATGTAGCTGTGCAGCCCCACCTGCGGCGCCAGATCGCGCACCGTGCGGCAGACATATTCGTGCAGATCCACGGCCATCGCGTCCGCGCCGTCCTGATCGTTGCCGTACTTTTCGGCGTCGAGCAGCATCCGCCTTTCCGCTTCATACCCCTCGAAATTGCTTTGCAGCGCCCGAAGCAGCATATCGGGCGCGATCTTTTTTTGCTCGAACACGAGCGTTTTGATCGCATAGAGGCTGTTCGCGGTATTGATATTGCCGTAGGTTTCGAGCGTGCCGCCCTCATAGCGGACGCCGCCCGCGAGCAGGCTTTTGCCGCGCGCCATGCAGTCGTCCATCAGCATCGAGATGTAGAGGAACGAGCCGACCTTGGCGCAATAGTCGTACTCCATCTTCTCGCACCGCGCGAGCTTTTCGATATAGAACGCAAGCTGTTCCTTGTATACGGCGTAGAAATCCTCGAACGATGTGAAGCTCTCGAACGCGCCGAGCGCCAAGCCGCGCGCCTTGGGATCGAGCACGTCATGCCCGTTGAACAGCGTAATTTCGAGCGCCTTCAAAAGATTGATGATCCCGTTCGGGGAGCCGGTGCTGCGCTTGTTGATCACATACTCGCCGCAGCCGAAAAAGCAATAATTGACCGCTTCGCTTTCGGGCAGATCAAACGCGCGCATCACGGACGGGATATTCACATCGTCGTTATAGAGCATCGGGTAAACCTTGCCCTCGCCGATCACGTCGAGCGCCTTTTCCATCAGCTTGGGGTTCTGCCCTTCGTAAAAGCGCAGGGAAAGCTGCGGCTCGGCTTCCGCGACGATGCGGGAGGCTTCCATCGCAAGCATGGCAAAGCGGTCGGCGTTCGCTTCGTTGTGCCGTCCGCGCCCGCCGATGATCACGCGGCCGTGGAACACGGTCTTGCGCTCGTCAATCAGCCGCCATTGGCAGCAGAGAATGTCCAGCGCCTCGGCCTCGGTGATCGCGCCGCTGTCCAGATCGCGCGCCAAATAGTCCCCGAGGTAATCGTCCATGCGGCCGTAATTCAGCACGCCGGAAATCAGGCTGTACAGCCATGCCAGCTGGATCGCCTCCAAGAAAGTATCCGGCTTTTCATGTGCGATCTTGTTGAGTGCCACAGAAAGCCGTGCATTGCCGAGCGCCGCGGCGTTTTCGGCATAACGGCGCGCAACGTCGGACAGCGCATCGAGCGCGATCCGGCATCCGCGATAGAGGCCGTCGGCGGTCGAGCCCGGCGCGGCGGCCTTTTGATACGCTTCGATCTCGGCCTTCATGCCGTCAAGCCCGAGCCGCAGGAGCTTGTCGTAATCGAGATATGAACCGACGACGCGGTACAGCGGGAATGCGACCTCGCTGTGCTCCCAGTAGATATCCTCCGGCAGCGCCTCGGCAATGTCCGCCGGGTACGATGCGCGCAGGTTTTTCCGCGTCTCCTGCGTTCGCCAAAAGGCAAGCATGGCCTTGGCGTCCTCGATCTCGGCTTCGGTCGCGCCGTCATTTTCGAGGGCGAGCATGGCGCGGCCCTCATCGACGAACCAGCACACGCTTCTGCCGAGCAGGGGTTCATTCAAAAAGCCGACCGGCAGGACGCGCTTGCGCCCGGCAAGCGGCTCGCCCGCCTGCAGCGGCAGAAATTCATAGCGGCTCTGCACGGCGATGCAATACGCTTCGCGCAAAGAAACGTCGTCATGGATATGCGCCCGATACGTTTCGGTAAAGGCTTTCAGGTATTCATAAAACGTCATGTCGTCTCCCTCCGCGCTATGGACAGCGCCGAAAAAGTTTGGTATACTGGCTGTGTAATCGTTTTCTCGGAGTCAAGTTATGGGAATCGTATTCGATATTTCGCGCTGTGCGTATCACGACGGGCCGGGCATCCGCACGACCGTCTTTTTGAAGGGCTGCAGCCTGCGCTGTATTTGGTGTCACAACCCCGAATCGTTTTCGCCGCGCCCGGAAATCGAGCTGCTGCCCGCGCTCTGTATCGGGTGCCGTCGATGCGCCCGCCTCTGCCCTGCCGGGGTGCACCGGTTTCCGGACGGGACGCATACCGTGCTGCAAAATAAGTGTACCCTATGCGGCGCGTGCATCAAGGTCTGCCCGCAAAACGCGCTGAAAATCACAGGGCGGGAAATGACCGCGGACGAGGTTCTTGCCGTCGTGCTGCGCGACCGCGCCTACTATGTGCAAAGCGGCGGCGGCGTGACGTTTTCGGGCGGGGAGCCGACCGTGCAAGCCGCCTTTTTGCGTGAGTGTTTGGAACAATGCAAGGCCGAAGGGCTGCACACCGCGCTCGAAACGAACGGCTGTATCACGCCCGAAACGCTCGAAACGCTGCTGCCGCTCGTCGATCTGTGGCTGCTCGATTGCAAAGCGCCCGACGCCGAAACGCTGAAAGCGTACACCGGCGGGGACTTTGCGCGCTGGCAGACGACGCTTGAAACGCTCTCGGCGGTGCAAAAACCGATCTGGCTGCGGCTGCCGATCATCCCGGGCGTCAACGATACCGACGCGCACTTTGCGTTCGCGGGGCGGGTGATCGCCGCGCATCCGAACATCGAGCGATACGAGATCCTGCCGTATCATACCATCGGCGTGCAAAAGTGGGCGGGCGTCGGACGAAGCTACACGCTCAAAGAGCTGCCCGCCGCCACAAAGGAACAGGCGCAGGCGTGGAACGCGCGGCTTGCCGAAGCGATCCGGGCGGCTCAGGCCTGACGGTTGAGCTGCTCCCAGCCGTAGAACGCGGCGCCGATGATGCCGTTCTCCTGATCGGGACGGGAATAGACGAGCCGCAAATTTTGTTCGGGATAGGGCTTACGCACGTAGGCCCTGATTTTTTGCTCGAAATACGGGATCGGGAAGCCCTCCATCTGCAAAAGGCCCCCGCCGAGCACGACATAAGCCGGGTCGAGGATATTGACCTCGGTCGCCACCGCTATCGCCATCGCGTCCACCTGCCCCCATACGTCGGGATCGCCCGCACAGTCGCGGTAGATCGTGCGGATATTGGCGTCGGGATGGGTCGTTCTGCACAGCTCGGCCAATCGCTTGCCGCCGCCGAACGGTTCGAGGCAGCCGATGTTGCCGCAGCCGCATTCACGCGTGTTCTTCCATTGTGGAATGTGACCGAGCTCGCCTGCGACGCCGTTCGCGCCGAGGAACGGTTTACCGTTATAGAAGATCGCGTTGCCGATGCCGGTGCCGAAATAAATGCCGATGGCCAAGCCCTCGTCCGGCAGGTGCAGGTTCTTGCGGTCGTACTCGAACAGCAGGTTCACATCCTTTTCCAAAAACACGGGCAGGCCGAACGCGCCTTCGAGCAGATCGCAGACCGCAAAGTGCTCCATGCCCGCGATGGCCGGCGCCTGCAGCACGACGCGCCGCGCCTTGTCGATCGTGGCGGGAAAGCCCATGGCTATGCCGCGCACCGCGTATGCCTTGCCCGCCCGCTGCAAAAAGGCGCGCATGCGGCGCACAAGCGCATCCGCAAAGCCCTCCTCCGCCATCGTCTCGGTCGAGACGATCTCCTTTTCATACAGCGTGCCGTCCCTGCTGCACAGTCCCATGCGGCAGTTCGTGCCGCCGATATCCATGCTGAGCAAAACTTCGATGGCTTCCATAGTTCCTCCGGTTAATCGTTTTCCCAACGCGGCTTTTCCCGCGGAAAAGCTGTCTTGGTGTGGTCGGCCGCCGCTGCGGGCAGGAAAGGTCAGCCGCGCGTGGACGCACGTGGCACAAGGGTAACGGGAACGTGCGAAAGGCGCTTCTCCACCGACTCGCCCTCGATGACGGCGATCAGCTGCTGCGCGGCGAGGCGCCCCATTTCGTCCACCTTTTGATGCACGGTCGTGATCGGAATGGCGTTGAACGCGGTGATCGAGATATCGTCGTAGCCCGCCAGCTTCACATCCGCCGGGATGCGCTTGCCGTGCTCGCACAGCGCGCGGTAACAGCCGAGCGCGAGCCAGTCGGACCCGGCGAACACGCCGTCGAACGAAGCGCCCTCGTCCAACAATGCGTTCATGCTGTCGTAAGCGTCCTGATAGCGAACGGAGTTCAGCGCGACCACCATGCGGTCGGTTTCTTTTAGCCCGAATTCCCGGAGCGCCTTGCAATAGCCCTCGAAGCGTTCGGCATAGCAGGAGACGCGGCGGCGGCTTGTCATAAACAGGATGCGGCGCGCGCCCTGCTCCAAAAGCTCCTTGGTTGCAAGGTAGCCGCCCTCGACGTTGTCGCTGGTGATCATGCAGTCGTTTTGGCCGGGCTCGGCCGGGATGCGGTCGATATAGACGGTCGGGATATGCTCCTTGCGACCGGAGGCGGCGGGCGCGCTGCCAGCGATGAAGATCAGTCCGCAAACGCTCTGCATCTGCATCATGGCCAGATGCTGGCGCTCGATGGATTCGTCCTCGTCGGTGTTGCAGACGAAGGTTTCATAGCCTGCGGCAAAGAGGTTGCGCTCGATCTCATAAACGAGCTTGGTGAAAAATTCGTTCTTGATATCCGGGACAAGTATGCCCACATTCTTCATGCGCTGCACCCGAAGCCCCTTTGCAATCAGGTTCGGCTGATAGTTGTTTTCCCGGATCACGCGCAGCACCCGCTCCTCCGTTTCCTTGGAGTAGCGGCCGTTTTTATTGATCACGCGCGACACCGTCGCAATCGACACGTCGGCCTGTTCGGAAATATCCTTGATCGAAATTTTCTTCTGCATACGCCTTAACGTCCTCTGGTACTAATGATGAAATTATATCGGAAATGCTCTTTCATTGCAAGCATTTCGCAAGAGTTTTTGTCGTGATTTCGTACTCCCGCTCGGTAAGCTGCAAACTTTTATCGGATAGCCGTTCCCTTAAGTAACGACAGGCGATAACGCGGTTCACCGGGCGCGGTTTCGCCCCGAAAAATCGCTTTGCGTTGCCGTAAAGCAGCGCCTGTACGCCGTCCGGTGCAAGGCCGAGCCCTTCCACCGTATCCTCCCAAAGCGGGATCGGATCGCGCGATAAAAAGAACCGACGTTCGAGGTTGTTCAATACGTCCGCAATGCGCTTGTCCTCCGCGTTCATCGGCGCGCAGTTGTCGGTGCCGTATAGGATGCGATCCGCAAAATCCCCGAAAAACCGCCGCCACACGGCGGGATCGCGCGCAAAGTTCGGGTACATTTCGGTGCCCGCGGTCACGTCGAGATACACGTTCGGGTACGCTTGCAGAATGTCGCGCAGCGCAGGCTCATCGTCCGAAAGGAACAGAAAATGCGCAAAGCAGATCCGAAGGCGCGGGTGCTTTTTCAGCATATCGAGCGATTCCGAAAGGATCTGCTCGAACGAAACGAAACTGCCGTCGTAAAAGTAACCCGCGTCCCGTGCCCATGCCGGACAGCGTTTTTCGTCCCAAAATTCGCGTGGATCGTTGACGTGGATCAGCAGCGGGATATCGTTTTCCTCCGCATAGGCATACAGCGGATCGAGTGCGGGATCGTTCTGCGCGATCCCCCACCGCCGCCGCTCGGTCGGCTTGTTTTCGATCATTTTCAGCCCGTCGAAGCCGAGCGCCCACAGCGTTTCGAGCTCTTTTCGGTAATCATACGCATACCGATGGTGCAGCCCGCCGAGCGCATACCGATGCGAAACGCCGTCCGTTTCGGCCGCCTCCCGCTCGCCGTCCAGCTTCCACGCGATCGCAAGCGCGTTCTGCGCCGCATCGTCCATGCCCTCGACCGAAAGCAGATTGGCGTCGGTATAGCCGTAGCCGGTCTCGATCCGCCGCAACTCATCGAGTGCATCGGGCCTGCCGCCGAGAACATGCACATGCGCGTCAAACCACGGTCTCATGCGTTCGGGTACTCGTTGCACAGCAGGCGGTAAGGTGCTTCGTCCTCGTCGATGGCCGGGAAGCGCCCCGGCACGTCGTAAAAGCGATTGTCGGTGTTGTCGTCGTTGCACATCGAAACCTCGCCCACGATCACGTCGCCGGTGCCCTTTTTGCCCCAGAACGCGTGATAGAGATATTGCGTATAGGTCACGCTCTGCCCCGGCTGCAGTTCGAGATACCCGCCTGCGGGGATCGTCAGCTTCACGCCGTCGGACACGATCTCAACCGGGTTCACAAGGTCGAGTTCCTCGTTTTCGGTCGCGTTATACAGCTGCATCATCAGCACCCCGCCGCCGCGGTTGATGATGTCCTCCATCTTGTACCAATGGAAGTGCAGCGGTGTGACCTGTCCCTCGCGCGCGATCAGGATTTTTTCGGCATAGGGCTTCGGATACTTGCCCGGCTCCTTGGCGTTGCCGTTGCGGATCGTCAGCGCGGTCAGGCCGATATTGTCGAAATCGCCCGCGCCGAAGTCCGTCACGTCCCAGCCGAGCGCGTTGTCCCGGATCTCGTCACATTCGTGACCCTTCTTGGCCCACTCCTCGGGCGTCCAGTTGAAAAACGGCGCAAGGCGGATCTGATGCGCCGCCAAAAGCGCTTCCGTTTCGCGGATGATTTGATTGATTTGGGAACGTTTCATAAAGCTCCTTTCGTGCCGCATCAGCGGTCAGGTTCGTTGTACCAGAATGGATTTGATTTCAAACGGATGGAACGGCAGAACCAGCTCGCCGTTTTCCCACGTATACGCTTCTCCCGTCGGCTCCTCCAACAGATTGCAGATCGCCGCCGGCGCATAACCCGCAAGCGCAAGCCGCGCGGTCGTCGCGCCGCCCTTGGCCTCATAGAGCCGCAGGACGAGTTGATCGCTGTCCTCGGCCTTTTTGACGGTTTCGAGCACCGCCGTGCCCGCCGTGACCCGGAACGGACACAGCGCCGTTTCGCCGCCCGCGCCGACGACGCTTAGGTGCGGCAGCGGATAGGTCAGCCGGTAGCCCTCCGCGATCACGCCGCCGTCATACGCATCGCCGTCGTGCGGCAGCAGCGCGTAGGTGAACGCATGTTCGCCGATATCGCCGTGCTCGGCGGGACAGTTCTGACTGCGCAGCAGGCAAAGGTCGAGCACGTTGTCCCACACCTTATAGCCGTATTTGCAGTCCGCCAGCAGCGCCGCGCCGCCCGCCGCGTCGGTCATATCGACCCAGCGCTGCGCGCAGACCTCAAACTTCGCCTCGTCCCACGACGTATTGTGATGCGTCGGACGGTCGAGGTGGCCGAACTGGATTTCGCACGTTGCGTGATCCGTGACGATCGAGGTCGGGAACGAAACGCGCAGCATTTGGTATTCCTCCTGCCAATCCGCATGACAGTCGAATGTAAGTCGTGCGCTGCCCTTTTCGAGCGTGATCGTCTGCCAAAGCGTCGAGTGCTCGCCGACCGCATAAGTTAGACGCACGCCCTCGGCGGTCTCGGTTGAAAACCGTTCGCAGGCCGTGCAGATTGCCCGCTGCCCCTGTTCATGCAGATACGCCTTGTTGATGTCCCAATGCGTCAGCTCGTCGGGGTAGAGCGTCAAAACGTTGCCGGCTTTATCGTTCGCCAAAGGCCGTCTGCCCGTGCGCTTATCGTATAGGTCGGTGATCGTGCCGTCCGGATGAACGGTCACGCAAAGGTATTCGTTTTCGAGCGTGTACGGCGGCTGCTGTGCCGACACGGTTGTGCGCGCTTGGGGGATCTCGCCATCGAGCCACACCGCGCTGCACGGCGGCAGCGTGACCGGCGCAAAGCCGCTGCCGATCCGCTCGGTTCGCGCAAACGGCGACGGATTCAGCACGACCGTGCCATGCGCACCGGCCCTACCCATGTGCTGGGTCAGCGCAGCAAGGGCTTCCTGCAGCTTCCCCTCGGCCTGCGCATGCAGCTCGGCATAGCGCGCCTGCGTCTGCTCATACACAGGCGGGATCGCGGAACCGGGCAGACAGTCGTGGAACTGGTATAACAGCACATCCTCCCACGCGCTTTTCAGCCATGCCGCCGGGTACTCGTAACCGTCCGTACCGAGCGCAAGCGACGCCGCAAGCTCCAACGCATGCAGGTCGGTTTCGAGCGTGCGGTTCCACCGCTTTTGCCGCGCAATCGAGGTATAGGTGCCCTGATGCCGTTCAAAGTACAGCTCGCCGTGCCATGCGCGATAGCGGTCGGCGTCCTTGGCGATCCGGTCGAAAAAGTCCACGACAAACTCGTCCTCAAACGGCGGACAGCCCTTGAGGTTTCTCGTCCGCCTGCGCCGCTCGACATGCTCCAAGCCCGGCCCGCCGCCGCCGTCGCCGAGGCCGAACAGCTCCAGTCCGCGCGGGCAAAGGTCCTTGTCGGTGTCGTGGTAATAGCCGTACAGCGCCATCTGCGGCACGACCGCCGAGGTGTAGCTGTTTTCGGGCGGCATGTGCGTCAGAACGCGCGTCCCGTCGAGCCCGTGCCACCAGAACGTATAGCGCGGGAAACGGTTCGTGTCGTTCATGGAAAGCTTGTTGGTCGTAAAGTAGGGCACATCCGCGAGCTTCAACAGCTGCGGCAGCGCCGCCGAATAGCCGAAAACGTCGGGCAAAAAGCAAACGCGCATATCTTTATGAAATTCTTCGCGGAAAAAGCGTTTGCCGTACAGCAGCTGCCGTGCGAGCGATTCGCCGCAGGGCAGGTTCGTGTCGCACTCGATATACAGCGCGCCGACGATTTCGAGCCGCCCCTCCTCCACGCGGCGTAAAAGCCGCCGGTACAGGGACGGATACTGCGCCTTCAGCCACCGGTAGACCGGCGCCTGGCTCAGCGTAAACTGATAGTTCGGATCAATATCCATGATCCGCAGCACGTTCGCAATCGTGCGCGCGCTCTTGCGGTATGTCTCGCGCTCCGTCCAAAGGAACAGCAAATCGAGATGACTGTGCCCGATGGCGGAATACACGTAATCGGGATGCTCGTTTTTTCTGTCCAGCACCTCGGCAAGAATCCGGCGCACCTCGGTCAGCGCGTCCTGCTGCAAAACAAGCTGCGTCCTTTTGGTCGGTTCGGTTTCCGCGTCCGGCCAGATCGAAAGGCGCTCGCCCGCGGCTTCGACGGCGCTCGGCGTTTCGTCGGTAAAGTATGCGTCGCGGCCGAAAAACGGCGTGGTGCCGGACTGCATGCCTTCCGCTTCGGAATAGGTCAGCCCGAGCGCATTCTCCAGAACCGCCGCCGCGCGCTCCAAAACCGCGCCGACCTCCTCGCCGTAGGGATCGCCGTTTTCCATCAGCCCGACAAACAGGCTTTGGACGATCTGCCAGTCATAGAACGCGTCGCGGCAGAGGTCGTCCACCCAAGCGGTACACGCCTCCTTGACGCGGCCGCCGTTGCGGTACTGTCCCTCCACGTCGCAGCAGGTGAAGTCCGCCCAAAAATCGATGCGTCCGTTTTGGATCGTATCGGCCAGCTCGACCGTGCGCTTGCCCCAAAGCCCGAGCGGGAACTCGTTGCGCGACGTGGCACTCGTTAAGCCCTGCACCGGCTCGCTGAGCGCGTTATACACCAGTCCCTCGGCGGACAGATCGACAAGCAGCGCCCAATGCTTTTGCCGGCACAGCGCGGCCTCCGGCGGAAATGCGGCGGGCAGCGGCGCGGTAAAGTGCACCCATGCGCAGTCGAACAGATCGCCCCAATGATCGCCGGGCGCAAGCGGCGTCATCGTCTCTGTCGCCCTGTTTTCATACGGCACGGGATCGGACGTGATCAAGGCCGTCATGGAAAGCGGAGCCGCCGCGTGATACACGCCGCGCTCCAACAGCGTGCGGAGCGCCGTGAAATGCTGTTCCTGCTTGCGAAATGGTTTCATCGTTCTCTCCCTTTTGAACGGAAAAGGAGGTTACGAGGAGGCTGCCTCCTCATAACCTCCGCAACCTGACTTATGCTGTACGGTTGGAATTACTTCTCGTTGACGAACAGAGCGACCGCCGCGCTGACCCAGCCGCCGTTGGAATCGACGAACACCCAAACGATGTCGCCTTCGGCCAGCTCGACCTCAAAGTCGAACGCGTTCGGCGCATCGACGAACTCGCCCGCCGGGAAGTCGGCGAAGTAATCGGCGTTCTTATAGACGCGGAGCAGGTTCATGCTCTGGCCCCACGGGTTGCGGACATAGCCGTTGAACGCGTAAGTGCCTGCGGCCGGAGCCTTGAAGCCGAGGCAGGACACGGTCGCGCCGTAGTCAGTCGTGTTCAGCTCGAGGTAGCCCTCATCGTAGGAGAACGAAATGCCCATGCCGGTGCCGTCCTCGGAATACCACTGGTTCGCGTTCGGTGCGCCGTCGCCGTCCCAGTCGGGCTCGTCATACTTCACGTTGGTCGTAAACTCGCCCCATGCCACGGTCGTGGCGTAGATCCACGGCGTGTTGGAGCCGTCCGCCGCGGTACGGTCAAAGTCGCGGTAGGCCGCCCACTTGGCGTCCTGCAGCAGATTCACCTCGACGACCGGCGCATCCTCGGTCTCATTGACGAACACGGACAGTGCGGAGGAGACCCAGCCGCCCTCGGAATCGACGAACAGCCAAACGATCTCGCCCTCCTCGAGCTTTGCGGTGAACGCAAACTCGTTGGGCTTTTCCTTGTATTCCTTGGCGGCGAAGTCCTTGTAATACTCGCTGCCCTTATAGACGCGGAGCATGTTCGCATTCGCGCCCCAGATATTCATAACATAGCCGTTGAACGCGTAGGTGCCGGCAGCGGGCGCCTTGAAACCGAGCGCGGAAACGGTCGCGCCGTAGTCCGTCGTGTTCAGTTCGAGATAGTTGCCGCCGTAGGCTTCGTTGAAGTTAAAGCCCATGCCGGTGCCGTCGGCGGAGTACCACTGGTTCGCGTCGGCCTTGCCGTCGCCGTCCCAATCCTGCTCCTCATACTTTTCGTTGATCGCAAACTCGCCCCATGCCACAGTCGTTGCATAGACCCAAGGCGTGTTGGAGCCGTCCGCAGCGGTGCGGTCGAAGTCCTTTACCGCGTTCCACTTGGCTTCCTGCTCGAAGTCCGGATCGACGCCGACCACTTCCTTAACCGGCATCACGACTTCCGGAATCACATAGACGGATTCGTCCTGCGGCTCATAGTAGATCGTGACGTTGGAATAGGCGCTTGCCCAGGATTCGCTCTTGGAGTTGCACATGAAGTACAACTTTTCGCCGGTCTTCATCTCCACATCGGTCGGGGTAATGAAGCCGTACACGTCCACAAGCTCGTCCATCGACTGCTCCACAACGGTCTCAAACTTGTCGTTCTTGACGGTGTAGCTGTCCAGATCCTGCTCCCACGGGTTCCAGATCTGCGCAGTCACGACATACTTGCCGTCCGCGGGCGCTTCAAAGACGAGAACGCCCATCAAACCGCCGCGCTGATCGGTGTTGAACTCCAGATACCCTTCGACGTCATGGTTGAAGCCGACGCCCACATAGGAGCCTTCCCAAGGATGCCAGCCGCCGTATCCGCCGTAATCGGTGTAATCCTCGCAGGGATCGGTCACGGTCGCGCCGTCGTCGATGCTGTAATAATACTGCCAGACGCCTTCGGTCGCCGTATCGTCATGAAAGCCCTCGACGCTGTTGTACACAGCGGGCTCCTTGACCGGTTCGGCCTCGGGTTCCGGCGCGGGCGCCTCGGTGGGTGCGGGCGCTTCCGTTGCCTTGGGCGCTTCGGTCACGGTTGCCGCGGGCGCTTCGGTCGGCGTGGACGCGGCGGGCGCCGGGGTCGCCGTACAGCCGAAAACGACCGAAAGCAGCATCAAAACTGCCAATAACCAAGATACCTTTTTCATACGTTCTCTCCTGTTTGTATTTTTGTAGGGGTAAATTTTGAGTAAACCTTTTCCCAACTGCATGATAACATAATCTTTACATAGATGCAAGTGGTTTTCGGAAAAAATTTGAAAACGTTTACTCATGCGTCAAATCTGTGTTTTTCAGTTGCAGAAGCGCTCTTGCTCCGGTGTGCCGCCATAGTGCTGTACGACCGAGGCGGCAAGGGCCGCGCCGCGCGCCATGCAGGCCGCAAACGGCTCGTCGTCGGCCAGTCCGAACAAAAAGCCCGCCGCATACGCGTCGCCCGCGCCGCAGGCGTCAACGAAACGCTCGATCGGCGCGGCGGGGACAAAAACCGGCGTCCTGCCGCGCTCCGTGCCGAGGCTTCCTTCACCGCCGAGCGTGACGACGGCGCCGCGTCGCACCATGCCCGCAAGGTGCAAAAGCGCCGTTTCGACGTCGGCCGCGCCAGTCAGACGGAGCGCCTCGCCCTCGTTGCCCTTCCAGTAGTCACATTCGCGCAGGATCGCATCGGTCTGCTCGCCCGGTGCGTCGCAAAAGGAGCAGTCCACGGACAGGATTTTATGATGCTTGCGGCACAGCTCCGCTATCGGATACGACAGGCAGTAGCCAAGGAACGTATGCACGATATCGGCTTTTGCAATCGCCGTTTCGAGCGCCGCGACGTTTTCGATCAGCGGATCGCCCGCATCGAACGACGCAAAGGCGCGATCCTCCTTCGTGCTCAGCACGGCCGAAACCGGAGTTCTGCCGATGATCTGCCCGTGCTCGATCAGCCGCACATTCGCCTTTACAAGCGCGTCCCGCACGATGCCGCCCGCGAGGTCGGGGCCGAGCAGCGTCCAAAACGACACGTCGGCGCCGAGCCGTCCGAGCTGCACCGCCGTGTTCGCGCCGCCGCCCGCCTGCATCGAAAAATGCGTGCCGAAGATTTCCTCTCCCAAGGACGGCAGGCGGTCGAGCCCGCCGAACACCAGATCGCAGCAGCTTCCCGCGATACAAAGGATGCGCTTCATCGCCATTCTCCGATCCACGGCGCGTTCAGCGCCGCATACTCGTCCACAAGCGCCTTGGCCAAGGCATAGTCCCCGACAAGCGGGTGCTGCATCAGCGCCTCGCGCGCGGCGGCCTTGGACTTGGTTTGCACGGCCTCCACGGTCAGCCGTTCATACCGCTTGATCGTCTTCATCAGCGCGAGGTTCGTTTCGTCGATCTCCTCCGGTGCAAAGCGCATCGGCACCGCGCCGTCCTTGCCGATCCGGCAGGTAATCTCCAAAACGTCGTCGTCCGCCATCACGGAAATCGCGCCGCGGTTCGGGACGCTGATCGCAAGGTCGATGCCCTTATCCTCCTGCACGCTGTCGATATAGTTGAATACGACGCCCGCATAGCCCTCGTAGATTTCCGTAACGGGTTTATTTCCGAGCAGCTGCCGGATGCCGAGTGCATCGGGATCGACCGCCGCGCCATGCGGCACGCTGCCGCCGAGCTCGATCTGCATATAGCTGCCCTCGCGCCGGCGCATGTACTCGCGGTAGATCGCAAGGCACGCTTCCGGCTCGGCGTCGATATCGTGCTTTTTCAGCTCTGCCATCATCGCCGTGTTGATGCGGAGGATGCTTTCGCCGCGCGTTTCGGGCGCGGACAACAGGTTATGCAGCGCGCGCTCGCGGTGGTAAAAGTAATAGAGATAGCCGTTCGGGATCGCTTTTAAGCGTCGGATCAAGTCGCGGTCGAAGTACCGGAACTGGTGGAAGCCCTCGATGAAGGAATCATTTGCCAGCAGCCGCGGCAGAATATTGACGCCGCCGACCTCGACGCGGTTCGCCCACGAAAGATGGTTCAGCCCGTAGACCTTGACGACGAGATCGCTTGCGTTGACGCCGAGCGCGTTCGCCGTGTCGATCTTGATGCCGGTCGCATTGTCACAGATCCCGATGATGTTGTCATAGCCCGCGTCGTACAGCGCCTGCGTGACAAGACCGGACGGATTCGTAAAGTTGAACACCGGAGCGTTCGGCTTAGCGTGCTCGCGGATCAGGCGCATATAGTCCAGCATGACCGGGATCGTGCGGATCGCGTACGAAAAGCCGCCCGCGCCGGTCGTTTCCTGCCCGATCACGCCGTGCGACAGCGCGATGCGCTCGTCCCGCACGCGCGTTTCATCCCCGCCGGTGCGCACGGTGGTGACGACATAATCGGCGTTTTTCAGAGCTTCCACCGCGTCCGTGTGCAGTGTGACGCGCAGCTCGGCCTTTTCACGCGTGCAAAGATACTTTGCCAAGCCGCCGAAGTAGCGCAGCTTGACCGGGTCGGTATCCATCACGGCGACCTCGCCGATCTCCATGCGGCGGTAGAAGCGCAGCAGCGATTCGATGAAGTAATACGTGCGGACGCTCCCGCCGCCGATCAATGTCAGTTTTTTCATACGGTCTTCAGCACCTCGATCAAGCGCCGCTTGAACGCGGTCACATCCACGTCGGTCGCCACCATGGCGGGATGCCCCGCGCCCCAGTCGCAGTCGATCGTGAGGCCGCGCGTGAATTCGCCGCGCGTTTCGATCAGAATGTTCTTGCGTTCGAGCCTGACAAGCTCCGGCCACAGCAGCGCGGCCAGCGCCAACGGATCGTGCAGGATCGGCAGATAGCCGAAGTTCACAATGAACTGCTCCATCATCACGCCGAGCCGACTTGCGCCGGGACGCGGCGTGTTTTTGATCTCGTCCACCTCGGCACGCGTAAACTGACAGCGGTTGGTCACATCGAGTCCGACCATCGTGATATCCGCGCCGCTTTCGAACACGATGCGCGCGGCCTCCGGGTCGCAGACGATGTTCCATTCCGGGTGCGCCTTATTCACCTGCCCGCCCATCATGTAGATTTTCAGCCGCCCCGCGATATGCGGCGCTTTGGCAAGCGCGAGGCCCACGTTTGTCAGCGGCCCGATGGCGAGCAAAACGAGATCGTCGATCTCCTCCGCCTTTTGGATGATGAAGTCCGCGGCGTGGGGCAGCTTTTCCCCACGATACTCGCCGTAATCGGGCGAGCTGTTCGGGATGCGGCTTTCGTCCCACCAGCCGATCAGCGGCTTTTCCGCGCCGGTGCAGACCGGGATATCCTCCCGTCCGTAGACGCGCAGCAGCTCCTTGGTGACGCCCGCGCGCCACGCGTTCGCAAGGTAGACGTTCGTGATCCCCACGATCCGGACGGACGGCGTGTTCAGCGCAAGCGCGAGCGCCAGGGCGTCGTCCACGTCGCCGCCGATGTCGGTGTCGATCAGGATATTGTAACGCTTCTGTTCCATAACTCAGAACGTGACCGTATACCGGTCGAACGGCACGATCTCGGCTTTGAACAGGCCGGACGGGTTGTGCGTCGATTCGAGCAGGTTCATCAGCGTATTGACGACGCCGAGCGTGATCTCGTTCTCGCCCTCGACCAGATACGGGGTCAGATCCGCTTCATACGGCCGCCACAGGCAGGTCTTGACCGGTTTGCCGTTGACCGAAACGAGCAGCACATCCCGGCCGATATCGGCCGAAAGAAGCAGCTTCTTTTCGAGCAGGTCCTTTGTGATATTGACCTTAGCCGTGTAGAAGCCGGTGCCGGAATAGTAGGGATAGCCCTTTTCGTTCCAGTCCCCGAGCGTAATCTCGGTCTTGGGCTGCACGATGGTTTCGACGCCGTCCGCGGTTTCGACCGCAAAGCTGCCGATAATCTTCAAGAGGTCGGTCATGCCGTCGCTCTTTTTTGTGACGGTGAGCCGCACGGCAATCGTGTTTTCGCCCGGCACAAAGTACGGGCGCATCGGCACGGTCTTGATCTCCGCGTCCAGATAGCTGCGCTCCGGCGTTTCGGTGACCGCTTTGCCGTTCACGAACAGCGTGTAGCCGCTGCCCTTGAAGCCGTCGATCATCAGCTTCAGATCGTCCGGGATATACGCCGCGTGCACCTTGGTGACATACCACAGCGTGACCGGGTAGGTCGCGTCGTCGCGCTCGACCGGGAGCTGCATTTCCCACGCGCCCATGCGCATATCGAGCCAGCTCGACATGTCCGCCTTGCCTGCCGTGATCGCCGCGATCTCGTCCGCGTCGGTCGCGTAGGTCATTTTCCACGCGTCAGTGTTGAGGCTGTTCGGCTTGTCGGTCGCAAATGCAAACGGGCCGCAAAGCGGGAGGACGGGCGCGGGCGCTGCCGCGGGGATCGAAACGGTTTCGCGCTCGCTGCCGGTTTGCAGCGTGATCGCGCCGTCGGTTTCGAGCCGTGCAAAGCCGGTCGCGGTGCGGGTTGCGGGATCGAACGTCTCGACGGTCATATCCGACGCGCAAACATGCACGGCCTCCGGTTCGTCGGCAAACGAATAGAGCGCCGAGCCGAACGGCTCCAGATGCAGGCGCAGCCGCGTAAAGCCGTCGCGCTGCTCGTACACCGTGACTTTTCGGATATCGCCGGTTTCGAGGTTCCACAACTCCGGCGTATGCGCGCCCCTGAAGCGCAGCTCGCAGTCCGCCGCGAAATCGACCGGGTTGATGAGAAAGAACAGGTCTTTTCCATCCTTGACGCGGTGGAGGTAAAAGACCTCCTCGCTGTCGATCTCGATCTCCGGCGTGACGCACGCGCGAAGGAGCTGATTGAGATTTCTTAGGCCTTTTTCGGGATCGGGGTTTGCCTTGAAGCCTTCGCCCGAAGCGAACACGACCTTGCCGCCGTTGTGCCGGCGAACCGTGACTGTCTGCTCGCGGTTATCCGTTTGCAGAAACGTTTCGCGCAGCACGACCGGATCGACGCCGAACAGGGCTTCTATCCGCGCCGCAAAATCCTTGGCTTCGCCCTCGATGCACCGATAGGGCAGCAGCGCGTCGCCGCCGATCTTGCCGCCCGCCGCCGCGAACGCTTCGAGCGTGTCGAGCGTTTTGGCCTTGATATGCGTGCAGGGCGGGAGCAGCAGCATTTCGTACCGCTCGCCTTGGATGCAGAGCTTGCCGTTTTCGATCCGCACGCGCTCGTTCAGCACGTCCTCGTCGAGATAGTCGTAGTCGATATGCAGGCGCAGCATCCGATCCGCCATGTACGCAAATTCGCGCTCGATGCACTCGGAAATCTTCGTGCGGCGGTTCGGCATGTAATTCGCCCAAATCGAATTCATCGGGTAGAGCACCGCCACCTTGGCGACGTGATCGCCGCCGGACAGCGTATAGCCGAGGCGCGTCATATAGTCGTTGAACAGGCCGTACTGCTCCCACCATGTAAACTGGCAGAACATTGACGGCGGCCAGTCGCGCTTGCGCTCGCCTTCGATCGTGTAATGGAAGCCGTGCGGAATGAACTGGTTCACGCCGAGAACGTATTCCCAGTCGCCGATCCATTTCATGCGCTCCATCGTGCAGTCCCAGTAGGAGCCACCCATGGATTCGCACACAAGCCGCGCGCTGCCGTTCTGGTGCGCCGCGCTCGATGCGATCTTCAGCGCGACGTGCTCGTTTTCCATCTCCCGTGTGCCGATGCGCGGATAGAGGTGATCCACGCCGGTCATGTGGAAGTGCTGCAAATGCTTGAACAGGTTGCCGTCCACGCGGGCGTGGGCGCGGAGCGATTCCTCATACAGCAGATGCCCCGTGAAGATCACGTCGTTGTCCGCGCACCAGTCCTCGATTTCCTTGAAATAGGATTTTTCATACTGATCGGTCAGCGTGCTCCAAAAATCGTAGCGCACCTGCTCGGTGTCTCCGCCGCAGTCAAAGAACAGCTTCGGCAGGTTCTTTTTGAGGTCGTAGCCGTTATGCTCGCGGAAGATGCGGAACATGCCGTGCGTCCACGGGATAATGAAGTTATCGCGGCCCGTCTCGAAATAGTGCATGGCGGGCTCGTCGGTAAAGAAGCCCTTGACCTGCTTGCTAAAATCGCCGTCAAGGTACGCCTTGTACCGCTCATGCGTGTACTCGATGAACTTCTTGGTCGTTTCGGGGTTCAGCACGTCCGCATACCAGGTGCTCTTGCGCTCGATGAAGTAGAACAGCTTCCACGGGCCCTTTGGCGCTTCCCACGTGATGACCTTGTCGAACGACAGCGACGGCATCAGATCGACGATCTCATAGTTGCCGTTTTGCATGTCCTCCAGCTTGATCGCGCAGGCATAGACCGGCTCGGACTGTTCGAGGTCGTTGTAGCGCGAATCGGTGCCCTCCATGAACGTGAAGAACTGTCCCGGCAGATCGCCGTCCACAAGCTCCAGATACACGTTCGTCATTTCGGGATGATCCTTCATCAGCGTCTGCCCGCAGGTGCCGCTCGGCCAGTTATACTCGTCGTATACCCAAACCTGCAAGCCCTCCTCCTGCGCCTTTTCGATTGTGAACTTCACGCGGTCGAGCCAGTCCTCGTTCATATAGCCGAGCTCCTCGCGCACGCCGAAGCGCGCATGAATGTAGAAGCCGGGGCAGCCCTTGGCCTTGTATTCCCTGATTTGATAGGCGATCTCGTCGTAGGACATTTCGCCGTTCCAGAACCAGAACGGCATGATGCCGAATTCCTTGCTCGGGGTTTTGAACTTGCCCTTGGAAAGGGGTTCGCCGGTGACAAGAATGTTTTCTTCCATACGTTTGTTTCCTTTACTCCATTACGATAGCCGCATACAGCGGGAGAGTCCAAAGGCGCACGGTCAGCGCGCCGTTTTCGATCCGCACGTCGGCGGGGATCGGCTTGCCGTCAAGGTCGATGACCCTTGCCCCGCTTGCCGCGGCACGGGGACGGAACCGGACCGTCACGTTTTCGATCGGCTGCACGGCGTCCTTTTGCGCGTCATAGCGGTAGTTCAAAAGATGCAGACTGCGTTTGCCGTTCGCTTCGTGGCTGTTCGCGCCGATAAACGCGGCGTCCTTGGGATTTTCGGTTTGGATCGAAAGCTGCTCGCAGCCGCGATACAGCAGCTTGAACGCGTCTGTAAACAGCCGCAGTGCGGCGCGGCGCGGCGCGGGGTTCGGGACGAGGATCACGTTCGGCAGCGCGGTCATGCGCTCCGCCCAGCCGGGCCGGTTCAAAGCGGTCAGGCCGAACAGCAGCACCTTGCCGCCGCGGCGGGCAAAGCGTTCGATCTCCTCGCATTGATTCGCCGTGAGATAATCACATTCCGGCAGGATGATCAGGTCGTACTGCGTCCAGTCGTCCGCCGAAACGCGGTCGGGGCGCAGCTCGTCGTCGCCGAACATGCGCACGTCGTACAGCGTCTGCTGCTCGGAAAGCCGTTGGATGATCTCCCAAAACGACAGACGGGACGCGTTCTCGCTCTGCTCCTCGACGGACTTGTAGAACAGAATCGAATCCACATCGGTGAACTGGTCGCCGCCGCCCTTCTTGGTGACCTCACGCCAGTAGTAGCTCGGGAATGAATACGGCACCAGTACGTTTGCGCCGCTGCGCTTGCCGAACAAATCGTCGTGCTCGGCTAAAAACGTCTGCACCTGCTCGGTCACGTCGCGCGGGGGCCAAAAGCCGGTTTTGATCGTGTTGCCCATCCATCCGCCGTAAGGCACGCTCATATTGCAGCCGTAGACCGACGCTTCCAGCAGCAGCAGCCGGTAGAGGTCATAGCCTTTGCCCTTGTTGAGCTGCTCCAACAGCTGCGGGATAATGCCGCCGTAGGGATTTTCCGCGACGATCACGGGCTTGTCGTTCGAGAAGCCCGCAATATAGCGATACCAATGCGGCTGCCGGAACAGCGTGTGATCCATTTCGGTGATCACGCAGTCCACGGTGTTCTCGAACGGATAGTAGACCGGCATGCAGGTGAAAAAGTTGCCGCTCATCCAAATATCGCGGTCATACGTTTCCTTGGCATAGCGCCGCGCGTGCTCGACCAGCTCGGTAAAGTGCTTCTTCACCGCGCGCATCTGGAATTCATACACGTCGCGGTATGTCCACGATTCGGTCGGGTGATGCACGCCGCAATCGCGCAGATACTGCCCGATATCGAACGTGTCGAGATCGAAGCCCTCATACCCCTTGGGCAGCGTACCGTTTGCCTTCTTCTCCTGCAAATACACGCGGAACTGCTTGACGCAGTCCTTGCAGAAGCAGCCGCCCGCGCCCATCGACGTGATCGGCAGCTCGGCCTCGTCGAGCTGGATGCCGTATACGCCCGCGTCGATCTGCAGCTCCATGATCTTTTTGAGGTAGCCGCGCCATACGGGGTTGTTGCGGCAGGTCTGATAGCAGGTGCGCGAATGGCCCTTGACCTCGACCCAGCCCGCATGCACCGGCTCGCCGCGAAACGTGCGCGCCGCGGCCTCCTCCTGCAAGGCGGTCACGCGCTCGCCGTCGCTGTTGATGATCCCGTCCGGGTAATAGTCGGCCAGTTTTGTGCGGAACAGGCCGTCGAACTTGCCAGAGGAGAATTCGTTGAGGCCGTAATAGGCTTCGCCCTGATCGGAGGGGCGGTCGCGCAGGACGTTGAACGCCTTCATGTGCTTGCCGTCCGCGCTGACCTCGACCGGGAATTCCCAGCCCTGCACCTCAAAGACGATGCCCATGGTCTTGATGCCGCGCTTGCTGCACTCTGCGATAAACTCGGCGTCGTTCATGTATCCGTAAAAGCGCAGGCGAGGATCTACCTCGCCAAACGCTTCATTCTCCAGGTACGGCAGCGAGATCGAGCCGCCGCCGAGGCAGGACCAGACGAGAATCGTCGCTTGATAACGCTCCAAATCCTCGACCATCTGCATCGAGCGATACGGCAGACTCGGATGGTAGCAATGGTTGTCGTGATACCAGCCGTCGAAATATATGCCTCTTTCCACGGTTGTTTTCCCTTTCCTTTACCGGTCGTTGTACATCAGGTTGATTTCGGCCTGCAGCTGCGATTCAAGGTTTGCGTTGATCGTGGCCGCCGGAACGCCGTCACGGATGTAATTGACAATCGTAGCGATCACGGTGCCGATGTCGTTGAGGCCCTTGTCATACTGATAGACGAGGTTCACGTCGTCGGCATAGATCATGTCGTAGTTGGCCTGCCCGATGCGGTTCGCTTCCTTCTGATCGCCGACGTTCTTCTGCATTTCATTGACGACGCGCATGAACGCCACCGCGCCCTCCGGGTTCTTTGCGCCGTTCGGGACGGCCATGCCCTGCGGATAGACGACAAGGTTCTTGCCCTCGTAATCGTCGCCGGTCGGGAACGGCACCATGCCGGTATCGAACGGGAAATCGACCGGGTATTCATGGCCGCGGATCATCGCCATGGCGCCGTTGTCGAACCAGCCCCACATATCGTTGCCGTAGATGAAGCAGTCCTTCAGCTCGATCAGGTAGTTGATCGTGTCCTGCGTCTGGACGGAGCCGAGGTTCGAAGCGACCTCGCCGGTCTTGGTGTCGATATTGAGCAGAGAGCCGCCGTTGGCATACATGAACGACAGGATCGTATCCTCCCACGAGCCGTAAGCGACCTGGCTCAACTCGCCGTCCACGGTCTTGGTGAGCCGCTTGCAGACATCGCGGAACGTATCCCAGTTCCACTTGCCCTGCTGGAACATCGTCGCGGGATCGTCGAGGCCCTCCAGATCGAACAGATCCTTGTTGTACATGATATAGAACGCGTAGGGCTTCAGCGGGATCGCATAGTCGCTGCCCTTCCATTGGAACGTTTCGCGGTTGACCTTATAGTAGCTGTAATCGAAATCGGTTACGTAGGGATCCAGATTCATCGCTACGCCGGACAGGATCACGCTGTACATCGTTTCGTCGTAGACCTCGAAGAGATCGGGCGCGTCGCCCGCGTTCTGCAGGGACGTGACGGTTTCGAGCATGTCGCCCCACGCGGCGTAGATGACCGTGACCTTGCCGCCGTACTTTTCTTCAAAGTACGGGATCGCCTCTAAGATCGGGTCGTATACGTCGGCCTGCTTGCGGATATCGACGGCGTACTGCTTCGGGTTGTACCAGTAGACGATGGTGATGTTCGGATTGGCGAGCGTGTCCGGCAAGCCCTCGACGTTGTCAAGGAAGCCGGCTTCCGCGCCGCCGCCCGTGATGATCTCGCCCGCGACCTCGCCGTTCTGCGGCTCGGTGCTTTCGGTCTTTTCGGGTTCGGTCTGCGCTGCCGGCGCGGCGCCGGTCGTCGGATCGGTCGCGCCGGTGACCGGGTTGGACGGCGTGTTCGTCTGCGCGGACGGCGCGATCTCGCTTGTGCAGGCGAAAAGGCCGAAGCACATGGTCAAAGCGAGCATGAGACAAACGATTTTGGAAACGGTGTTCTTCATAGTAGTTCCTCCTGTTCTTTGTATGGTGAAATGGTTTTCGCGTCTTAAATACCGGTCAGGCCGGAGTCCTCGATGCCCTCGGAAAACCGCTTTTGCAAAAATACATACAGAATGACAAGCGGCAGAATTGCGATCAGCGCCGCGGCCTGAATCTGCGTATTCGCGGTCTGAATGTTCTCAAGGCCGGTGCCCATGTTGTGCAGGTTCTCTAAATTTGCCCGGAAAGCCGCCATCGCGGTGGCCATCGTGTCCGTCGTGCGGATGTACATGGCGGGCGTATAGTAGTCGTTCCAGTTCCACACGACCGCGAGCAGCAGCACCGCGATCACGATGTTCTTCGCCGTCGGCAGGATGATCTTCAAAAACGTGCGCAGCGGCCCGCAGCCGTCGATGGCGGCGGCCTCCTGCAGCTCTCTGGGCAGGCCGGTGAAGAACTGCATGAAGATGAAAATGAAGATGCCGTTTTTGAGCCCGACGCCGAAGATCGAGGGCAGGATCGTGACCCAAGGCGTGCCGATCAGATTGATCGGGCCGATGGCGGGGAATACGTTGTGCAGCAGACTTAAAATGCCTAAAAAGTCGAAGTACCGATAGCTCGAATACAGCGAGGTCGAGATCGTCTGCGGCGGGACGATGATCGTCAAGATCACGCAGCCGAGGATCAGCGCCTTGCCGCGGAAATCGAACCGCGCCAGTCCGTAACCGACCATCATGCAGATGAACGTCGAAATAAACGCGGGCAGAATTTCGATCAGCAGGGTATTCAGCAGCACCTTGCCGACATCCATGACCGTGAACACGATCATGAAGTTATCGAGCGTTAAGGAGCGCGGGATCCAAACGACCGAGGGGTCATAGTATTGGGAGACGGGCTTGAACGCGTTGCTGACCATGTACAGCACCGGATACAGTACGACGTAGCAAAGCCCGATCAAAAAGACGTGCCGGAGGATCGCCAAAATAATGCCGATGATGCGGTTGCGAAGGATCATGCGGTTGACCTCCGCCTGCGGGGAACGCTGCATACTCTGACCTCCCTTCAATTCTCGATCTTGGCCGCGCGGCGCCCGATGGTGAGCCATGCAAGACCCAGGAACAGCGCGATCACGAGGAAGTACATCCAAGCCATCGCGGCGCTCATGCCGAACTTCATTGTCTTGCCGAAGCCCATTTGCTGAATCGCCGCCATCATGACGTTGCCGCCCTGCTGCGCGCCGTAGGCCGTCGAAGCGTCGATCACGCAGTAGACGACGTTCAAGAAGATGATCGGGAAGATCTTCGGGATCGTGATGCGCCAAAAGATATCCCATGTGCTCGCGCCCTCGATCCGCGCCGCTTCATACGCGCTCTGCGGGATCTTCTGGAGGCCGGAGATATACAGCAGGATCGGCACGCCGCAGTTCACGACCATCGAGAAGATCGCGTCGATGACCTGTGTGATCAGATTGATGAACGCCGTCGGCACGCCGCCTTGCTGCATCAGCGTCGTCATCGACACCGACGAATAGATATAGGCGTTGCCGGTGCCGGAAAGCCCCGACGAGCCGACGACCGAGCTGACCATCGAATACACGACGCCGCTCGTCATGATGATCGGCAGGAAGAAGATCGCGCGGTAGATCGTGCGGCCGCGGAAGTTCTGTACCAGCACGATGGCGATGAACAGCGACAGGATCGTGCAGATCGCAACCTGCGCAAGCATCTGGCTTGTTACCGTCCAAAGGTTTCGCAGAAAGCTGCTGTCCTCCAGCAGCAGATAGCGGAAGTTGCCGAGGCCGACCCACTTGGTTTCGAGGCCGTTCTGCCCCATCGTCACGTCGTTGAGCGTGTACCAGAAGCTCTCGACCATCGGCTTGGCGAAGAAGATCAGAAAGCCGATCACAAACGGCATCACGAACATCCAGCCCGCGCGGTTCTGCCGCCGCACCAACGAGTAATGCTTTTTCCGTTGCTTTGCCATACGCACCTCCCGTCAGTCCCCGACCGCTGTGCCGCTTGCGTAGACCGTGCCGCCCTGCGCCGCCGCAAAGCCGCGCGCCGGAATCGTTATGCCGTCTATGCCGTAAGCCGCGTCGCCGTAGTTGACATACACGGTCACGCCGTTGTCATACGTCACACGGCGCACCGTGTCCGTTACGATCTCATGTCCGGTGACAAACGCCGTCTGCACCGGCAAAAGCGCCGCGTTGACCTGCGCATACTGTGCCGCCATAAAGCCGCGCCAGTCCGCAAAGTCCGCCGAATAGAGGCTGTTCAGCCGCGAGCCGATCAGCTCGTCGGTATTCTCACAGATCAGTGAAAACAGCGGATACGCGCCGTATTCGAGGCAGGTGAGCGTCAGATCGCGCGGGTTGCTCGACAGGTTGGACGCGCGGATCGAATACGATACGCAGCCGTGATACACCATCTGATAGAACGGGATCGCAGCGTCCTCCAAGTCGTAGCCGCTGCTGCCCGCGGGCGTGACGAGGATGTGCGAGGCGTAGTTGGCCGCGTATTCGTTCGCGCCGGTCACCAGCACGCCGCCCGCCGTTGTCTGCACGCTCTGCACCGCCGCCGCCATGATTTCCCGTGCCTGATTGCGCCCCGTGCCGCCGGTGCCGAGTTCGGAATAGAGACGCTCGCCGACCGTGTCGAGCGCCGCGCCGGTAAAGCCGTTCTTTTTCAGGTTCCCGGCATACGTGCCGAACACGCGGTTTACCGCGCCGAGCCGCAAGAGATACCACGGCTCATAGCGCGAATCGACCAAAGCCGAATCGAGCCGGAACGCATACTGCCGCTGCACGGTGTTGGCGACCGACTGGAGCGCGTCGCGGTACTGGTTCACGCCGCGGCCGGACTTGTAGACGTTCATGAGATCCGCGCCGAGGAACAGCCCGCCGCCGGTTCCGGTAAGCCGCGTCTGCAGCGCGAGCATCGCGGCGTTGCTGCCGACCTTGCCGTCCGTATCGCCGGTGGTCGGGAGCTTGCGATAGAAGCTGTCCTTGGACCAATAGTTGTATTTGAGCACGACACGGTCGATGCCGTCCGAATGGAGCGCGTCGAGCATCGCATCGACGTCCTCGACCGACGCGGTCGTGATCTTGGTATCGACCGGGATGCCGAGCAGCGATTTGGGCTTTTCGATATAGCCGTATACGTCGAGATACAGCGGCACCGCCGCGCCGCCCGCCGTGCGAACCGCGAGGCCCTCGTTTTCGATCAGATAGTCCCGGTAACGCTTTGCCATGTCTGCATAGGCGGCATGGCCGGTATCGAGGAAGTAGTAGGAAACGGTGTAGTCGGCGTAGGTTTCGAGGTTCTTTTCCCCGATGGAAACGACCTGATCGGTGCCGTCCTTCTGCGTCTGCCGCACCGTGCCGACCGTGCGGTAGGAATACGTCGTCCACACATTGTTGTAGAACGAATACTTATCCGCGACGTTCGCATTCAGCGTCGCGCGCGGCGCGCCGGACGAGATCACGGCAAGAAATCCGTCGTCGTTCTTATGGATGCCGAACACCGGCAGATACGCGTTTTGCGACAGCGTGAAGTAGCCCGCGATTGCCGCGCCGCCCATCGTCTTGTCGTTCGTGCCATTGTCGAAGCCGTACAGACCCTGCGTATAGGTTCGCGCGGTCAGACGTTCGTTGTTGAACCGGATCAAAGCGCCGCAGCCGTCCGGCACGAACATGTACCCGTCCTCGTCGTGGCTGCCCGCACCGAAGAACGGCAACAGGTCGATGGATTTGATCTTATTCGCGCCGTATTCCAAAATGCCGTCGGTGAGGATCGACGCCTCGAAGTGATCGTCCGTAATCGCATAGCGGATCGGCACACGAAGCTGCTCGTTCGGAAAATCGAACAGGAACACGATGGAGCCGTCCGGCTCGATGCGGTAATACAGTCCCTTTTTCTGCACGCTCGACAGATACCCGCCACAGGTCATTTCGACGTTCTGCACCGTCGTATACACGACCGTGATCGCGCTGAGCAGCGCGTTCTTATAATAGCCGGAGGCCAGCGTGTCGTCGAACTTATCGACCGGGTTGGTGTACCACGTCACGCCGTTTTGCCGATCCTCCACCGCCGCCTCGCCGTTCTTGAGGTTAGCAAACAGCGTGAAGCGGCCGCTTTGGGAAATCTCGACCAGCTCGTTTTCCGAAGCAGCCGGGGAAAAGCCCGCCGTGGCGTCCACATGCGTTTCGCGCACGGGCACCGCAGGTCTTGCCGCCGAGCAGCCGAAAAGCGTGCTGAAAAGCAGCAGCGCCGCAAGGAGGGAAATCATTGTTCTTTTCATGCCGTCCCCCTCCCTCACAGCCGGAATGCGATCTCGTTGTAGATCGTCACGACAAACGTGCTCATCTGCTGCACAAGTGAATAGCCTAAAAGCAGCAGGAACAGGATGATCGCGATGCCGACGACGGTTAAAAACAGGTTCAGCACCAGTCCGCCGAAGCTGAACTGATGCACGTAGTACATGCCGAACACTAAAATCATGCCGCTCCAAAGGTAGCCGACCACGCGCAGCGCGACCAGAAATGCGTTCAGCTCCGCGTTGGCAAAGTTGGTAAAGAAGATATGCGCGAGCGCGAAGATCGTATACGGCACAAGCGTATAGCACAGCACGATCAGAATATCCCGCGCTTCGCCCTCGGAGAACTGCAGCGACCCCGCCGCCCAGTTGGCGACGTAGGCGATCGCAAAGCCGCCCATCGTGATCAGAAGGATCGACGGCACCGAGATGCGATCCGGGTTATAGGTATTGAAGATGAACCCGGTCAGCACCTGCTCGAATACGTTGGTCAAAAAGAACGCAAGGAGGATGCACACGCAGGTGAGGACGTTTCCCTTCTTCTCCCACTTGACCTGGTCGAAGCCGTTGACCGGATGGAACATCGTGTAGAAGCATTGCGAAAAGCCTGCGCCCGCCTCACGGAGCAGCGATTTTACCTTATCCATGCCGCGCCTCCTTTCGCTTTTTCAGCACGCGCCCCAGGATCACCCACGCGACGATCATGAGCAGAAGCCCGAGCGCAATATACGGGAACGCCTGCCGCATGGCGATCAACGACTGCTCCTTGAACGCGAGCGAATAGTTCTGCCGGTCGCCCGCGAGCTTGAAGTAGTACATGGCCGTCGCATAATCGCGCATCTGATAATACGCCTTGCCGAGGCCGGAATACGCGGGCAGATAGTTGGTGTTGTGATGGATGACCTGCTGCCACGGCGCGATGCTTTCGGTATACAGCCCTTGGTTGTAATACATGATCGCCTCGTGAATCTCTCTGCCGAAATCGGTCAGCACGAACTCGGTGATCGTATTCTTTTCGGCGTCGAGCACGTACAGATTGCCGCCGATCTCGACAAGCGAAACCGGCTTTTGGAACAGGCCGAGCTGCTGTCCGACGCCGCCGAAGGTGATCTGCATGGACAGGCCCGCGTCGCGCTGCACGGTCGTTTGGATCAGATGCCCGCCGTTCGTATCGAGCAGCACGATGATGCCGTCCCGCTCCACGGCGTCTGAATACAGCAGCGTTTCGCTGCCGCCCGTCCAGTTCAGTACATTGATGCCGAGCGGATTCAGCTGCGTCAGCACCCTTGCGCCGTTTTCGCTGCCCGCGGCGGTGGCAAAGATGTAGCCCTCGTCGCTGAGGAACAGGTTGCTGTATTCGATCGGGTTGAACGACTGCATCGACGCGGCGGCCTGATCGGACAGGATCGACTTCCAGAGCTTTTGCACCTGCCGCCCGAACGTCATTTCAACTTCGTTGGGGCCGAAGAATTTGATGAACGTCCCGTCCGGCTCCAGATAAATCAGCCCTTGGTACACGCCGCGCGAGAGGATATAGATTCTGCCGTTTTCGTCCACGACGATCTTGGTCGGCAGATAGTTGAAGTTCTCCGGCAGCAGCGGCGAAACGGGCGTCGGCAGGATGCGGACAAGCGTCCCGGTTTCATCCGCGACGACGACCTGCTGATTGCCCATGTCGCAGATATAGGCCGTGCCGTCGTCCTGCACGAAAAGCCCCTGCGGGTTTTTCAGCGCGTAGGCTTCGCCGTCGGGGTTGTTCAATTCCTTGATCTCCCGCAGCAGCGTAAAGTCCTCGTCCAGCACAAGGATCCTCGCGTTGCCGGAGTCGGCCACGTAGATCTCATGCCGCGCCTCGTTATAGAACAGATCCTGCGCGGCGCTGAAGTTGCCGCAGCCGAGCTGTGCACCGCCGATGCTGCGCGTGGGCAGATAGGCGTTGGGCGTCGGCGTCGGATTGCTCCACCGGTCATAGGTATAGGTCTGATACGGCACCTCCGAATCGTCCGCGACCGCAAGAAGCGGCAGCAGACAAAGGAACAGCGAAAGCGCCGCGGATAAGAAGCGTTGTAACCGTTTCATCGTCGCACCCCCTTATCCCTTGATGCCGGAGGTCGCCATCGTTTCGATGACCGACGACTGGGAAATGATGAACACGACGATCGGCGGAAGCATCATGATCAAGGCCACGACCGCGCCCGCGCCGGCACGCGCAATGCCCGCCGAGGAGATCGACTGCATGACCGCGGTCAGCGTTTTCAGCGTTTCCTCGTAGATATACTGCGATTCGCCGGTGTTCCACAGATCCTTGAACGTGAAGATCGTCAGCGTCATCCATGCGGGCTTGACCGACGGCATAATGAACTGCCAGAAGATCGTGAACTCGTTCGCGCCGTCGATGCGCGCGGCCTCTAACATTTCGTCCGGAATCGTCATCATGAACTGGCGCATCAGGAACACGCCGAAGCTGCCCGCCAGCACCGGCAGCAGCAGCGACCAATAGGTATTGATGAGGCCGAGCCGCGAAATGATGATGTACAGCGGCGTCCTTGTGACCTCCGGGCGGAACAGGATCGCGAGCACGACGACCTGATAATAGACGTACACCCATTTAGAGCGATTCTTCGCCAGCGGGTACGCCGCAAGCGACGCGATGATGATGTACACAAACGTGCCGAGGATCGCAAGCATCAGCGAATTGAACAGCGACCGTTCGAACGGCACCCACGTTTCCTGCGTGATCTCGATCAGGTCGCGGAAGTTGGCGAGCGTCGGATGCTGCACGAAGAACTTCGGCGGGTATGCCAGAATTTCATTCAGCGGCTTGAACGCGGTGACGAGCACGTACACAAGCGGCAGCACCATAAACGCGCCGATCAGAATGAGGAACGCGAAGATGGCGACGGTGCCGCCGACCGAGCGCGACAGGGTCACGCGGCGGTAACGTTTTTCCCGCTTTTTCGGGGCTTTCACGGTTACGGATTCCATACGCTTCACCCCCTTATAACCACTTGGAAAGGACTTTATTGATGACCTTCCACATCAGCAGCATCAGCGCAAACAGCACGACCGCAATCGCGCAGGCATAGCCCATTTCGAAGCGAACCTGTCCGAAATCGAGGATGTGCAGCACAAGCGTCTGCGTCGCGTAGTCGGTGGACGGAAAGCCCGTGAGGTTCATACACTCATAGCCGATGGCGAACGATGTGGAAATCTGCATGACCGCGCCGAACAAAAGCTGCGGCCCCATCTGCGGCAGGGTGATATACCAAAGCTCGGCAAAGCGGTTCGGGATGCCGTCGATGGCGGCGGACTCGAACAGCTCGCGGTTCAGCGACTGCAGTCCCGCGACGAACGACAGAAACCCGGTGCCGAGCGACAGCCACAAGATCACGACGATTACGACCGCCATCATGTACTTGGTGTCGGTCAGCCATTGCATCGGGCCGTAAAGCAGGCCGAGCCGGATCAGGATGCTGTTCAGAAAGCCGTTGCTGTCGCCGGAGAAGATGTACGTCCAAACAAAATACACGTTGCCGGCGAGCGACGGGAGGTAGAAGATCAGCGTTAAAATCGTGCGCACGGTGCGGTTGAATTCGTTGATCAGCCACGCGACGAAGAACGACAGCACATAGCTGATCGGGCCGGTGATCATCGCAAAGATCGCGGTATTGCGGAGCGCGATCCAGAACACGTCGTCGTCGAAGAACAGGCGCACATAGTTCTCGAAACCCACGAACGTCGGCGTGCTGACCATGTTGAAGTACGTGAAGCTGAGCACGATGGCCGCCATGATCGGCAGGATCGTGAACAGGAAGAAGAACACGGTAAACGGCGCCAGAAAAGCAAGGCTCGGCCCCTGCTTGCGGAACCAGACGCGCGCTTTTGCCGGTCTTTTCTTTTGCAGCGAATCGGATCCCATGGCGACCTCCTTTACCGATAGCTGAATTCCTTTTGCTTGCGGGCCAGTTCTTTATTGATCTCGATATTGTACTTATAGAGCGTTTCTCTTAGGTTCGCCTTGTTGTACACGACCGCGCGGAACGCAAACGAGAGGTTGCGGGCGATGTAGTAATTGCCGGGGATCTGCTCGACCGCGACGGTGTTCTGCCGCTGCTGCCGGATGACCGCGGCCTGCTCCGGGTTCCACGGGATGCGCTCGAACGCCTCTAAGTTCGCCGTGCCGTATCGCGCGGCAACGCCGAGCGTCTGCTCCACCTGCGTGCCGAAATCGCCCTGCGTCTTGGCGGATACCCACCACGACAGGAATTGATAGGCTTCCTCCGGGTGGGTCGTGCCCTTTAAGGCGATGCACCCGGTGGACGAGCAGGTTTCGACGCCGCTCACCGTGCCGTCGGCGCGCACCGTGGCGGGCAGCGGCGCGATCTGCCACAGGCCGTCCAGCTCCGGCGCCGCGGAATAGAGGTAGTTGACCTGGTTATACGGCTCGATGGCGAGCGCCATTTCGCCGCTCCGGAAGCGATTGAAAAAGTCGAAGATCAGCGGTAGGCTGTATTTGGTGTACAGCCCCGTCCAGCTTTGGAACGATTCCAAGGCTTCCTCGGTGTCGAACGTGGAAGCCGAAAAGTCGGGCGTATAGAACGTTGTGCCGGACTGGTAGAGGAACGATTCAAAGATGTTCTGGTTCTGCGGCACGCCGACCATGTAGTTGTGGTTCGAAAGGTAGATCACCTGTTCATAGAACTCGTCCCACGTCGTCGGGGGCTTCAGTCCCAATTCCTCGTAGATATCGGTGCGGTAGAACAGGACGTTGAAATTCTGCGTTTCGGGGAACGCGTAGCACCCGCCCTGATACCAAAACGGCGTGACCGCGCTTTCGGTAAACTGCTTTGTCGTTTCGGCAAAACCGTCGAACCGGCTCAGATCCAGCACCGCGCCGCGCATCGCAAGGTTGACCGGCGTATCGGTCGAGGTGAACAGCGCCACATCCGGCCCCTCGCCTGCCAGCACCGCCTGCACAAGCGTATCGGAGCCGGAAACGAGGCTGACCTCCACGTTGATGCCGGTCGAGGCCGTGAAGGATTCGTCGATCAGTCGCTTCAGAATGATCGCCTGATCGCGGCCGGAGGATGCGCCGGTGGTCGTGATGTCGGCGGTGGAGATCCACACGCGGATCGTCGGGGCGTCGGCGGCGGTCTGCACGGTGCCGGTCACGGCGGTCGTGCCGCCCTTGAACGAGTGCAGGAACATCAAAAAGCGGTACCAGATCTGCACGAAGATATTGTTGTCCACCTGCGGCGTTTTCACGTCCGGCGAGTAGATATACAGCTTATCCATCTGCAGCGGCTGCGTCTGCATGTCGATGACCCATGTCGCAAGGCTCGAAATATCCGAACGCAGCGTTTCGATCTGCGGCACGATCCTTTTGGGGCGCTTGATGAGCTTGCCGAGCAGCGACGAGGTCTCGGACAGGATCGACGCGCTCGCGGTGGAGATTTCGGAGATTTCGTCGATCCGCTGATAGTAGCCGTCCAGCTCGGCCTTGCAGGCGGCAAGACCCTCGAGCAGACCCGGCACGTTCTTTTCGAGGCTGAAATCGCGGTTGGCGTCGATTGTGATGCGCTCGGCATCGGCATTGAAGCCGGTGATTTTGATGATTTCGCGGTACCATCCCTGCAGCTTTTCCGTGGTGCCGTTCACATCGCGCAACACGCTTGCCAGCTCCTCGTCCAGCACCGCGCGCATGCCGAGCACATGGCGGCCCGCCTCGAGATATACCTTGATCGGCTCGCCGCCCTCGATTTCGAGCCGCTGCACGTACCAGCCGGTTTTATACGGGAACTTTTGCGCGTCGGCCTCGACGCAGATCGGCTCGCCGTCGATCGTGAACGCGCGCGTCGAATACGCATTGCTCTTGTCATACTGCTTGACCTTGCACGCGACGCAGTACCAGCCGGTCTGGGGCACGTCGATTTCCCACGTGATCATCTGCCCGACCTTTTTCCATGTGTTCTTGCCGATGGTGTTGTAGAGAATGTTTTCGGCGCTCGCCGGCGTGACGTGGCTGTACGCGGTGTCGTAGGTGGCGAACAGCGTCACGTCGTTTTTGAGATAGCTTTTTTCGGCCTCATAGGTCAGAAGAACGCCGCTTGTGTCCGCCGCGTCTGCATGGGCGGTGAGCGTTTCGGCGTAGGTCGGCTCCTTGGGGAGGTTCAGAAAGGTGATTGCATCGAGCGCAAAGGCTTCGTCCTTTAAGGTAAGGGTGATCGTATGCTCGCCCGTGTCGAGCCAGTAATACAGCGGCGCGGGATACGCGCCCTGCGAATCGTAAATATACTGCGTCTGCCATGCGTACTGCTCGGACAGCGCGGGCATGATCTCGTCGCCGTTCAGGTTCTGCAAAAAGACGTTCTCGCCGGGGCCGGCGTAGGTCTCGTCGAGGAACAGACGATGCAGCTTGACGCCGAGCGTGTTCGGGTACGGCGCGGCGCCGTCCAGCAGCACGTCGAGCGTGATATCATACTGTTTGTTTGCCACGCCCGCGTAGGTCAGCGCAAGGCGGTAGTACCCCGCGGTTTTTGCGGTGAACGTCCACGAATACGCCGTGCCCTGCTCGTCCCAGACAAGGACAGAGCTTTTGCCTTGATACTCGGCAAGATAGGCTTCGGTCTCGTTGACCGAGGCTGCCGGAATTGTGATCGTATCGTTTGCCGCCGCTGCCGCCGGATCGCCGTGCGCCGCCAAATACGCCGCATACGCCGCCGTGGCCGCTGCTTTCGGTTCTGCGGACGCGGAGACGTCCGCCGCCGCAGGCACCGGCACAAGGCCGACAAGCTCGCCGAGCAGCAGGCAGATCGCCAGTATCCAAGCCATTCCCTGTTTCTTCTTCATACGTACCGTCCCAAGCCGTGATCCGTCGCAATGCCGAAGGGGTATGCCCCTCCGACCGGTTGTGTATAGGTAATCGTTTTCTCATGCTAAAGTTTGAGTAAACGTTTTCTTAACGTATATTTTACACGTAAAAGGGGCGTCTGTCAATCGCGTTTTGCCGATTCTTCCTTGATTTTCGGAAATCGTTTGCCATAGGCACGGGAAAAACAAAATGTGTCCCAAAAAAGCAGCAGACCGGGGATAAACACGATCAGAAACGGCACGAACCAGACGGCGGCGAGCGCCGCAAGCTGCACGGCAGTCTTGCCCGCCCACAAAAGCGGCTCCCGCGCCGCAAGGTACAGCGAACGCTTGGCAAGGTCGAGCCCGCCCTTGTCCGGCTCTGTCACAAGCAGCGGAAACAGAAACGCACCGGCAAGCGACAGCAGCAGCGCGACCGCCGCGCAGACGCCGAGGCCGAACTGCGCCCACGCCGCATCGTTTGCGGCCATGTACCAATAGAACAGCGCGTTGAACGTCAGCAGCAGCAAAACGCCCAAAAACGGCAGCCACAGCAGCGTCGCGCGCTTTCCGTATTGCCTGAACGCCGCAAAGTAAGTGCGATATGCCGAGCCGCCCTCGTCGCTTTGCAGCTGCTTTCCCACGGCATAAAACGCGGCGGCCGCCGCACCGAGCGTGAGGACAGGCAGCGATATAACGAACGACAGCAGCCCGACAAGCAGGTAATCGGTGATTTTCGAGAGCCGCGCCAAAATACGGAGGCGCTTTTCGGACATCGGCTTTTTCTTCATCCGTGCTTCGCCTGCCTTTCCCGCCACAGCCCGATCAGCGCGGAGGCGAGCATCAGCACATTGCCGACGAGCCCGGCAGTATTGCCGATCAGGATCGCATAGGTCAGCCACAGCGCGTTGCCGACAAGTGACGACGCCTTGGTGAACACGGTATTTTTCACATAAAAGCCGAGCACAAAGATCATGCTGCCGAACGCGGGCAGCAGCGGCAGCCACGTAAACGCGCCACCGTTGATCCATTCGAGCGCGGGCGACAGCCATGTGAGCGCCAGAAACAGCGCCGGGATCCACTTGCCGTCCGCCCATTTCGCCTTGCCGCGCAGCGAAAACACGCCCTCGCGCACAAGCGCCACGGCGTTGAGCATCGCGCCCGTGAAGCCGCCCATGAGCAGATAGTTCATAAGCCACAGCGCGTCCGAAACGGCCTTCCACAGCAGGATCCGCTCGCGGCGGTTGCTGAGATAGATCAGCAGGTTTTCCGCGACTGCGACGAACCCAATGACCTGCGCAATCGTTTTCTCCATGCAGGCTGCCCCCTTTCGTTTTTTCCGATGGTAGCACAGCGGCGGTGTAAAGTCAATCGGCATTTTTCGTTTTCTTTACATTTCCCTTGACAAATCGGCAGGATCGGTTACAATATAGGTAAACGATTACCCATGCAGGAGGACCGCCATGCTCCGCTATTCATCATCGGTTTTGCAGGACGCCAAACGCCGCATCGAGCGCGTGCGCAAGAAGGAGGCGATCTGCCTTGTCTGGAAAGACGGCAAGCCCGTGGAGAACGCGCGGGTACGGATGAAAATGACAAAATCGGCGTTCCTGTTCGGCGCGGTCTGCTATGCGCACGGCACGTATAAAACGCCGGAGGAGGAAGTGCGGTTCACCGAGCTGTTCACGAAGCTGTTCAACTATACGATGGTGCCGTTCCATTGGAAGTGGTACGAGCCGCAGCGCGGGCAATATAACGAGCCGTACACCGGCAACCTTGTCGATTGGGCGGACGAAAATGGGTTGAAAAAGAAGCTGCACGCGCTGATCTGGCATGAGCTTTGCCCCGATTGGGTGACGGACGAAACCGTGCAGGACGAATACGTGCGCCGCATTACGCACCTGATGCAGACCTACGGCGACCGGTTCGACTTTTTTGATCTGGCGAATGAAACGATGGTCAACGACCGGTTCGACAACCCGGTATCGCGGTGGGTGCGCCGCATCGGGCCGGTCGAGATGATTCAATTCGGCGCGAAACTGGTGCGATCCATCAAGCCCGACGCCAAGCTGCTGTTCGGGGACTGGAACGTGCATAAGGACGAATACTTTGACTTTTTAGGCCGTCTGCGCGACGAGGGCGCGGGCATCGACATCATCGGCATGCAGAGCCACATGCAGCGCGATCTTTGGACGGCAGAGGAAACGATGCGCGTGATCGAACGCGCGGCGGCCTACGGGTTCCCGATCCATTTTCCGGAATGCTCGATCTGCAGCGGCACGCCGGTCGGAGAGATGGTTTACGACAGCAACGGCACGGTCAACCGCTTTTATGAAACACCCGAGCTGGCCGAATGGCAGGCGGGCTTTGCCGAGGATTTTTATACGCTCGTCTTTTCCGAACCCGCCGTGGAGGCGCTGTCGTGGTTCGACTTTACCGATCACCGCTGGCTCGGCGCGCCGGGCGGCGTGATCGACGACGATATGAACCCCAAGCCCGTGTACCATACGCTGCATCGGCTGATACACAAGGAATGGTCGTCCGACCAAACGAGTCTCACGAACGCCGAGGGCGTCACGGGCGCAAGCCTGTTCTGCGGCGACTATGAAATCACGGTCGAAGCGGACGGCCTCCGTAAAACGTTCACCCGCACGCTCCCGCGTGAGAGCTTCTATGCGGGCGGCGGCAGCGTGACATGGGACTTTGCTCTATAAAAGCCTTCATCCGGTTCCCTCCTATGAAAAACCGACCGCGTGCATGCGGCCGGTTTTTTCGTTGCAGATTAGCTTATTGTGCGATTTCCACCGCCGCTTCGGCGCTGCGCGTGCCGTCCGTGACCTTGACGGAGAGCGTGCCGCCCTCGCCCGCGCGGGCGATCAGCAGGGCTTCGCCGTAGTAGGTGTCCGAATCGGGATCGAGATAGCTCTGCTCATAGAACGGGCAGGCCGAGCCGAACGCTTCGAGCGTGCCGCCCGTCACCTCGGCATGGAGCATGCCGCGCTCGGCGGGCTTGGTCGTACCGTAGGCGTCCGCATAGCGGAAGCGGATAAAGGCAAGGTGACCGGGGCGAACGGTCTTTTCCTCCGGCTCGGCAAGGAGCACGGTGCGAAGCTCGGCGGTTTTTAATTCGTTCCGGCCGATCTCGCGGCCCTGCGCGTCGAGCGCAACGGCCTCGAGCGAGCCGTTTTCATACGGTACCTTGAACGTATAGACGCAGTCGTTATGAAACGCCTTTTTGCCGACGCTCTTGCCGTTCAGCTTCAATTCGACCGCTGCCGCGCGCGCATAGACCTCGACGGTGGCGACGCGTCCCTCAAAGCCGCGCCACGACCATGACGGCATCGCGTTTGTCATTTTCCACGACGACGGGCTGTGCTTGCCCTCATGACAGATCGGGCGCACCGCGATATACGGCCCGTTTTCGCGCTCAAAGGCGACGCGGGTATACAGCGCCTCGCCGAGCGGCTTGCCGGTCAGATCGATCCGGCCGCTGCCCGCCGCGATCCAGCCGGGGCCGGCGTCCATGTTCTTGGCATAGTCGCCGTACTCCCACGCGCCGATCATGCACTCGCCGAGGTAGTCGCTGCCCGCCCATACGAAATCGCCGATCAGACGCGGGTTGTCCTTGGCGAGTTCCCAGAACTTATAGGCGTCGAAGCAGAAGGTTTCCGATCCGAGAATGATGCGGTTCGGATAGTTTTTCAAGTCCTTTTTGTACCGCTTTTCGCCGTAGTTGTAGCCCGCGATATCCATGTTCGCAAAGGCCTCGCGCGTGGTAACATCCGAGCCGTGCAGCGCCGCGCCGGTCTTCATAAACCCAGCGCCCAAAAGCCCGGCCATATCGTTGAAGAACTTCGAGCCGGTGCTGCTCTCCTTGGCCTTTTTGCCCTCAGCCTTGGCCTTAGCCGCGGCCTCCGCTTCCTTTTTGGCCTTCTCGTCCGAATACTGGCCGAAGCCGATCTTGTTCAGGAAATTGAAGAAAATATTGATGCCGCAGGTGACCGGGCGCGTCGGATCGAGCTTGTGGAACAGCGCGGTCAGATCCTTAGCCAGCTGAATCCCCTTGGGCTGCGCGGTCTCCGCGACCTCATTGCCGGACGAATACAGAATCACGCACGGATGGTTGAAGTCCTTATCGACCATATCGGTCACGTCCTGCTGCCAGAAGTCAAAGAAGAAATCGACGTAATCGTACATCGTCTTATGGATGTACCAATGGTCGATGTATTCGTCCATGACGTACACGCCGAGCCGGTCGCAGATTTCGAGTGCCGTTTTCGAGCAGGGATTGTGTGCGCTGCGCAGCGCATTATAGCCGTTCTCCTTTAAGATGCGGATGCGGCGTTCGAGCGCGTCGGGGTCGCAGACCGCGCCGATCAGTCCGTTGTCGTGATGCACGCACGCGCCGCGCAAAATGACGCGCTCGCCGTTGACCAAAAAGCCGTCCCGTCCCCAGGCGATCGTGCGGAAACCGAACGTTTCCTCGGTCTCATCGTCGGCATACGTGACGCGGCAGGTATAGAGCTTCGGCGTTTCGGCGCTCCACGGCGTCGCGCCGGGTACGGTCAGCGCAAACGTGCGCTCGCTGCCCTCGGCCTTGGCCAGAACGGCTTCACCGTCCAGCAGCGTGACCGTGACCGGGCCTTCACCGCTCGTCTTGACCGTGACTTCAACCGAAGCCGGATCAAGCGAGAGCGTGCGGATCTTGACGCCGTTCAGTTCGATGCGGTTTTTCCCGCTCGTCCAAAGCTGCACCGGGCGGTAGATGCCCGCGCCGGAATACCAGCGGGAATTCGGCTGATCGGCGTTAAAGGCGCGCACCTCGATCTCGTTTTCCCCCGCATGCACGAACGCATCGCAATCCACGTAGAAATTCGTGTAGCCGTAGGGCCGGAACATCGCCTTTTCACCGTTGATATAGACCTCCGCCTTGCGGTAGACGCCCTCAAATTCGAGCACGTTGTGCCGTTCCGCTTCCTCCGCCGAAAGCGTAAAGGTCTTGGTATAGCTGTAATCGCGCCCCTCGAACCAGCCAACGCTGAGACCGCCGAGCGCCTTTGCGGTGCGCGGCTCGCGCAGCATGGCATCGTCCGGCACGCGGACGGGCTGCGGCGCTTCGTCGGTGCCGAGGTGCCGGATCAACCAGTTGTCATTCCATGCGGTACGTTTCATCGAATGCCTCCCCGTATGTTCTTTTACTTATATTTTATGATACCGTTCCGGCCCGCTTTTGTCAACCGTCTGCCGGCGCAATCCATGCCGTGCAAAACGCCAGTTGCGTTTGCGGTAAGAAAAGGCGGCGCAGCCGATGGCCGCGCCGCAGACTGTGTATTTGTCATTAAAATGCCTGCTGCTCGGAAAGCATGGCGAGCATTTCGGCTTGGGTGGCGGTGCCGGTTTCGTTGAGCTTGCGCACGGTCACGCCCGCGGCAAGGTTGGCGATCTCGGCGGCCTCGGTCATTGACGCGCCCGCGCAGAGCGACATGGCGAACGCGGCGGTGCAGGCGTCTCCCGCGCCGCACACGTCGATCGGGCCGCTGAACCGGACAGCGGGCAGGATGCGCTGCTCTCCGCCGTCGCGCACGGCGATGCCGTGGCGGTTGCAGGTGATGATCACGGGACGGCCGGTGAGCGTTTCGATATCGTCCATGCACGCGAAGATCTCATGCCGGTTGAATTCGTTTTCGTCCGCGACGCGGCCGGAAAGCTCCGCTGCTTCAAAGTTGTTGCACTTTAAGATCACATTGCGGAACGCATGGGCAAACGCGCGCGAATCCGCAATAAACAGCGTATCGGGGTTCGCCTCGGCAGCCTTGGCCGCCGCAGCGCGCACGCGCTCGGTGATCACGCCGCAGTCCGGCTCGCAGACCTGATCAAGCAAAATCACCGCGTCGGCTTCGGCGGCGACGGTCTGCAGACGATCGATCAGCTCGTTTTCAAGCTCCGTCGGCGTCGTCGTGAAGTTCTTGATATCAAACCGTTCGCCCTCGGTCGGGTTCATCGGCTTGATATAGGACGGCGTCATGACCGCATCCGACCAAAGGATGCGGGACACGTCGATGCCGCGCTCCTTCAAAAGCCGCAGCAGCTCCCATCCCCCGCCGTCGTGCCCGATCAGCGAAATCACCCAGAGCTTCCCCGCGCCCATTGCCGCCAGGTTGCTCAGCACATTGCCGCCCGCGCCCGGCGAGGAGCGCCGTCCGACGACCTGATGCGCCGTCTTGCCGGTTTCCAGCGAAATCTCGTTCAGAGACGGGTCGATCTCGAACCATTGATCCAAGAACAGATCCCCGACAAGCGCGATTTTCAGATCGGCGTAGCGAGCAAAAATCTCCGTCAGCCGGTTGCGTGTCAGTTCCATAAGCTCTCCCTTTCGTATGGCGGGTCGGTGTTTTGAGCGATGCTAAAACAGCTGTGCTTCGAGCGCGTTCAGGTCGCGGTAGTCCGGGATGATCAGATTCGCGCCCGCGCGGATCAGGCGCTCGCGCTTCCATTCGTCGATCCCGCAGCGGTCATGCTCGTTCGACGCGACGCCGACGGCAAAGCCGCCTGCCTCGCGCACGTTTTCGATCTCCACATAGCCGTCGCCGAAGCCGATCAGCTCCGCGCCGGACAGCCCGTTTTCCCGGATCAGCCGTTCGATCACAAGCTTTTTGGAGAACGTTTTGTACGCCCTCTGCGCACCGTAGATGTGCTGGCCGAAGTATTTGTCCACGCCCAGTAAATGCGCTTCCTGCAGCACATGCTCCTCGTCGGTGCCGGACGCAAGGTATGGCGTGACGCCGTGCCGCAGCAGCATGTCCAACAGGTCGTATGCGCCGGGCACCGTCAGCGTTTCGGGGTCGATCGACCCGTCCGCAAGGCCCTTGAGCCGCCCGTCGATCCGCTTCAGCAGCCGTCTCGAATACTCGTCCTTATACGCCTGCGGATCGAGCGGCGTGCCGCCGAACGCGGTAATCTCCTCCGCGAGCCGGATGCATTGATAGATCGTCTGCTTGCCGGTCAGCAGCGTGATAAACTCGCGGCAGATGGCCTCGACCGTTTCATACGGCAGCTCGCGCCCTCTGGGCGTAGCGGCCAGCTCGTCGGTGAAATACGGCGTCATGATCTGCTGCCAGCCCTCGCGGATCAGCGACACCGTGCCGTCGAAATCCAGCACCGCATAGCGCGGCGCGGCGGACGGGCGATTCGGTCGGTCGGTAAATGTTTCCATAGCTTCCCTCTTTTTCGAGCTTTGCTCCATATAAAAGCAGTATACGCCTTGCCGCCCGGCCTGTCAAGAAACAAGGCAGCCTCTCCTTTTGGGAAAAGACTGCCTTTATCTTTTGCGTTTTTCGGTATGCTAATCCGTACCGTTTTCCGGCAATTACGGTTCGCGCTTTGCCAAGGCGCGCACGACCTCGCCCGCCAAAACCAAGCCCATCACCGACGGGACGAACGCCAGCGAGCCGGGGATGCTGCGGCGGTTCGCCGTCTTGCCCTCGGCGCGGACGGCCTCCCTATCGCTGTCCGGCGACGGCGGAACGGGCGGCTCGGTCGAATAGACGACGCGCACATGCTTGAAGCCGCGCTTGCGGCATTGCACGCGCATCACGCGGGCAAGCGGATCGACGGATGTTTTTTCGAGGTCGGCAACCTTGAACGCGGTCGGGTCGAGCTTATTGCCCGCGCCCATGGCGCATAGGATCGGGGTATTCGCCTTTTGACACGCTTCGATCAGCGCGAGCTTGGCCGCGACGGTATCGACGCAGTCCACCACATAATCATAAGCGGCAAAGTCGAACCGATCCTGCGTTTCTGGCAGGAAGAACATCCGGTGCGCGACGACCTCGCAGTCCGGGTTGATATCATGGATGCGCTCCGCCATGACCTCGACCTTCGGACGACCGACGGTGCTTTCGAGCGCGATGATCTGACGGTTCAGGTTCGACGGTGCGACGCAGTCGTCATCGACGATCTCGATATGCCCGACGCCGCTGCGGGCGAGCGCCTCGACGCAGTACCCGCCGACGCCGCCGACACCGAACACGATCACGCGGCTGTTCTGCAGCCGTTCCAACGCTGCGCGGCCGAGCACCAGCTCGGTGCGGGAAAACCGATCCGCCATATCAAAGCAGCGCCTCGATTGCGGCGGTGATATCGCGCACGGTCGTTTCGTCGAACGGGCTGCGGAGGTTGCCGACCTTCAGCAGCTCGAAGTAGCCGACGCTGCCGCCCGCCTTGCACAGCGCAAGGTAATCCGCCCAGGCCGCCTTCGGATCCTGCAGGTGCTTGAGGTAGAAATCGAACGCGCAGGTCTGTGCCAGCGCATAGTCGATGTAATAGAACGGGTAGATAAAGATATGCTGCTTTTGCATCCAGAACCCGCCCTTTTCCAGGAACGCGTCGCCGTCGTAGTCGCGCCACGGCAGGTATTCGCCCTCCAGTTCCTTCCATACGGCGTACCGCTCGGCACGGGTCATGTCCGGCTTGCGATAGACGCGGTGCTGAAAATCATCGACCATGGCGAGATACGGGATCGTGAGCATTGCGTTCGTGAGGTGCGCGCGACGATAGCGCGGCGCGTCGTCGCCGAAGAACTTTTCCATCCACGGATAGGCGAAGTGCTCCATCGACATCGAATGTACCTCGCAGATCTCCATCGGCGCCTGCCATACGTCCGACACCGGCAGCGTGCGCGAGGCAAGGTAGGCCTGGAATGCGTGCCCCGCCTCATGCGTCAGCACGTCCACATCGGCGGAGGTGCCGTTGAAGTTGGAGAAGATGAACGGCGCCTTGCGCGCGGCCAGCTCGGTCTGATACCCGCCCATGCGCTTGCCGGGGCGCGAGGTCAGATCGAACAGCTGATGCTGCACCATGAAATCGAAGTATTCGCCGGTTTCGGGCGACAGCTCGCGGTACATCTGCCGCGCCGCCTCGACCATTTCGGCCTCGGTGCCGTGCGGCGTCGGGTTGCCCTCCGGGAAGAAAAATTCCTCGTCGTAATAGCGCAGCTTGTCCACGCCGATGCGCTTGCGCTGCTCCTCCCGGATGCGCGCGCAAAGCGGCACGACGTACTTTTTCACGCCCTCCCGGAAGCGCGCCACGTCGGTTTCGCTGTATTCGTAGCGGCCGCGCTCGAGATACGCCATCTCGACATAGTTTTCCATGCCGAGGATCGCGGCCTTATGCGTGCGCAGGGCGACCATCTTGTCATAGATCTCGTCAAGCTCGTCCGCAATCGAGGCGTACAGCGCCGCCCATTTGCGAAACGCGCCTTCCCGCACGGTGCGATCCGGATCCTGCATGAATTTCAGCAGGCCGTAGAAGTTGCAGGTTTGGCCCATATACTCGGTCGTGCAGCCCGCGGTCAGCTTGGCGTAGCGGCTTCTCAGCAGCTGATCCTCGGTCATGTCCGGGATCAGGCGCTCGTCCATCAGGCGCATCCGCGCTTCGGCGGCCGTGAAAATGATCTTGCCGAACGCGTCCTCCAAGGCCTTGCGGAACGGATGCGCGAGCAGCGTTTTCATCAGCCGTTCGTCCAGCGGCATCGTACGTGGCAGGTTCGTATCCCAGTAGGTCATTTCTTCGTCGTAGAATTTGTCGTTCGTATCGCAGTCGTGACGGACGTGCGCAATCGTCACAGTCGTCGAAAACCGCTGCGAAAGCGCGTCGATCGCAAGGTAGGCGGCCTTGGCTTCGTCGGCTGTTTGGGCCTGCTCGAGCGCGTCGAGCAGGGCGCTTTCGTCGCGCATGAAGTCGTCTACATCGTAACGCGCATAGGGCAGATCGGCAAAAATCCAATTTGTATTTTCCATAGCGATTCGGATTCCTTTCTATGGTTTTGATGATAGTATACCATCCTCTTGACCGGTTTGCAATTCCCCATACAAAAACCTGTTGCCTGTTCGTTAAGAGTGTGCTATACTGTTTTTGTATAAGACAGGCATTTATTTGCGATAAAATCCGACTTTGGAGAAGGGTTGCGTGATCGTTTTTTTCAAGTTATATGTAAAAAATGTATTGATGGCATTCTCAAAAGCGCGTCATAAATGCAAAAAAACTCCTTGCTTTTTTCCTGTTTTTTCGATATACTGTTTTTACTATACTGGGCGGAAAAAATACATAGGAGAAAGGGGGTCTTGATTTGAACTTTCAGTATTATGTCAACTATATCGTGATAGTGGAAGAGGGGAGTCTCACATCGGCGTCGCGCAAGCTGCGCGTGGCACAGCCGGCGCTGAGCAATCAGGTCAAGGCGATGGAAGAGGTATACGGGGCACGGCTGTTTCACCGGGGGAGCGGCTCGCATAAGCTGGAGCTGACGGACGCCGGCCGGATCCTGTACGAGAAAGCCAAGGTGATGGCGGAGGCGGAGGCAGCCGCCCGATCCGAGATCAACAACTGCTTCGACGGCGGTTCGAGCTCGCTGCGGGTCGGCATTGTCGATACGCTCGGCAACCGCTACCTTATGCACGCGCTGGACATTTTTTCGGAGCGGAATCCGGAAACGGAGATCATTCTGCGCGAAGCCAACGCGCAGGAGCTTATCAAGATGCTGCAGAACGGGCTTGTCGAAACGGCGTTTCTGCGCACCAACGAGCAGAAATTCGAGAACCTCGAGGTCATTTTCTCGCAGCCGGATTATCTGGTGGCGAGCTATCGGCCCGAAGCCTTTTTCCGCGGCAACGAGGACGCCGCCGTGTCTTTACGGGAGCTGGCCAAGTTCCCGCTCAGCGCGACCGAGGAGCATCTTTCGCTGCTGCGCACCGCGTTCCGCGAGGCCGGGACGACGTTTTTGCCGAAGTTTGTCGGCAGCAATACGAACGCGTGTCTGATGTGGGCGGAGTCCGGCAAGGGCGTGGCGCTTGTGCCGCGGCTGTCGCTGGCGATGCTGGGATTCGAGCATTTCGCGTTCAAGACGATTTCGGATCGGCAGCTCGATATGCCGTCGCTTGTGCTGCTGGCGCAGAAGAAGCAATACCGGTCCCGCGTGATCAATCGCTTCCTGGAGGTCTGCGCCGAAATGAACGGCGATAAGATAACCAAATTCCGTGCGGAGGAAGCCGAAACGCAGCCGACGGAATAACAAACGGAGGCAAATCCATGAAAAGACTGTTACCCATACTGCTTGCGCTGCTGCTGATGCTTTCCTTCGGCTGCGGCGCCAAAGAGGAGGAGAAAACCGAAATGAACACCAATCCCATCGCCACGATCACCATGGCGGACGGCCAGACGATGACGCTGGAGCTGTATCCGGACGTTGCGCCGATCACCGTTGCGAACTTTGTCACGCTCGCCAACAGTGGGTTCTATGACGGACTGACCTTCCACCGCATCTATGCGGGCTTCATGATCCAGGGCGGCGACCCGGACGGCGATGGCACCGGCGGCCCCGGCTATTCGATCAAGGGCGAATTTTCCGCCAACGGCGTGAAAAACCCGATCTCGCATAAGCGCGGCGTGATCTCGATGGCGCGTGCCTCAAAGCCCAATTCTGCGGGCAGCCAGTTCTTCATCATGCATGCGGACAGCGACTTTTTAGACGGCAGCTATGCCGCGTTCGGTATGCTGACCGACGGGTTCGACACGCTCGACGCGATCGCTGCGACGCCCGTCACCTATAATCCGTACAGCGGTGAAAAGTCCGTCCCGCTCGAAGACGTTGTGATCGGCACGATCCGCGTCGATACCAAGGGCGTGGATTACAGCGATTTTGAGAAGCTGCAATAAACGTTAACAAGCGGCAGGCCGTCCGGGAAACCGGGCGGCTTTTGTTTTTGGGAAAGATCGCCGGCTTATTGTACTTCTTTTCTTCTTTCCGGAGAATGAAGAACAAGAAGCACCAAGAAAAGAAGAAAGCCGGGATAGGAAACCTTTCTCCCGATCCCGCCGTAAAATCTCCGGCTTCTTTTTCGGTTCCTTTTTCTTCACCGCGGAAGAAAAAGGAACAGCGTTATCCCCCTTCCCGCCCGAAAAATCGTATAATCCGCATGGACAAATGCGGGAAAACACGGTATACTGTTACCAACGAAAGTATAAAAGGAGAACGGTATGAAAGCCAGAAACGAAATCGACCCCCGCTATCAATGGGACTTTACCCCGATCTATCCGAGTGACGAGGCTTGGGAAGCCGAGCTGAACGCGCTGACCGAGGAAGTTGCCAAGCTCTCCGCCGTGGAGGGCACGCTCGGCCAAAGCCGCGAAGCCTTCAAAGCCGGCATCGACGCGGTGAGCGCCGTCGGCGAACGGCTGGAGCGCGTCTACTGCTATGCCAACCTGCACCGCACCGCGGACGGCGGCGACCCGAAGCATCAGGAAATGGACGGCAAGGCGACGAACCTGTACGTCCAGTTCAGCATGGCGACCGCGTTCATCGAGCCGGAGATCTTGGCAATCCCGGAGGAAACGCTTGCTGCATTCCTTGCGCCGGAGGAAATGGCAACCTACCGTCACTTTTCAGAGGACATCACCCGCGCGCGGGCGCACAGCCTCGACAAGGAGCGCGAACGGATGCTCGCAAGGCTCGGCGACGCGTCGCAGGCGCCGTCCGATACGTATGAAATGCTGACGAACGTGGATCTGGTGCTGCCGAAGATCAAGGACGAGAACGGCGAAGAGGTGCAGCTCTCCTCCGGCAACTTCAGCGTGTTCCGCGAAAGCCCCGATCGCCGCGTGCGCGAGGACGCGTTCAAGGCAATGTTCGGCACCTACGGCAAATTCAACAACACGTTTGCCGCGCTGTATGCGGGCAGCGTCAAGATGGACTGCTACTATGCCGACGTTCGCGGCCACAAGAGCGCGTGCGAAGCGGCGCTGTTCGGCACGAACGTTCCGATCTCCGTGTATGACAGTCTGATCGAAGCCGTCCACAAGGCGCTGCCGACGATGCGCGCCTACCTCGATCTGCGCAAAAAGGCGCTGAAGCTCGACAAGCTGGATATGTACGACCTCTATTGCCCGATGGTGCCGGACGTGGATTTCAAAATCCCGTTCGAGGACAGCAAGGCGCTCGTGAAGGGCGCGACCAAGCCGCTCGGCGAGACTTACCAAAAGCTGCTCGACCGCGCGTTTGCGGAACGCTGGATGGACGTTTACGAGAACAAGGGCAAGCGCAGCGGCGCCTTCAGCATGGGCATCTTCGGCGTGCATCCCTATGTGCTGCTGAACTACACCGACACGCTCGACGACGTGTTCACGGTTGCGCATGAGCTCGGCCACTCGATGCACTCCTACTTCTCCGACACGACGCAGGACTATCTGAACCATGACTACCGCATCTTCGTCGCGGAGGTCGCTTCGACGGTCAACGAAGTACTGCTGACCAAGTACCTCCTAAAAACCGAGACGGACAAGGCGCGCCGCGCGTACATCCTCAACCATTTCCTGGAGGGCTTCCGCACGACCGTGTTCCGTCAGACGCTGTTTGCCGAGTTCGAGCGCAAGGCGCACGAGCTGTATCAGGCGGGCACGCCGCTGACGGCGCAGGTGCTGAACAAGGTCTATAAGGAGCTGTGCGAGCTGTACTATGCGGGCGCGGATGTTCCGGACGAGGTGCAGTATGAATGGTCCTACATCCCGCATTTCTATTCCGCGTTCTACGTCTATCAGTATGCGACCGGCTTCTCCAGCGCGGTTTCGATTGCGACGCATCTGGCCGAGGGCGGCGACAACAGCGGCTATCTGAAGTTTTTGACGCTCGGCGGCAGCGACTATGCGATCAACGAACTGAAGGTCGGAGGCGTCGATCTGACGACCCCCGCCCCCATCGAGGCGGCCATGCAGGTCTTTGCCGATTCCGTCAAGGAGCTCGACACTCTCCTGGATGAGCTGAACGCCTAAGCGACGACTTTCCTTCCCTCCCGGTGCCCGCCGGGAGGGATTTTTGTTTATGGACGCAAAGCGGCACGGAAGGGATTCCCTCCGTGCCGCTGTTCGGATTTGGTTTACAGATACCGGCCTGTGACGCTGTCCGGGCAGGCCTTGATCTCCTCCGGCGTGCCGGCGGCGACGATGCGTCCGCCGAGCTTGCCGCCGCCCGGGCCCATGTCCACCACGTAATCCGCATGCCGGATCACGTCGAGATCATGCTCGATCACGATGACCGTTGCACCGAAGTCGATCAGACGGCGGAACACCGCAAGCAGCGTTTGCACGTCGAGCGGGTGCAGGCCGATGGTCGGCTCGTCGAACACAAAGATCGCGTCGGACTGGCCCCTGCCCATCTCGCTCGCCAGCTTCAGCCGCTGCGCTTCGCCGCCGGACAGGCTCGGCGTTTCCTCGCCGAGCGTGAGATAACCGAGGCCGAGCTCATGCAGTACGGCAAGGCGGCTCTTGACCGCGGGCAGGTCGTCGCAAATCTGTATGGCTTCGTCCACGCTTGCCGCCATCAAGGCAGGCAGCGAGACCGCCGTGCCGTCCTTTTTGGGGCGGCGCACCGCATAGGCGTCCTTTTGATAGCGGGAGCCGCCGCAGTCCGGACACGGCACGTCCACGTCCGGCAAAAACTGCACATCGAGACTGATCGTGCCGGTACCGTCGCAGGTCGGGCAGCGGAGCCGCCCGGTGTTGTAGGAAAAATCGCTTGCCGAAAAGCCCCTTGCCTTGGCGTCCTTCGTCTTGGCGTAGACCTTTCGCAGCTCGTCGTGGACGTTCGCGTAGGTGGCGACCGTCGAGCGCACATTGATTCCGATCGGCGTTGCGTCGATCAGCTTGACCGTCTCGATGCCCTCGGCTTCGACCGAAAGGACGTGCGCAGGGAGCTTCGCCCCGGCGAGCTTTGCCGAAAGGCCGGGGATCAGGCTTTCGAGCACCATTGTCGTTTTGCCGGAGCCGGAAACGCCGGTCACGACCGACAGGCGTCCTTTGGGGAACCGCACGGACAGCGGCTGTACCGTATGGATCGCCGCCGTCTGCATGCAGATCGTGCCGAGCTCGAACAGGCGTTCTCTTTCAACCGATTTTGGCGGCAGCGCCGCGGCGTCCGGCCGCAGAAACGGCCCGATCAGCGACGCAGGGTTTTCGGTGAGCGCCTTGACCGTGCCCTCGGCGACAATGCGGCCGCCGCCCGCCCCGGCTTCGGGGCCGAGCTCGATCAAATGGTCCGCGTGCGCAAGCACCTGCGTATCGTGATCGACGAGCACGACCGAATTGCCGTCGGCCACAAGGTCGTCCATCACGCCCGTCAGTCCTTCGAGATTCGCCGGATGCAGGCCGATGGACGGCTCGTCGAGCACATACAGCACGCCGGTCGTGCGGTTGCGCACGGCGCGGGCCAGCTGCGTCCGCTGCCGCTCTCCGGTCGAAAGCGTGGCCGCCGCGCGGTCGAGCGACAGATAATCGAGGCCGAGATCGACAAGCCTTTTGGCGGTGTGCAAAAACGCTTCGCCGATATTGACCGCCATCGGCCGCATCGGTTCGGGCAGGGTATTCGGCACGGCCTTGACCCAGTCGATCAGCTCGTGCAGCGGGAGCGTGCAGACGGCATCGAGCGATACGCCCGCGATTTTCAGCGCGCGGCAGCGGGCGGCAAGGCGGGTGCCGCCGCAGTCCGGGCAGACATCCTCCTTCAAAAACTTTTCGACGCGCTTCATGCCCTTTTCGTCCTTGACCTTGTGCAGGGCGTTCAGCACGGTTTCGGTCGCGCTGTAATAGGTGAAATCCATCTCGCCGGCGCTGACGCTGTCCGCGCCCTTCGCCTTATAAAAGATATGCTTTTTCACCTTCGGGCCGTGATAGACGATCTCCTTTTCCGCGTCGGTCAGCTCGGCAAACGGCACGTCGGTCCGCACGCCCATGGCGCGGCAAACGTCGGTCATCAGCGACCACATCAGGCTGTTCCACGGCGCAACGGCGCCGCCGTCGATCGTGAGGCTTTCATCCGGGACAAGCGTTGCCATATCGACCGTCCGCACCGTGCCGGTGCCGCCGCAGGTCGGGCACGCGCCGGCGCTGTTGAACGCCATTTCCTCCGCCCCGATCACCGGCACGACCGCGTCGCAGACCGGGCAGCGCACCTCCTTTTCGGCGGCGAAATCGAGCGTCGGCGGCACGGTATGTCCGTTCGGGCAGAGATAATGCGCGCAGCGCGAAAACAGCAAGCGCAGGCTGTTCAGCAGCTCGGTCATTGTGCCGAACGTGCTGCGGATGCCCGGCACGCCGGGGCGCTGATGCAGCGCGAGCGCCGCAGGAACGTAGCGCACGTCGTCCACCTGCGCCTTGGCCGCCTGCGTCATGCGCCGCCGTGTATAGGTGGACAGCGATTCAAGGTACCGCCGCGACCCCTCGGCATACAGCACGCCGAGCGCGAGCGAGGATTTGCCGGAGCCGGAAACGCCCGCGATGCCGACAATCTCATGCAGCGGAATGTCCACGTCCAGATTCTTAAGGTTATGCACCCGCGCGCCGCGGATCTCGATGTTGTCGGGAATGGATTTGTGTTCCATGCGATTTCTCCGAAAAGACCGCCGAAGCGGTCGATTTTTCGTTATTATACCGCACCGGCGGCGACGCCGTCAAGCGACGCGGGGCAGCAAAAAAAGCCGGGGCAGAGCCCGGTGCTGTTCGCCTGTGCTTACGTTTCCAGCATCAGCTTGATGATTTCCTTATCCGTCTGCTCCATGCCGACGCGGGCGAGACGGCCGACACTGTCGATGGTATTCTCCACGCCCTTTTTCACGATGCCGTCGCCGCCGAAAAACTGGTTGCCGTTTCGGTACATCGCAAGGCCCAAAAGCCCCGCATCCACGGCGGAGGCGATTTTGGCGGCGCAGCTGGCCTTGGCGCCGTCGCAGATGATACCGGAATCCATTGCAACCGCATTGACGACCGTGTGCGCGATCTCATCATACCGCCCGCCCATGAGGTAGCACAGCCCCGCCGCCGCGCCGCAGCCCGCGCTGACGACGCCGCAGTAGGCCGAAAGCCGCCCGATCCCGGTTTTAAGGTGCGTAGTGACAAGGTTCGATACAAGCAGCGCCCGCAGCAGCGTTTCATGCGGAACGCCCCTGTCCTCGGCGCAGACGATGACCGGCACCGACGCGGTGATGCCTTGGTTGCCGCTGCCGGAATTGATCACCACGGGCAGCTCGCAGCCGTTCATGCGCGCGTCGCTTGCCGCGGCGGCATACGCCCGCATCCGGTAGGCCGGATCGGTTTCGTGTCCCTTGAGCAGCGTTTTGCCGATATTGGCGCCGTAGTCGTGCAAAAGCCCCTCCCTTGCAATCGCCATGTTGCAGGCGATCTGCTGCTCCAGCACGTCCGCGACCGTCGAAAGGTCGGCCTCGTCGGCATAGCGCACGATGCGCTCGATCGTGAGACACGACCGGTCCACAAGGCCGTCGTCACGCTTGACGCACGGCCGGTCGAGCAGCACCGTGCCGTTCTTTGCCAAATAAATGATGTTCGTGTGATGATCCGCGATCCGCGCCGTCGCGGTTTCCGCGCCCGCGAATACGGTCACGCGCATATCGAAGATGTGCGGCGTCTCGATATGCTCCACCTCGATCGGCGTGGCGGCGGCATACGCGCGAAGGGCGGCGATCTGTTCTTCGGTCACGCAGGACAGCGCCTCGAGCTCCTTTGTCTCGTCCCCGGCGACAATGCCCGCGGCGACGGCCGCCGCGATCCCCCTTAGTCCCCCGGTGTGCGGCACGACGACGCTTTTGACATTTTTGAGAATATTGCCGGATACCTCGACACGAACGCGTTCCGGTAGCCGTCCCAGCACCGCCCGCGCTTTTGCCGCAGCGTAGGCGAGTGCAATCGGCTCGGTACAGCCCATCGCCGGGCGCAGCTCCTCATGCAGAATCGCGCAAAACTCCCGTTCCCACTCCATGCACATTCCCCTCCGTGTGCGGTTCCTTTTACGTATAGTTTACCATGCAAAACCGTTAAGCGCAAGGGATTCCCTGCCGAAGCGCGGCGCATTTTGTCTTGCGCACGGCAGGCACAAAGCGTATAATAGAGGCGAAAACGAACCTGTTCGGGTTTTATCGGAGGCGTTATGCAAACAAAGCGAAAAAAGGGATGGATCGTCGCGCTCGCGGCGGTCGCCGTACTGCTGATCGTGGGGGTGATTTTGATGAAGCTGCCGTCGTACCGCTGGACAAGGATCACATTCGGGATCTCGGACTTTTTCCGTGATCTCGGTTTGCAGTCGCCGGAGGATGTTATGCGCATAGACAACATTCGCTACGGCGAGGACAGGCTGCAGATGCTCGATATCTATTATCCCAAGGGCACGACCGAAAAGCTGCCGACCATTGTGAACATTCACGGCGGCGGGTGGACCTACGGCTCCAAGGAGATCTATCAGTATTACGGAATGCAGCTTGCCGAGCACGGGTACACGGTCGTGAATTTCTCCTATCGCCTCGCGCCCGAAAACCGCTATCCGGCGGCGATTGAGGACACGAACAGCGTGATGCGCTTTGTATCGGAGCACGCCGACGAATACCATATCGACACGAACAATATCTTTTTCGTGGGCGACAGCGCGGGCGCGCAGCTGAATGCGCAGTATACCACGGCGGTCACGAACCCCGCATACGCTGCGCTTCTCGGCCTTTCGATCCCGGATTTTACGCTCCGCGCGACGGCGCTGAACTGCGGCGTCTACGACCAGTCCGGGATGGACGGGATTTTAGCCTACTATCTCGCGGACGAGAGCCAAAAGGCGCAGCTCGATATCTTCCCGTACATCACCGCGGACTTCCCGCCCGCCTTTGTGATGAGCGCGACCGGGGATATGTGTCTGCCCTATGCCGAACCGATGTATGAATTTCTGCAATCGAAGGGCGTCACGGCCGAGCTGCATATCTATGGGGATGAAGCCAACAAGCCGCCGCACGTGTTCCACGTCAATGTGAAGAACCCGATCGGCGTGCAGTGCAACGACGACGAATGTACATTCTTTGCGAAGTATACGGTGAAATAACATGCACGTTTGTTTATTGAACGATTCGTTCCCGCCCGTGATCGACGGCGTTGTGAACGTGATGATGAACTATGCCGACTATCTCCAAAAGGATTTCGACGCCAAGGTGATCGTCGGCACGCCGAAGTATCCGGATGCGGACTATACAAAATACGCCTATCCGGTCGTGGCCTATCCGAGCCTTGACACGGCGGCGGTCACGAACGGCTACCGTGCGGGCAACCCGTTCGACGGCAAGGCGGTGTCGGAGCTGGCGGCGTTCGCGCCCGATATCATTCACTCGCATTGCCCCGCCTCCGCAACAATCATCGCAAGGCTTTTGCGGGAGGAAACCGGCGCGCCGGTCGTATTCACCTATCACACGAAATACGATATCGACATCCGGCGCTATATGAAGCTGAAGCCGATGGCGGACGAAAGCATCCGTGCGATGGTCGGCAATATCGAAGCGTGCGACGAGGTCTGGACCGTCTCGCGCGGGGCGGGCGAAAGCCTGAAGGCGCTCGGCTTTACCGGCGACTACCGCGTGATGAACAACGGCGTCGATTTCCCGAAGGGGCGCACGGACGCCGCGGCGGTCAAGCAGGCGACCGAGGGGTATGACCTGCCGGACGGCGTGCCGGTGCTGCTGTTTGTGGGCCGCATGATCACCTATAAAGGGCTGCCGCTGATCCTCGACGCGCTGAAAAAGCTGTCGGACGCGGGCCGCGATTTTCGCATGGTGTTCATCGGCAAGGGACCGGACCGGGACATGCTCGAACAGAAGGCAGCCGAGCTTGGCCTGATGGACGACGCGACGCCCGGCAAGTGCATCTTTGTCGGCCCGATCTACGACCGCGACGTGCTCCGCGCCTGGAACACGCGCGCCGACCTGTTCCTGTTCCCGTCCACGTTCGACACGAACGGGCTTGTCGTGCGCGAGGCCGCGGCGTGCGGGCTGGCGTGCGTGCTGATCGAAAATTCCTGCGCCGCCGAGGGTATCACCGACGGCCGCAACGGCTTTATCATTCCCGAAACGGCGGACGCGATGGCGGCGCTGCTGGACCGTGTTTTGGACGATCCGGCGCGCTTAAAGGAAATGGGGCAGCACGCGATGGACGAGCTGTATCTTTCGTGGCGGGACTGCGTCGGCGAGGCGTACCGCGGCTATGGCGAGATACTGGAAAAGAAGCGTTCCGGCGCGCTGCAAAAGAAGAAGCTGCCGACGGATTATCTTGTCACGCTGACTGCGCGGACGATGGAGGAGCAGGCACGGCACCGCCGCATACGCAGGGAGCTGTTCAACGATTTCAAGGACACCGCCGTGGGCATGATGGAGAACTTCCAGGAGAACAGCTCCGCGCTCGAACAGCGGTTCGCCAGGTTTGCCGAGGAGCTTGAACGGGAATTGAACGCCAGGAAGAAATAAAAATATCGCTGCAAAGCAAGGGGAACAATATGGAACAATTCGATTTTCGGCGGCTGTCGCTGTATCAGATCTGGATTCGGAGCTTTGCCGACGGCAACGGAGACGGCATCGGCGATCTGTACGGCGTATACGATAAGCTCGATTACATCAAAAGGCTCGGCGTGGACGGCATCTGGTTCAGCCCGATCTATCCGTCCCCGAACGCGGACTACGGCTACGACATTTCCGACTACCGCAATATCCATCCCGATTACGGCACGCTCGACCAGTTCAAAAAGGTGCTGGACAGGGCGCACGCGCTCGGGCTGAAGGTGATCCTCGATCTGGTCGTGAACCACACCTCGGACGAGCATCCGTGGTTTTTGGAGAGCCGCAAGGGGAAGGACAACCCGTACAGCGACTATTACATCTGGCGCGACCCGAAGTTTGGCAAAAAGGGGCGCCGCCCGCCGAACAACTGGTTCAGCCAGTTTGAGGGGCTTGCGTGGGAATACGGCGAGGAGCGGCAGCAATACTATCTGCACGTCTTTGCCAAAAAGCAGCCGGATCTGAACATGGATAACCCAAAGGTGCGCGAGGAAGTCAAAAGCATTATGCGCTTTTGGCTCGACATGGGCGTGGACGGCTTCCGCGAGGATGTGATCACCTATATCTCGAAGCACGAAAAGCTGCCCGACGGCATCCCGTTTCTGCCCGCCGTCAACGGTCTGCCCTACTATAAGGACGGCCCGAACCTTGTGCCGTACCTGACCGAGTTCCGCGCGGTCGCCAAGGCATACGGCGCGGTGCAGATCGGGGAAGCGCCGATGACGCCGGTAAAGACGGCGCTGCGCTACCTGACCGGCGAAAACCGCGTGCTCGATATGATGATCCAGTTCGACACGATGATGGCGGACTGCTTTCTCACCGAATACCTCCACCACCGCTTTTCGCTCCGCAAGCTGAAGCGCGCGTTTACGCGGTGGCAGTATGCGCTGGCGGGCAAGGCATGGAACGCGCTGTACCTCGAAAACCACGACCATCCGCGCGTGGTAAGCCGCTATGGCAGCGAAAAATTCTACCGCGAATCCGCGACGGCGCTCGCCGTTTCCTATCTGTTTCAGCAGGGCACGCCGTTCGTCTATCAGGGGCAGGAGCTCGGCATGACGAACATCAAGCTGGATTCCATTGACAAGTATATCGACGTGGCGTCGATCAATATGTACCATTCATTTTTCACCAAGCGCCCCGAGGCGTGGCGGCTGCACCGCATCCACGTTTCGAGCCGCGACTCCGCCCGCACGCCGATGCAATGGAGCGCCGAACCGAATGCGGGCTTTACGACCGGCACGCCGTGGTTCCATGTCAACCCGAACTATACGACGATCAACGCCGAGGCCGAGGAAAAGGATCCGAACAGCATTCTGAACTTCTACCGCCGCTGCCTTTCGCTGCGTAAAGCAAGCGACACGCTGCTGTTTGGCGACTACCGCGAATACGACCGGCTCTCCGGCCGCCGCTATGTCTATGCGCGCACGTATAACGGCGAGCGCATCCTTGTGATGATTTCGTTTTCCGAGCGCCCGCAATCGTTCCGCCTGCCGAAGGGCTATACGGCGGACGGTGCGGAAGGTTTGCTCGGCAATTATGACGCGCCGATCCCCGGCACGCTGCGCCCGTATGAAGCGCAGGTGTTCCGTTGGAAAGCGGTATAAAATCCTTTTTCTTGCTTCCTGTCCGGAGATCGGATATAATAGCCTTGCGGCGAACGGAAGCGGCGCATAAAAACAGGCGCTGCAGCCGCGCAATGTCGGGCAACTCATCTTTTCGTCCCCTTTTCCCCCTGCGGGAAGAAGGGGACATTGCAACAATACGGGAGGAACACCCATGCAGCGGATCTTACTGGCAGAGGACGACGCGTCGATTGTCTGGATGCTCGGCGAATACCTGCGTGCCGAGGGGTACGAGGTCTTGCACGCACCGGACGAGGCGGGCGCCGTTGCGCTGCTCAATGCACAGCCGGATTTGGTGCTGCTCGATATCTCGCTGCAAAGCGGCACCGGCTACGGCGTCTGCCGCGAAGCCAAACGGCGCGGGCTGCCCGTGATCTTTCTGACCGCGTCCGGCGATGAAAACAGCGTCGTCGAGGGCTTGGACATGGGCGCGGACGATTACATTGCCAAACCGTTCCGGCCGCGGGAGCTTTTATCGCGCATCAAGAGCGTGCTGCGCCGCGCGGGACGCGACAGCAGCATGACGCTCGGCCGTGTCAGCGTCGATCTCGACAGCGGCACGGTTCGCAGGGACGGCGTGCCGGTCGCGCTGTCGTCGCTCGAATATCGGCTGTTGACGACGCTGCTGAACAATCGGGGACGGCTTCTGCCGCGCCAAAGGCTGTTGGAGGATATCTGGGACGCGGGCGGCGATTTTGTCAACGACAATACGCTGACCGTGTATATCAAGCGGCTGCGGGAAAAGCTGGAGGACGATCCGCAAAACCCGACGCTGATCAAGACCGTGCGCGGGCTCGGCTACCGGGTGGACTGATATGAAGCTGCTTCGGAACCGCGAATTTCTAAAGGAGCTGCTGCTGGGCGTCGGCCTTGCGGCGCTCGGGGCGGCGCTGTGCTTCGTCTTTCCCCGTGCGGCGGGTTGGATCGCGCTCGGCAGCGGCGGATCGCTTGTCGCGCTGCACCTGTGGTTTACCTACCGGCGCTATGCCGCCATCGCCGCGCTGTCGCACCGGCTCGACCGGATTCTGCACGACGAGGAGCGCGTCCTGATTACCGGCAGCAACGAGGGCGAGCTTTCGATCCTGTCCAGCGAGATCCAAAAGATGACCGTGCGCCTGATGGAACAGACCGACCGCCTTGCGGCGGATAAGGTGATGCTGACCGACGCGATTGCGGATATCTTCCACCAGATCCGGACGCCGCTGACCTCGATCAACCTCGGTCTTGCGATGCTGCGGGAAACGGATCTGTCCGAGGCGCGGCGCGTGGAGCTGACGCGCGGCCTGCTGCGGCAGACCGAACGTATCCGCTGGCTCGTCGAAACGCTGCTGAAGCTCTCGAAGATCGACGCCGGAACCGCGCGGTTCGCCCCGCAGAAAATGGCTGTACAGACGCTGCTTGCGCGTGCCGCCGAGCCGTTTGCGATCCCGATGGAGCTGAAGGGCGTGACGCTTGCGCTGGACGCCCATGACGCGTCCGTGACCTGCGACGCCGCATGGACGACCGAGGCCATCGGGAACCTGCTGAAAAACGCAATGGAGCACACGCCCGCGGGCGGCGCCGTGCGCATCGAGGCCGTCGAAACGCCGCTCTATACCGAGCTTGTGCTGACAGACACCGGCGAGGGCTTCGACCCCGCCGATCTCGGACATATCTTTGAACGCTACTATAAGGGCAAAAACGCGACGCCCGACAGCATCGGCATCGGCCTTGCGTTCACACGCGAGGTGCTTGCGGCGCAGGGCGCGACGATCACCGCCGCCAATCTGCCCGACGGCGGCGCGCGCTTTACCGTCCGGTTTTACAAGAGCGTCGTATAGCGGATCGGCCCGACAAAAAAGGGCTTGTCAAACGCGCAAAGTCCGTTTATCATTTGAATTGGCGAACGGCGGCCGAAAACGCCGAAATACACACAACAGGAAACAGACCGCATGGAAAACCGGAAAAATCAACTCGAACAGGCAAGGGAAACGATCAACGCCGTCGATGCTAAAATGGCGGCGCTGTTTGCCGAGCGCATGGCGGCGGTAGCCGACGTGGCGGCGTACAAGCGCGAGCACGGCTTGCCGATCTATGACGCCGAGCGCGAAAAGGCCGTGCTGCAAAGGGGCGCGGCGCGCTATGGCGACGACGAAACGCGCGTCTTTTATTCGATGTTTCTGCAGGACGTGATGGACGTTTCCAAGCGGTATCAGCAGGTGCTGTCCGAGGGGATGCGCGTGGCGTACAGCGGCGTGATCGGGGCGTTTGCAAACATTGCGGTGCGGCGCATCTTTCCCGACGCGCTCGCAATCGGGTATCCGGACTTTGCTTCGGCCTACGCCGCCGTGCAGAACGGCGAGTGTGAATGTGCGGTGCTGCCGGTCGAGAACAGCTATGCGGGCGTCGTCGGGCAGGTCATGGATCTGATGTTCGAGGGCGATCTTTTCGTCAACGGGCTTTATGCCCTGCCGGTCGCGCAGAATCTTTTGGGCGTGCGCGGCGCAAGGCTTTCGGACGTGAAAAGAGTCGTCAGTCATCCGCAGGCGCTTGCGCAATGCGCCGACTATATCCGGCTGCACGGCTGGGAAACCGAAACGGCGGTGAACACGGCGGTGGCGGCCAAGGGCGTGGCCAAGGCCGGCGATCCGAGCACGGCGGCCATTGCCAGCGCGGAGACGGCGGAGGTCTACGGGCTCGATATCCTCGACCACGACATCAACGAAAGCAGCGCGAACACGACGAAGTTTGCGGTGTTCTCGCGCATCGAAACGCAGCCCAGGACCGACGAGGGCAAGTTCCTTTTACTGTTCACGGTCAACGACGTGGCCGGCGCGCTCGCAAAGGCGATCAACGTGATCGCAGATCACGGCTTTAATATGAAGGTGCTGCGGAGCCGCCCGGTGCGCATGCGGGACTGGCAGTATTACTTTTACGTCGAGGCCGAGGGCGACGAGACCGCCGAAAACGGCCGCGCGATGCTCGACGAGCTTGCGGGCGTATGCGAGACGCTGAAGATCGCGGGGCACTATGCGACGCTTGTCAGCCTGCAGCGGAAACGGAACGAAATGTGATATGGAGCAGAGAACGTTTTTTGAAACCGATACCTCCCGCCCTCTGGCGGCGCGGCTTAGGCCCAACACGCTCGAAGAGTTCGTGGGGCAGCGCCACCTGATCGGGGAAGGGAAGATTTTGCGGCGGCTGATCGAGGCCGACCGCATTTCGTCGATGATTTTCTGGGGTCCGCCGGGCGTCGGCAAAACGACGCTGGCGCGGATCATTGCGAATTCGACCAAAGCGCGGTTCATCGACTTTTCCGCGGTCACGAGCGGCATCAAAGAGATCAAGCAGGTCATGCAGCAGGCCGAGGACAATCTGCGCTTCGGGGAAAAGACGATTTTGTTTGTCGATGAGATCCACCGCTTCAACAAAGCGCAGCAGGACGCATTTCTGCCGTTCGTGGAAAAGGGCAGCATCATCCTGATCGGTGCGACGACCGAAAACCCCTCCTTCGAGGTCAACGGCGCGCTTCTTTCCCGCTGCAAGGTGTTCGTGCTGCAGGCGCTGTCGAGCGACGACCTTGCGGGGCTGCTTTCGCGCGCGCTCACCGATCCGCGCGGGTTCGGGAACCTTGCGGTGGACTGCCCGAAGGAGATTCTCGAAACGATTGCGGGCTTTGCGAACGGCGATGCGAGAACCGCGCTGTCCACGCTTGAAATGGTCGTTTTGAACGGCGATATGGACGGCGACCGTATCACCGTGACGCAGGAAACCGTCGAGCAATGCATCTCCAAAAAATCGCTGCTGTACGACAAGGGCGGCGAGGAGCATTACAATCTGATCTCCGCGCTGCACAAGTCCATGCGCAATTCCGATCCGGACGCCGCGATCTACTGGCTCGCACGGATGCTCGAAGCCGGCGAGGACCCGCTGTATATCGCGCGGCGCGTCGTGCGGTTTGCAAGTGAGGATGTCGGTCTGGCCGATCCGAGGGCGCTGGAGCTGTGCGTAGCGGCGTATCAGGCGTGTCACTTTATCGGGATGCCCGAATGTACGGTGCATCTGACGCAGGCGGTCACGTACCTTTCTCTTGCGCCGAAGTCGAACGCGATGGAGGTCGCCTATATGGCTGCGCGGGACGATGCGGTGAAGATGCTCGCCGAGCCGGTGCCGCTTGTGATCCGCAACGCGCCGACTAAGCTGATGAAGGACCTTGGCTACGGCAAGGGCTATCAATACGCGCACGATACCAAGGATAAGATCGCCAATATGCAATGCCTGCCGGATTCGCTCAAGGGCCGCGAATACTACCGTCCGACCGAACAGGGCCTCGAAACGCGGTTCAAAGAGCGATTGGAACAGATCAAGGCATGGCGCGAGGCGCATAAGAATGACTGACGGCGCTTTGTGATTCTTAAAATTTTATTATAAATTTACATTTTCTATACAAACCTCTTGCGCTCGGCAAGGGGTTTGTGCTATTCTGTATACAATCCAAGAAGGAGAAAAGGGGGGAGATTTCATGCGCAAAGTGCGAACCAAGTGGGCGGTGATCCTGTGCGTGCTGCTGGCGGCGATATTGGTCTGCATGATCGGGGCGAACGCGATCCAGACGGCAGGCGGCGCCATCGAGATTACGCAGGGCATGATCGAGACCGAGCGCGGCGACCTTGCCTATAAGCTGTATACGCCAAAGGGGGCGGCGAACGCGCCGGGCATCCTGCTGCTGCACGGCTATCAGAACGACCGCGAAACCTGCGCCGCGTATGCCATTGAGCTGGCGCGCCGGGGCGTCGTCGTGCTGTCGCTGGACGAATACGGGCACGGCTACACCGAACCGGGCTTGAAGGAACGCGGCTATGTGAATCAGCGCGTCAAAGTCAATTTCGGCGAGGACAGCAAGGAGGACGGTACGTTCGTCGAGGTGAACGGCACCGTGCGCTACCGCCTGCTGATGAACTTCTCGAACCTCAGCTTTTTCGACGACCGCTATACCAAGGACGGGCTCGGCAACGAGATTACCGACAGCTCCTGCGGCGGCATTGCGGGGTATGCGTACCTTGCGAGCCTGCCGACCGTCGATCCGACGCGGCTCGGTCTTTCGGGGCACTCGATGGGCACATGGTCGAGCTGGTCGGTCGCGGCGGCGTACAGCGGCACCGATATTGAACCGAAGGCGACCGTGCTGCAATGCGGCGAGCTGTTCACCAAGGACGCGTATGACGCGAACGCGATCCATTTCAACAACGTCCTTTTGCTGCAGGCGAAGTGGGACGAATTCAGCTACTTCCGCGATTATGACCGCAACGTGGACGATGCGCTTTTGCATACGCCGCTTCGCGCAGAGTTTTTGAACACAAGCGTCGAAAACGCGGCGTGGAACACGACGTTCGGCAGCTTTGCAGACGGCTCCGCGCGGCGGATGGAGCTCCTTTACACGAACCACCGCCTCACGACGCACCACGCGCACGGGCTTGCGGTGGCGCTCGACTGGTTCGCCTCCGCCATGGGCTATACCAATCCGATCCCGGCGACGCAGCAGATCGCCATGTGGAAGGAACGGCTTGTGCTTGTTGCCATGCTTTGTGCGGTCGCGGCGCTGCTGCCGTGGATGGAGCTGCTGCTGACGATCCCGTTCTTTGCGGCCATCGTGCAGCCGCTGCCGCCGAAAGCCGGCATCAAGCCGAAGAAGGCGTGGTGGCGCGGCGCGATCATTACGATGCTGATTGCGGGCTTCACCTATCCGTTTATGACGCAGCTCGGCCACGCGCTGCTGCCGCTGCCGGAGGGCGTGTTCCGCATGACCGTCGGCAACGGGTTCATCGGATGGTATCTGCTGCTGATCCTTGTCATGCTGCTCACCGGCTGGATCGGCGCACGCGGCGCGAAGAAGAAAGGAACCTACGACGGGTTCTACGGCATGGGCCTCGGCGACGCGGCAAATCCAAACAAGATCGCATGGGGTTCGCTGTTCCGCTCGGCGGTGCTGGTGCTGTGCATGCTTGCGGGGCTATACCTTGTCGTGGCGGTCTGCGGGCTGTTCAACGGGCTTGATCTGCGGTTCATCTGGCCGTTCTTCAAGACGTTCACTTGGGCGCGGCTCGGTCAGTTCTTCGTGTATATCCCGGTGTTCGCGCTGTTCTTCATTCTGAACAATTCCAAGATCATGGCATCGATGCGCACCGAGGCGACCTACCAAAAGGGTGCGAAGGGCTTTTGGGGCAACTGGTGGCGCAACGCCCTGCTGATGGTCGGCGGTATCCTGATCATCGTGCTGATCGAGTACGTTCCGTTCTTTGCGGGTATCGGCCCCGGCGCGGACGTGCTGTTCGGTTCGACGTTCGGCGGCCCGTTCATGTCGCTGCTGATCCTGTTCGTGCCGCAGGTCATTGCGTTCAGCGTGCTTTGCACATATATCTACCGTCGCACCGGCAGCGTATGGGTCGGCGCGATGACGGTTGCAAGCCTTGCCGCGTGGATCGTGACCGGCGGCTCGGCGATGCTGTAAGCGGCAAAATCCAAATAAACACACAATTCCCTTGCGCAGCGCAAGGGAATTGTGTTATGCTGTCCGCATCGAAAAAGGGGAGGTTCCCATGAACATTACGGTATATCTCGGCGCAAATCCCGGCAATGACCCGGCATTGATCCCGGCGGTGCGGGCGCTCGGCACATGGATCGGCAAGGCGGGACACGCGCTCGTTTACGGCGGCTCGAAATGCGGTCTGATGGGCGAGCTGGCCGAAAGCGTGCTGCTGGCCGGCGGGGAAGTCACGGGCGTGGAGCCGCGGTTCTTTGTGGAGGACGGGTTCGTTTACGATTCGATCACGCGGCTGATCGTGACCGAAACGATGGCGGAGCGCAAAACCAAAATGATCGAGCTCGGCGACGCGTTCATCGCATTTCCCGGCGGCACCGGCACGCTGGAGGAGATCGCGGAGGTCATGTCCAAGGTCGCGCTCGGCCACCTTGACGCGCCTTGCATCCTCTATAACCTCGGCGGCTATTACGACGGCTTGCAAACGCTGCTGGGCCGCATGATCGAAGCGGGGCTTTCCTCACCGCAGAAGCAGGCGGGCATCCGCTTTGCCGATAGCCTTGCCGAGATCCAACGCATCGTGGAGGGCGCATGACGGAACGGGACAACCTGTATTTCGGCGTAATTGCGGAGATCGAACGGCTCGGCTTTCCGCACGAATTCGGCGCGGCTGTCGCGCAGCAGCTCGGCGGCCCCAAGTCGCTCGGCCGGATGCTCGGCTATCTGCGCCTTGCCAAGCCCAAGCGTCCGGAGGACATTGCCGACGAAATGGTGGCGATCTTAGACGAGCGCGCCAAATGGCAGCGAAAAAAGGCCGCGGAATCGGCCAACAGCCGCTATAACGCCTATTTGAACACCCGTATGCCGGACGAGGACGAATAAAAATCCATATAAAAATGCGCTGCCGAAGGACAGCGCATTTATGCTTTTGGGCTTTACGCCCGGTTCAGTACCGCCATGAATTCCTCGCCGGTGATCGTTTCCTTTTCATAGAGGTACGCGGCAAGCTCGTCCAACTTCTGCCGGTTTTCGTTCAGCAGCTGCACGGCCTTGTCGTGCTGCCGCTCCACAAGCTCCACAACGAGCCGGTCGATCCCGGTCTGCGTTTCGGCGGAGCAGACAAGCGACGTATCGCCGCCGAGGTACTGGTTGTTCACGGTTTCGAGCGCGACCATGCCGAACTCGTCGCTCATGCCGTAGCGCGTGATCATCGCGCGGGCGAGCTTGGTCGCCTGCTCGATATCGTTCGACGCACCGGTGGTGACCGAGCCGAACGCAACCTCCTCCGCCGCGCGGCCGCCGGTCAGCGTGGCGATCTTGTTGGTCAGTTCCTCCTTGGTCATCAGGTAGTGGTTGCCCTCGTCCACCTGCATCGTATAGCCGAGCGCGCCGGACGTGCGCGGCACGATCGTGATCTTCTGCACGGGCGCGGAATGGGACTGGAGCGCCGCCACAAGCGCATGGCCGATCTCGTGATACGCGACGACCTTCTTTTCCGCGTCGGTCAGGATCGCATTCTTCTTCTGGTACCCCGCGATCACGACCTCGATGCTTTCCTCCAAATCCGCCTGCGTGACCGCGTCGCGGTGATCGCGCACCGCCCGCAGCGCCGCTTCGTTGATGATATTCGCCAGCTCCGCGCCGGACGCGCCGGACGCCATCCGCGCGATCTTTTCATAGTCCACGCCGTCCGCCATTTTGACCTTGGCGGCATGTACTCTCAGGATCGCCTCGCGGCCCTTGAGGTCGGGCAGTTCGACGGGCACACGGCGGTCGAACCGGCCGGGACGCGTCAGCGCCGGATCGAGCGTTTCGGGCTGATTCGTTGCGGCAAGGATGATCACGCCGTTGCTGCCCTCGAAGCCGTCCATCTCGGTCAAAAGCTGATTCAGCGTCTGTTCGCGCTCGTCGTTGCCGCCGTAAACGCCGCCGCCGCGCTTTTTGCCGATAGCGTCGATCTCGTCGATGAACACGATGCACGGTGCTTTTTCCTTGGCCTGGCTGAACAGGTCGCGCACCTTGCTGGCACCCATGCCGACAAACATTTCCACAAAATCCGAGCCGGACATGGAGAAAAACGGCACGTTCGCTTCGCCTGCGACGGCCTTGGCCAGCATCGTTTTACCGGTGCCCGGCGGGCCGACAAGCAGGATGCCCTTGGGGATCGTGGCGCCGATGGCGCGGTATTTTTCGGGATCGTGCAGGTAATCGACGATCTCGGTGAGGTTTTCCTTGGCCTCCTCCTCACCCGCCACGTCAGCGAACTTAATGCCGTCGGACGATTTCACGTAGACCTTCGCGCTCGACTTGCCCATGTTGAACATCATCGAGCCTGCGCCGCCGCCCTGCCGGTTCATCAGCAGACGGCTCATGACCTGCCCGAGCACGATAAACAGCAGGATCGGGAAAACCCAGCTGAACAGGAAATTGGCCAGCGGCGAGGATTCCTCGACGATCTCGGTCGAGAACTTCGCGCCCGCGCTGTACAGCCGTTCGGTCAGCCCCGGATCGTCCATCAGGCCGGTCTTATAGAACTTCGTTTCGTCCCGATTGGAAAAGACGATCTGGTTGCTCGTCACCTGCACACGGCCGATCTCCTTGTTTTCGGTCATCTGCATAAACGTCCCGTAATCGACCGTCTCCACCTTCTGCTCCGTCAGATACGGCAGCACAAGGAAGTTGAACAGCAGCAGCACCGCCGCCATAATGCAGTAGTAAAAGATCAACGGTTTTTTCGGCCGCTTGACTTCGTTCATGGATTTCTTCCTTTCTATTCTTCGTTATACCGTCGGCAGGGATCGAACTCCGACGGCCGTCAGTACTTCTTCCACGGTGGAAACCGGGACGATCTCGATGCTGTCCTTGACCTCGGCGGCAACGTCCTTGAGGTCAAAAACATTCTCCTTCGGGATGAACACCTTCGTCACGCCCGCGCGGTGCGCCGCCATCAGCTTTTCCGGAAGTCCCCCGATGGGCGTGACCGCGCCGCGCAAAGAGACTTCGCCGGTCATCGCGATATGCGGGTCCACGATATGCCCGGTCACGAGCGACGCAAGCGCCGTCGTCAGCGTAATGCCCGCGGAGGGACCGTCCTTGGGCACCGCGCCCGCCGGGACGTGGATGTGCAGGTCGTTCTTCTCGAACAGCTCGGCCTGATCGGGATACAGCGATTTGACAAGGCTGATCGCGATGCGCGCCGATTCCTTCATCACGTCGCCGAGCTGACCGGTCAGCAGCAGCTCGCCGCGCCCCTTGGTGAACATCGTTTCGATATAGAGGATCTCGCCGCCCACCGGCGTCCACGCAAGGCCGGTCACGACGCCCGCTTTCGGCGCTGGCAAGATCGACGCATGCTCGATGGGGCGCATATCGAGTTCCTTTTTCACGACCTCCGGCGTCACGGTCAGCGTTTCGTCCGGATTCTCGGCGAGCTTCACCGCCATGATGCGACACAGCGTGTCGATGTGCTTCCTGAGCCCGCGCACGCCCGCCTCCATCGTGTAATCGGAGATCAGCGTTTTGAGCGCGTCCTCGGTGAACGTCAGCTTCCCTTTCGGGATGCCGACGCTTTCGGTCGCCTTCGGAACAAGGTGATGCTCGGCAATGAACCGCTTTTCAATCGGCGTATAGCCGTTGAACTGGATGACCTCCATACGGTTCAACAGCGGCTCCGGGATCGTGTCGGTCGAGTTTGCCGTACAGAGGAACAGCACGTCGGATAAATCATACGGCACGTTCAGATAGTGGTCGGTAAACGTGTTGTTCTGCTCCGGATCGAGCACCTCTAAAAGCGCGCTGGCGGGGCTGCCGTTGTAGGACGCGGACAGCTTATCGACCTCGTCGAGCACCATCACCGGGTTCGAGACGCCGCTCTTTTGGATGCCGTCCATGATGCGGCCCGGCATCGCTCCGATATAGGTGCGGCGGTGCCCGCGGATATCGGATTCGTCATGCACGCCGCCGAGCGCCACGCGCACGTATTCGCGCCCGAGCGCCCGCGCAATGCTCTTGCCGACGCTCGTTTTGCCGGTGCCGGGCGCGCCGACGAGCAGCAGGATCGAGCCGGACTGCTTTTGCTTCAGATTCATCACCGCGATCTGCTGAATGATGCGGTCCTTGACCTTTTCGAGGCCGTAATGATCCTCGTCCAGAATCTGCCGCGCGGCCTTCAGGTCGATCGGCGCAGCCTTTTCCTTTTTCCACGACAGGCTTGTGATAAAGTCGAGGTAGTCGTAGAGCATGCCGGATTCGACGCTCTCCTTGCCCTCCTGTTTCAGCCGGTGCAGCACCTTTTCGGCTTCCTTGCGCGCCGTGTCGTTCATGCCGGACTCCGCAATCTTCGTTTCAAACCGGCGGATGTCTGTCACGTTTTCGGGGTGCATTTCGTCGAGCTCCTTTTGCAGCCGCTCGATCTGCCGCTTGATCGCGGCCTCGCGGTACATGCGATGATGCTCCTCCTGCTGCGAGGTCACGGCCTCGTTCGTGATGCGCCCGACCTCTAAGAAGCCGTAGAGCACACGCTCAATGACTTCCGCCCGCGCCCGCTTGCTGTCCTCGGCCAAGATCGCATAGCGTTCCTCGTTCGACAGCTCGAGCCACGGCGACATGGCGCAGGCGGCCATGCCGATGGAGTCGATCTGGTCGATGTAATATTTGGCGGCCTCCGCCCACCGGAACCCCTGCGAAAAGGTGCGCATCTCGTCGAGCAGGTTGTTCAGCCGCGTCTGCTCCTCCTTGGGGTCGAGATCCTCGATCTCATTGCGCCGCGTGATGCCGAGCTGCAGCGTGCCGTCGCCCTGCACCCATACGTCCTGAATATCCACGCGGTACTGCGTGCGCACCGCCGCAAACTCGTTCGCGTTGACCTCGGTAACGACGCCCGCGACGCCGATGGGATAGAATCCGTCCACGCTCGGCTTCGTTTCGGCAGGGTCTTCGCGCGCGACGATCAGGATCACACGCTCGTCCTTTTCGGGCGTTTTGCCGCCGGTGCTCTTTAAGAGCTGCTCCATCGGGAAAAACACCGTGGCGTCCGGCGTCAGCACCATATTATAAACCGGTATAACGATCATTGCTTTCTTTCCTCCTTCATTGTCCTCACGTATACGCCAGCAGCGTTTGCAGCATCGCAATCAACTCGTCCAGCTTGTCGCCGCAATCGGATTGCATGGCTAAAAACCGCACCGGCGCAAACAGCACCGCGGCAAGATTCGTGTCGCTGCACATGCGGATCGCGCCGCGGCTTTGATAGCCGTGCAGCAGCTCGAACACCTCATGGCAGCACTCGGTCTCCGTCGCCTGCTCCGCCAGCGACGGGCACCGCGAGCATTGCTCGATAAAGCTGAACGCCTCCTCGTTTTCCGTCGAGTAGGCAAAATAGCCGCGGATCAGCGCGTCAATCAGCTCCGCCCCGCCCATGTCCGGCCGCACGCCGTCGAGCAGCGAGCGATAGGATCGGTGCGCGTATTCCCGAAACACCTCGGAAAGCATCTCGTCCTTGTTCGTGTAATAAATATAGATCGTCGCCGGCGACACGTCCGCTTCCTTTGCAATCTTCGCCACCGAAGCACCCTCGATGCCCTCGCGCAGGATCAGCCGCACCGTCGCTTCCTTGATGCGCTGCTGCTTTTCGGGATCCCTTGCCCGCATACCTTCACCTCCATGCTCGGCGCATTTTGACCTTTCGTTCGTCACAAATATAAACGATCATTCATTTATCGTCAAGAGACGCGCCGCGCTTTCCACAGGAATGTCACAAAGTTTGCAATTATTGTCGTTTTGGAGGGATCACAAAAAGCAGAAGCGACCTTGTTTGGCCGCTTCTGCCGGTATGGTGTTTATTTGCTTTTTGCGCTGCTCTGTTTACAGGAACGGCCAGAGCTTAGACAGCTCGCCATACCCCTTTTCGCCCATCAGCCGGTCGGCGATCTTGCGGATCGTGTCCTTCGACAGAAACGGCGCAAGCGAAACGAGCTTCCCGCCGGAAGCGCCGCCGTCAAGGAGCTGCCCGGCGATGCGATCCAGCGTCTTTTGCGACAGGAACGGCGCAAGGGCTTTCAGTTTTTTTGCGTCGGAAATGACGATATTGTCGGCCATTTCATCGAGTGTTTGGCTTGAAAGAAACGGCGCAAGCGAAACAACGTGCTCGATCGACAACGCCCCGTCCGCATCGCGCACCAGCCGATCCAGCATTTCCTCCGACAGGAACGGCGCAAGAGAAACGATGTGCGCCCAGTCCGCCTTGGTGTCCAAGCCGAGGACGATCTCGTTCAATTTTGACTCCGATAAAAACGGCGCGAGTGAGCGCACCTTGGCAAAATCGTCGAGCATGGCCTTGTCCGCGAGCCGATCCAGCGTCTCGTTATCCATGAACGGCGCGAGCGAAAGCAGCGTGGCATAGTCGATCGGTTCGTCGTTTTGCTCGGCCTGCTCTGCGGCGGCGCGGACGGTTTCGGGCGGGAGCAGCTGCGCGACAGACGCGGCCTCTTTGATCGTGACCGGCTCGCCGTCCATTGCTTTCTGCACGGCGGCGGCGTCGGGCGATGCGCCGCCGACGAGCGATTCAAACGACACGCCGAGCAGCGCGCACAGCTCTGGCAGCTTGGCAATGTCCGGCATCGAGTTGCCGCGCTCCCAGTTGGACACGGCCTGATAGCTGACGCCGAGCGCGTCGGCGACGGCGGCCTGCGTGAGATTCTTTTCGATCCGCGCGTTGCGGATGCGTTTGGCGACCTGCATGGTATCAAACATGGAACAATCCTCCTTTGGTCTTTTGCGACCGGACAATTTGATCATACACCGCCTCGTCGCGTTTGGCAAGGGCGCAAAGCTCCCGCCGCACGGCCTCGTCGAGCTGCGGGCGGCATGCGGCGAACGCGTCCTGCCGCAGTCTTTCGATGCGCCGATACGGGGCGCAGAGCGGCGATATATCGTCGGGCATGGATCCATCCTCCTTTGCTCTTGGCTGACCGGTCGCCCTCATCATAGCCCGCCGCATGCCCCAAAAACAAGCAAGCGGCGCTTGCATTCGCATCAAGCGTCGCTTGAGAAAAGCGATATCTTTATGTTTGAATCTCCACGCGATCCGAAAACACGGCCTTCAGCGCGTCGCAAAGCCGCGTTTGTGTGCCTTCGCTGCGATCCACGATCACAAGGCGCCGCGGCGCCATGCTGACGAGCAGCGATACGATGCCGTCCGGCGAGCCGTCGGCATACTCGATATGCAGCTGTTCATCGTCGGAGAGCGTACAGCTGCCGTCGCGGTGCAGGCAAAGCCGCAGCTCGTTCACGCGCGCCCGCTGTGAACGGACGTAGCTTTGCAGCGTCTGCATCAGCTCGCCGTATTCCTTTTGCAGCAGCACCTTGCTCGCGGCCTGCTCGACGCAAAGCTGCCACAGCATCAGCGTTTCGGGCATCCGAAAGCATAAAAAGCCATCGAGGCACAGCGCCCTTTCCTCGGTCAGAAACCGCACCAGCTCGCCGCGCACCGGCCCCTCGTCCTCCCGGTTCCGCGCTGTATAGAGCGCATCGGTCAGCACCTGCCGCTTATCGGCAAGCGCCAGCGGCATGGCGTCGGTCATTCGCGCCAGCACAAAATATTGGAGATCGCGCAGGATCACCTTGGTCAGCGCATCCGCAAGCACCGCCGCCGCGTCCGTGCCGGACAGCTTCACCCGCGCTCCGCAGGGCAGCACCTCAACCGCATACGCATGACCCTCCAACCGGCGGTGCAGCAGCTTCTCCATCGGTATGTCATATTCATATGCGGTGATGTCCCATGCGGCCATGCGCTTCTCCTTTGCTTCGCTTGCTCTTGTATTGTATGTGCGATCTCTCCTATTGTGTGCCGTCGCGGGGAAAAACATTCTGCATAAAAAAGCGTCCCCGGAATGTCCGAGGACGCCTTGACGGTCAATGCGCCAGACTGTACTTTTTCGCTGCGTTCTTCATTCTGACCGGGCCGAGGCTCTTGGTCATTTCCGCAAGCAGCTTTGCCGCCTTCGGCGTCTGCGCATCGTACAGCTTCTGCCGCGCGCTGCCGTTCAGCCGGTCGAGCACGCTGATCGCAACGTTTTCCTCCGGCGTTTCGACGCGGTCATAGACCGGCGCGGTCGTCAGACTGTCGAGCAACGTTTGCGAGGCGGGCGTCGCCGGGTCCTTGACCGATGCGGCGCGGCTGCCGCCGCCCGATCCGCCGCCCTTTTGCGAAGCCGCATAGAGCGCCGTCGCCGCCGAGTACGCGCGGGCGCGCGCTTCGTTGATCTGCTCGGCGTTGAACTGATCGACCTCCAGCTTGTTCTTCGTCTGCTCCGCGAGCGCGTTCAAAAGCGCGTCTGCGAGCGTCGCGCCGTAGGATGCTTCGAGCTGCCCGATATCGCGCGATTCGTCGCGGTAGCTGCGCTGCTTCACATCCGTGAGGTACGTGCTCTGTCCCATGCCCCGCGCCCATGCGTCCGCATCGAGCGCCGCATTGTAGCTTTGCGTGCGCTCGCGCCGGGTGCCGATGGCGCTGTCATACGCCGGGCGCAGCTTGCCTTCGAGCAGCGTCCGCAGCGTCGCCTCCGACAGCGGCCTATAGTCCACCGTCTCCGGGGTGTAATACGCGTTCGTTTCCTGCAGCAGCGCCTCAAAGCTCGGCGCGGCGCTGCCGCCGCCCGTGTACGTCCGCGCCATCGACGCGGCGTTTGTCGCTTCGGCCTGCTTCTTTCTTCGTTCCGTCTCCTGATCCAGCCCGACAGCGGGCGTCAGAATCCGGATTCCGACCGATGGTGCTTTCATGTGTTTCCTCCTTCCTGTGCGGCGATCGCCGCCTCCAGTTCGAGCAGCCTCCGGTACAGCAGCTCGAAGTTTTGATTCAGATTGTTTTCATTCTGTGCAATCGCGCTGTCATACTCGTCGCGCGCATCGGCGTCGGTCGCCATCCGCGCAAGATAAACCGGAAACAGTGCCTGCATACTGCCAAGCTCCGCCATAGCCGCCTCCTTACTCCGGACGCAGCTGCGCGTCGAACCGCAGCGTCACCCCGGCATCGAGCGTGAAATGCCCGCCGTCGATGTTCTCCAGCCGCAGCCGGAACACGCGTCCCTCGCCGCGCAGGATCGTTTCGGCGGCGCTGTCGTCATCGTTTGGGAACGTCAGCGTCATCGGATAGCCGGTGCCGCCCGTTTTCACGGTCACGCGAACCGGATCGCCGTGCCCCGTGCAGGCCAGCTCGCCGAGCGCCTTTTTGACGTGCTTGTTGCCGAGATCGAAGCGCGGCGTTTCCCACCACGCCCGGATCGGCTGTCCGTCGTAGGTTGGGCTGTCGTCGAACTTTTCCAACTTGCCCTCGCCGGTCAGCACGTACAGCGTGCCGCGCACCGCCGTCATGCCCGCGACCGTGAACCCGCGCCGCACCATGAACGTGCCGCGCATCAGATCGTATTCGATCACGGCGTCGTTGTAAACGGGATTGCTTTCCCGCACCGCAAAGTACAGCATGTCCCCGCACGCAACGGCCTCGCAGGCATCAAGCGAACAGTCCGAAAGCAGCCGGCAAAGCGCCCGGAAGTTGTTCGGCCGCCGCACGGTCTGCCCGTCGAAAAAGCACAGGCCGGTCGCGGTCAGAAAATACAGCCGGTCGGCATACCGCACGCACGCCGTATGCGCCGGACGCGTATAGGCCGCGTCCACCGGCAGAATGCGGTAGTTCGTCGGCCGGTCGCCGAGCAGCCGGTAGAGCGAGTCGCGTTTGAAGATCAGCAGCTGATTCGACAGCGCCATCAGTCCCGTGATCGGGTCGCTGTCGGTGCCGATGTCCGCAAACCCGCCGGATACGTCCGCCGAAGCGTCCGCGCTGCGCCAGTCCTCGATCGTCCGGTCGTCGCCGGGCGTCTTGCTCCAGTAGAGCCTTGCCGGGGCTGCGGCGTCGCCTGCTGCAAACAGCCGTCCGTAATACGGCTCGACAAAGTTCACGGCCGCGTTTGACAGCATCTGGGCGCTGCCGAACGGCTCTGCCGCCGCCGAAACGCCGTCCCACTTGAACATCTGCCCGCCGCCGTGCGCGATCAGCACGTATTCCTTGACGCCGATCTTCATCGGCAGAAAATCGACCTTCCGTTCGCCGGGATCGCTTTGGAGCGTGCAAAGCTGCGTCCATGTGCCGGTCGCGCTGTCGCAGGCGTACAGCGAGGCGCCCGCGCAGGCAAGGAATTTCAGTCCTCCCGGCCCGATATAGCCGTACAGCCGCGAAAGCCGCCCGCCGGACGGCGCCTGATTCGCAACCGCGGGGGAAAACCCCTTTGCCACGGTCAGGCAGCCGTCCCGTGTGTCCATGTTGCATGCGTCCGGACTCGTATCGGGAGAGCTGATATAGTCGTTTCGGTCCTGCCGCATACCCCCGAAGGACGACAGGGTCCTCGATTGCATCGCCATAGATTCTCCCTCCTGTCAGCAGTAGTTATAGATCCGGCAGCCGCAGGGCTCGTCGTAGTCGAGCTTCAAGCGTCTTTTCTGCGCCTCATACAGCGAAAGCCGCAGCCTTGCGCCGTTCTGCGCCGCCGCGTCGCCGTGCGCGCGGTCCCTCGCCACCATGTACAGTACGATCAGCGGATCGCAGACCGCAGGCAGCGTGGATCGGTCGGTATCTTCGATCAGCACGCTCGGCGCGTAGCGGTACACAACGGTGAGCGCCCCGCCCTGCCAGCCCGGCACGATCAGCTCGGTCGTGTCCGCGCCGTAATGGAACGGGATCCGCAGCCCCTTGCTCTCCAGGCCGAGGACCTTGCTGCACGGCAGCGACAGGTCGCCGGTATGCAGAACGCCGTTCTGCGGCGTCAGCGATTCGCGCCGCCACGGACGGAACGTCGTAAACAGATCCGAGATCGCTTCGTTTGCGTAGGCCGTCAGCCGCTCGCGCCAGAACACGACCGTTTCATCGTCATGCGCACGCTCCAGCTCGTCGAGCGCCGCATGGATCAGCTCGAGCAGCGTCATGCCATACCTCCGAGCGGCTTGCCGCCCGCCGCCGCAAACGCTCTCACGGCCTGTTCCCCGGCGGCCAGCGCGCGGCGGCTGTCCATCAAAACCGCGGCGATGTGCGCCGGGACCTCCACGACCGTACCGGTGCGGACGCGAAAGTTCACGCCGTTGATCGCGCCCTCCACAAACGCGCCGTTGCCCTCAGGCGGCAGATAGATCGACACGCTCGGCTCCGCCTGCATCGTTTCCTGTTGGTTCATCATCGAATATCCCTCCTTTACGGATGCGGCGGGGTAAAGCGCCCCGCCGCCGATTGTCGCTTACTTACTTGCACAATGCTCGATCTTTACGAGCCAAAGCGGATTCAACACCTTTGCCGCATACGCCGCGACCTTTGCACCGACGGTGGCGCGCTGGTTCAGCGGATCGAGCGAGCCGCCGGAGCCCTGCGGCTTGATGATCGTTTCCATCGTGCCGCTGCCGTCCACGTCGATAATGCCGTAGGCGTCTGCGCCGAACACGAGCGTTGCATGAACCGGAACCGCCACGCATGCCGCGTTCAGCTTGCCCGCGTCGTCGCTGAACACGATATCGCCGGTGTCATAGTCGCCGCCGGTCTCCGCGACATGGATGTACGTGGTCGAGCCGCTGTACGTGATCGGCTCCGCAGCCAGCGTGAACGTGTCGCTGCCGATGTTGATTTTGTTGCCGGGCACGGACAGATACGCCTTCTCCTTCGCGGTGAGCGCGGACTGGAGCGAAAAGCTGCCGTCGGACTGCACGTTGGCAACGTAGTTATGCACGCTCTGCTCGTAGACCTTCGCTTCGGTCGCCTCGACGAACACGACGCCGAACAGGCGGCCGATCTCGCCGGAGTAGATCTGCTCTGCATTGCTGTACTTGGAAACGTCCTGCCAGAGCGCGTCGTTCTGGAGATCGTAGGTCGCGTCGGGCGAGCAGATACAGACAAAGTGCGGCTTGCGGACGCTGCCGTCAACGGCGGTCGTGAACATGCGCGCCTTGTTCTTTTTCAGCGTGCGGACGGCCTTGCGCACTTCGTTCACGGTCAGCACGTCGGTCGCTTCGAGCAGGTTGCGCTTGGTCTTGCCGTTCGCGTACTGCACGTTGGTCGTCGCGCACATCGCGTCGCGGGTGACCCATTCGATCACGGTGCCGAGCTGTTCGCCGAGCAGCTCCGCGGAGTCCGAGATCACCTCGTCATAGGCGGTCATGTCGAGCAGGTCGCTGACCTCGACATACGCGCCGTACTGCTTGACCTCAGCCTCGACCGTGGACTGCGAAAGGGACTGGCCCTCCGGCGTGACGCCCTCGGTGAGCGTCAGCGCGTCCTGATCGGGCGTGAACAGGTCGTACTTGCGGAATTCCACGCGCTTGCCGCCGTGGCGGGGGATGCTGCGCTTCTGCCCGAACGACGCGTGAACGAGATGCGTCTTGGCGGTTTCGAGCAGCTTCTTGTCATAGAACTGCTTGTTAAAAGCAGCCTGCGTTGCGGTAGAGATCGTCGTATTGATTGCCATATTGATTGTTCCTCCTTACAATGTAATGCGTTTGCCGCTTCTGGCGGCGGCCTTGATCTTGTTCTCGAGTGCGCGGAAGTCTGCGCCGGACATCGCCATATAATCGGGCGTCGGCGCGATGGCGCGGGCGGGGCGCGTGGACTTGGGCAGCGCGTTGCGGGCGTTCAGCTTTTCCATCAGCGATTCCATCGCGTCCTGATACGCGGTCTTGGCCCGCTGCTCTGCGTCATAGATGCGCACCGCCGCGGCGGTCGGGTATTCCTGCAAAAGCGCCGCAAAGTTCGCGTCGCCGCAGGCCGTTTCGAGGTCGAAGCCCTCCGGCAAAGCGCCCTCGTCCGCAAGCGCGATCAGCTCGTTCGCCGCCTCGGCAAACGGATTGTCCGCCGATACGGTTTCTTCGCTCGGCGCCGGCTCCGCTTCGGGCATCGGCGCCATTTTGGTTTCCTTCTTGTTAAACAGCATTTCGTTTCTCCTTCTTCGGTTTTTCGGTCGGGATGTTCTCCCCTTGTGCGGAGCGGATGGACTTTAACACCTGCTCCTTGCCCTCGAACGTCATCTGCTCGATGGCCTGCTCCGGCGTCAGCGCGCCGAGCTCGATGAGCTTCAGCATCAGCTCGTTGTGCGTTTCGGAGACAAAGCGGCTGCGGCGCGCGGCCTTGATCGAAACGGAAAACTCGATCGGCAGCTCCACGCCGCCGGGCGCCTTGCGGTTCATGGCAGCGCTGTCGAACAGCACCTCCCTTTGCTCTCCGTCGATCACCACGGTCACGGGGCGGAGATAGAAATTGAACTCGCGTTCCACCTCGATCTCCATGCGCACCGCCTTGCGGAACGCCTCGTGCAGCTGGGTCGTCGCCATCCGCGCCCGCTTCGTGCTCGCCTCCTGCAAGGCTTCGATAGCCCGCGCCGCCGTCACGCCGCCCGGCACCGTCCCGCGGGACGAATCGTTCGCGCCGCTCTCCTCCTTGATGTCCTCGCGGATCGAGCGGATGTAGTTGATCAGATACTGCGGCAGCGGCGGCGTCGAGAACCACGTGATGCCCGACAGCGATTCGCCCACATGCACCTCCTTCGACCAGTCGCGCAGATCAGCTTCGTCGAATCCGCTTGCGTCGGTCAGCAACAATTTATTTCGCGACGCCATCAGCGCGTTTTTTAACACGATCTGGTCGAGCTTGTCCGCATAGCGCTGCTGCTCGCCGAACAGGTCGATGACGCCGAAACCCAATGCGCTTCCCTTCCTCGGGTAAAGTGGGGTCAGCACAAACGGGTATTCCCCGTGCGCAAAGTACCCCTCCGGTTTCTGGGTTCGGCTGTCCTCCAATACCTGCCCGCCGCACAGGATCGCCATGTGTACGCGGTGCGTGTCGGTATCCGCGTCGTATTCGCGCCACCAGTATTCGAGCACCAGCATCGAATCGGCGCGGTCCGCCCGCAGAACGTCGTCCTCCGGCGCGTCGGCCACCGCCGCAATGTCGCCCTGCAGCAGCGCCGCCTTGTCGGGATAATGCGCTTTCAGCCATTCCTTCGAACGCAGCGAGAGCTTGAAGATCGCCCGGCTGTCCTGGATATCGCTGCAAAGCGGGTCGAACAGGATGTTGCGCACGTCCACCTGCCGGACGAACGCGCCGCCGAGGTGCCCGTTCAGCCCCGGATCATAGCCGACCTCCTGCACGCAGTACCCCGCTACCAGGAGGTCGTGGACGAGCTTCCGGTACTCCTCCGGGTACGCCGCCGCATCGTGGTTCCGCAGGATGACCGCCTCCACGATCCGCGCAATGTCCATGTCCGCGGCGCTTTCGGGCCGGATGATCGCCTCCGGGATCTGATCCATCAGATCCGCCGTGATGTTCTCCACCGTGGATTGCAGGATCGGCGTCACCGGGCGCGGCTCGTTCGGGTCCTGCACCGGCACATCGTACCAATGCTCGCCGCGGTACATCCGTTCGCAATGCTCCAGCCGCCGCCATTCGTTGGCATAGGCCGACCGGAACGAGAAGAACAGCGCGTAGGCCCGTTCGGACAGCTTTTCTCTGTCCATCATTTGTGTTTCCTTCTTCATGTCGTTTCCTTTCCTTTTGATTCGCTTTCCCTGCACGGGGCGCGGTGCGCTCATGCTTGTCGCTCACAGGCCCCGATACCCGCTTCTTGCCCTCTGTCCCGTATCGAACGGATCATAGCGCGGCGCCGGGACTGCCGCTTCCGGCACGGCGGGGCGGGGCCGGGACATCAGTCCGTAGCGAAGGGCTTCGGCCGCATGATCCTCACAGTTCGCGCCGACATCCTCGACCGTGTGCGCGTCGAACGTCAGCAGCGGCAGCGTGCGCAGAAGGTTTTGACAGGTATCGAAGATCAGAAGTCCCGGGCGTCCGTCCAGCAGAGGCGCCAGCGCTTCGCGAACGCGCTGCCACCCCGGGATGCGGGCGTTGTCTGCGGGCAAGAGCGGCACACCGTTATGGGCAAACACCTCGGCTATGCATTGCCCCTCGATGCCGCCGAGGCCGCGCTGCTGCCATGCGTCCGGCGATGCGGCGGTGTAGGCGATGCGTTCCCCCTCCGACAGCGTTTTGACCCGCCGCGCGATCTCGCTGGAAAGCGTTTGGCGAAGGTAGAGCTCGCGGTAGACGATCAGCCGGCCGTCGGGCGCGACCGCGAACCAGAGCACGCAGCACGGATCGTTGTAGCCCCAGTCCATCGCGCGAAACCGCCTCCACGACGCCGGAATCGTGTACGGCCGCACCGCATGACGCTCGCGGGAAAACTCCGGGAAGTATTGCCCCATCAGTACGTCCCAGTCCCCGTCGAGATGCGCCCGCCGCAGCGGTTCGGGCAGGTTTTGGAGCGTTTTCACGTAGCCGGGGTTCCGCTGCAGCAGGATCGGGTTGTCGGTCAGCTTCGCCGGGATGAACACGTATTCGTCGGGGCTTTCGGCGTTGCGGTAGTCCCGGTCGATGAACAGCCGCTTGACCCATGCATGCCCGACGCCGCCGGGGTTGCAGGTGTAGTACATGCGCGGCGAAAAGTCGGTGCGCACCGAGCGATTGCAGGTCGTCAGGAATTGCATCTGTGCCTCGGAAAAGTGCGTCGCTTCTTCGAGCCCGACCACGTCGTATTCCTGCCCTTGATATTGGTATACGTCCGCTTCCTTGTCGCAGTAGCCGAGCTTGATCCGGCTGCCGTTCGGGAACGTGAATTCCCGCCGCGTCCCGTTGTAGCTTGCCGCGCCCTGCAGCTCCTGCAGCAGCGGCCGCACGTGGTTTTCCGTCAGCTCCGGCAGCGTCCGCCGAAGCAGCAACAGCTGCAGACCCGGATACCGGAACGCCAGCAGCACGAACTTTCGCCGCATCGCCCAGCTCTTGCCGCCCCCTCGCGCCCCGCCGTAGGCGATGTGCCGCGCCTTCGCCGCAAAGAACGCCGCCTGCTTCGGGTTCGGCACCCCTTCCAAATGCAAATTCACCCTGTCTCCCTTCCGCGTCGTTCCGCCGCCGCTATTTTGCAGCCCCTCCGTCCTCCGCTCCGCGCCGGACGCACTGTCCGCGCTTCCTCCTTCGGCTGCCCCTTCTACGTTACTCAGCCCACTTGGCCGCCGCATCGTCCATTGTAATCGAAACGACGCCGTCCACGGCTGCCTCCTTGCCCTCCAGCGCCGACAGCGCCGTGAGCGCCACCTGATGCGGCAGCTCGCCGAGCAGCGCGCGCTCCATCGTATAGGCCCCGATCCGGTGCACCGCCTGCCGCAGCACCCGCGCCGCCGCCCCGCCGCCCTTGGCCAGCTCCAAAACCCGCTGCGGCGCATACCCCGTCGCCGCCGCCAGCCCGTATAGGGTGTAGGGGATTTGTCTCTCCATAAATCCGCCGTTTTTCAAGGGATAGCGTTCGCGCGTTGCGTCGCAGGCGGCGAAGTACGCCTCGATGCGGCTTTCCAGCTCCTTCGTGCTCATCGCATTCTCCTTTCTTCCCTTCGCTGCCCTTACTATAGCGCAATTACAGCCGCAAAACTTCCCGCGGAAAGTTCACAATGTTCACAATTCATTTTGACGGCGCTGCGCAAAAATGTCCCGCTGCAAAGGCAGATATAAAACCGGATAATTCCTATTTCTCCTCGGCAAAAGGACGCGGCAATTCTATGTCGGATGGATATGCTATAGAGAAAGCAGTAAAAGAATGTGATGCGAAACGGGAAGCAGAAAAAGCGCCGGATCATTTGTTGACTTTATCAACTGATTTGGAAAAAAGCAAAAAAGTCTTGACTTCACTTCTTCAAATGGCGCAGCAATAAGCGTTTTCGGCCTTTCGACAAAATTGACTTGCAAAGGAGCGTTCTATAGCCCCTGCGATAAAAAAACACGGCAAGTGTGACGCATGCCGTGTTCTGTCTATGAAGGATATGAAAAAGGAAAGCGCGGGTGCCGCGAATACGGTCTTTTCACCGCATCGGCAGCAGGATTTGCAGGGTAAACAGGCGGTCGGCGGTCGAATACTCCATCGTGCCGCCGTACTTTTCGGCAAGGAAACGGATGCTCCGCATTCCGAAGCCGTGATCGGCGGCGTCGGCCTTATGCGTATGCGGCAGCTCGTCCAAAGAGAGCGGTTCGCCTGTGTATGGATTTGTGACCTGAATGCCGATAAACAGGGCCTTTCGCTCGATGCGCATGGAGATCGTGCGAAGCGTCGGGTCGTCTTGGGTTTCGACATACTCGATGGCGTTGTCGATCGCATTGCCGAGCAAGGCGTACAAATCGGGCAGGCGGATAAACGACAGATCCACGTCGTCGACGGCACACCCGAAGTCGATCCCCTTTTCCTGACAGAACAGTCCCTTTTCGGCAAGGATCGTATTCAGCGCTTCGTTGTCGGTATAGATCAGGTGACGGTAGAAGTCGATGCTGTTCTGCGCCTCCTTGATATATTCCATGCGGTCGGTGTCGGACGCGCGTTCGAGCGCCTTTAGCTGGTGCTTGAGGTCGTGACACTTGCGGTTGATGATCGCAATGTGTTCCTTGGATAGCTCGTAATACCGCTCGCTGCCGCGGAGCATCGTTTCGAGCGCGGCCGTTTCGCGGCTGCGAAGCGCGATGCGGATCATGCTGTATTGGATCAGCAGGAACAGCAGGCAGATCAGCACGCCGCTGAGCCATGCGAGCGTATCGTATACGGACACCCGCATGGAGAACGCGCCTTGGTAAAACAGAAGCACCACCATCATTGCCGTGAACGCGCCGCACAGCGCACCGAACATATAGCGGGTATCGTCCAAAAGTTTACCGCCCGCTGCGTGCAGCGGCTTACGGAACAGCGCGTACAGCGGCGCATAAACCGCGGCGGAGAAAAGCGCCGCGCCGAAGATATACAGGGGCAAGAGGTCGCGCAAAGCGGGGAACAGCACGCGCGCCATAAAGCAGTGATAAATGCAGTAGACAATGTTCTGCGTCAAAAAGGCGGCAATGTCGAAGAACAAGGCGTCGCTGCGGCTGATCGAAAAGCACAGCCGCGCATAGAAGACCGCGAACAGTCCGATCAGCGCATACCAGAAGGCCGTCAGATATACAAGCCGCGGCGTTTCCTTGTCCGGTCCGAAGATGACAAAGTACAGCAGCGAGCAGAGCGTAAAAAACACGAATCCGCCCACAGCGCGAAGCGCAAAGTGCGGCTTGCGCTTGGCGAACGGCAGCAGATACAGCAGCGCCGCCGCCAGCAGCTCGATCGGCAGGCGCAATTCCTCAAACACATACACCGGCTGCATCAGAACCCTCCCATATAGCGCGTGAATGCCGACAGAAACGACGCGCGAAACCATCTGGAAAGCGGCAGCCGCTCCCCGGCAACGACAATGTCGTTCCCTTCGACGGCAGACAGATGCGCCAGATTGACAAGGTAGCTTTCGCCCGAACGCACAAAATGATACGGCAGCATCGACGCTTCGATGGCGGACAGCTTGCCGCGCACGCGGTATGCCTCGGCTGCGGTATGATAAAACAGGTAATGCTGCCGCGATTCGATGTAACGGATCTCGGAGGTGCGGCATTGCACGGCGCCGTTCGCCGTTTGCAAAAGCAGGGGCGCGTCGGCATTGCGGAGAATGTAACGCTCCGCTTTTTTCATTTTCAGGTGAAAATCGGGATAGGAGATCGGCTTTAACACATAGTCCATCGCTTCCACCGCATACGCTTCAATCGCGTACTGCGGCATATTGGTGACGAACATCAGCGTTACATGCGGGTCACGCTCTCGAAGCTGCTTTGCCGCGTCGATGCCCGAAAGCCCCGGCATGTCGATGTCGAGGATGATAAAATCATACTCATACCGATACGAGGACAGAAACGACGCCGCATCGGTGAACACCGTCGTTTCGTATTCCGCGCCGGTTTCCGAAAAATAGCGTGAAAGGCAATCTGATAACTGCGCCCGGTCGGCGGCGTTGTCGTCTACAATCGCGATTCGCATTAGCATTTCCCCTTCCTTTCCAATTGTATTATAGCAGAAACCGCCGCATCGGAAAAGTCCGCTTTTGCCATTGCTTTTACCGAATTTGCCAACTGTCTTTTCAAAGTCTTTACGATGCGTTATGATACTCCCATCTCAATAAGGCATACAGGAGGCGTATTATGACCAAGGAAGAACGCAAGAACCGCAAGGTTCGCATCTTTAACGGAAAGCGCATCAAGCGCCCGAACCGCTTCGGCTTCGGCGTCGTGACCTTTCTGCTGGTGCTCGTGCTGCTGTTCAACGCGGTGGCATTGAGTTTTTCCGCCTACTTCGGCGTGATCGACAACATCGTATTTGCCAAAGCACCGACCGGCGACGCACTCGACGCCGTCACCGCCGACGCCAAGGCGATCACGCTGCAGGAAGCCGAAGAAGGTATCGTGCTTTTGACCAACAAGAACGAAACGCTCCCGCTGCAGGAAACGAAGATCAACGTTTTCGGACGCGGCAGCTACTATTCCACGTTCGGCGGCACCGGCTCCGGCTCGGGCGGTACGAACTATGTCAGTCTGTATGACGGACTGGCGGAAGCGGGCTTTGCGCTCAATCCCGACCTGATCGCGTTCTATGCGGAAAACGCCAAAGCAAATGTGAGCATGGGCCTTGTCGGCACCGACTTCGGCCTGTATGAGAATCCCGCAAGCGAACTGTCCGCGGCGCTGATCGACGGTGCGAAGGCCTATTCCGACGTGGCGGTCTATGTCATCTCCCGCGTCGGCGGCGAGGGTGATGATCTGCCGCTTGACACCTCCGCGTATTACGGTGGCGAAGCGGGACGGCATTACCTCGAGCTGAACGCTGCCGAGGAAAGCATGCTTGCACTTTTGGAAGAGAACTTCGGCACGGTCGTGGTCGTGCTGAACTCGACCAACGCGATGGAACTCGGCTTTTTGGAGGACGAGAATGTGGACGCCGCGCTGTGGACGGAATGCTTCGGCTCGGTCGGCACGATCGCGCTCGGCAACCTGCTTTCCGGCAAGGCGAATCCCTCCGGCAAGACGAGCGATACGTTTGCTTACGCAGTCGAATCGAACCCGACCTATTACAGCTTCGGCGGCTACGATTACACGAACGCCTCCTACGCGAATGCCGGTGTCGCTGCCGGTACCGGCGACGCGATCGCGGGCGCAGACCCGTACCACTATGTGAAGTACAACGAGGGCATCTATGTCGGCTACCGGTATTACGAAACCGCCGCGGCGGACGGCTTTATCGACTACGACGCTACCGTGCAGTTCCCGTTCGGCTACGGCCTTTCCTATACGGACTTTACGCAGACGTTCGACGACGTGACCTTTGACGGCAAAACCGTTACGGTCAAGGCGACGGTCACCAACAGCGGCACGACTGCGGGCAAGGAGGTCGTGGAGGTTTATTATTCCGCGCCGTACACCAAAGGCGGCATTGAAAAGAGCGAGGTAGTACTCGGTGGTTTTGCCAAGACCCAGGAGCTTGCCCCCGGCGCTTCCGAGGCCGTGACGATCACGATGCAGGCCGAGGATATGGCGTCCTACGATTACGCAGGCGTCAAGGCGCAGGGCGGTGCGTATGTGCTCGAAGCCGGCGAATACGACATTCGGCTGCAGTCCGACAGCCACAATGTGATCGACCATAAGACGATCACCGTGGAAAAAGACGTCATCTACAACGACGCCAACGACGGCAAGCGCGAAAAGGACGGCGTCGCTGCAACCAACCTGTTCGACGATGTCACGAACGACGGCGGCGTGACCTACCTCTCCCGTGCGGATTGGGCAGGCACGTTCCCGAAGGAGCGTGCGGCTTCGACCGAAGCGGCGTCCGACAAGATTGTGAACGCGCTGCAAAACCCCGTGACGGTCCTCGAAGACCCGTCTCCCGCCAAGTGGACGACCAAGAACAGCGGTCTGAAGCTCGTCGATATGAAGGGCGTTGCGTATGACGACGAGAAGTGGGAACGGCTGCTCGATCAGATTTCCAAGGATGAAATGTCCACGCTGATCTCCACGGGCGGCTGGCAGACCGCACCGGTCCAGAGCGTCGGCAAGGCGCGCTATCTCGAATGCGACGGTCCGAACGGCATCAACAACCTGATGGCGAACCTATTCGCAGGCATCAAGGGCAACATGTACACGAACCAGTCCACGCTGGCAAAGACATGGAACCCGGAGCTTGCCTATCAAAAGGGTCTTGTCTATGGCAGAGAAGCCAAGGTCTACGGCGTGGCGGGCATTTACGGTCCCGCGGCGAACATCCACCGCAGCCCGTTCTCCGGCAGAAACTATGAGTATTATTCCGAGGATGCCCTTCTCTCCGGCGTGATGGCGGAGCGCGAGCTGACCGGCATCAAGGAAGCGGGCGTGTACTGCTACTTCAAGCACTTTGCGGTCAACGATCAGGAAACGAACCGCGATCACGGCGGTCTTGTGACATGGCTGAACGAACAGGCGCTGCGCGAAATCTACCTGCGCGGCTTTGAGATCGGCGTCAAGGGCGGCAGCGCGACGGGCATTATGTCCTCGTTCAACCGCATCGGCACGACCCCGACTGCCGAAAGCAGCGCGCTTTTGAACACGGTTCTGCGCAGCGAATGGGGCTTCAGAGGTGCGGTCATCACCGACTGCGTCATGGCCTGCACGACCGAGGATATCAATCGCGCCACCTTGGCGGGCAACGACTTCCAGTTGAGCTACGGGCTGATCTCCTCCCTGTCGAACGACATCACCGACACCGTTTCCGGCCAAAAGGCCATGCGGCAGGCAACGAAGAACATCCTCTACATGGCGGCCAATTCCGACGCGCCTGCGCTCTACTCGGCGCACATGACGACCTTCGGAACGATCCTCCTTGTGATCTTCCTTGTGCTGATGCTGCTGTTTGCCCAGTACTATGTCCGCTACTTCCTCCGCCTCTCCAAGTGGAAGAAGGGCGAAGCCGTCAAGTAAGAAACCGTTTCAGACCGGTTTTCTCTTGGAACAGACAAACTGTATAGAGGTTTGCTTACAGGATTCTCTGACATAACCTCTATCAACGCAAGAATCCAGATTATCAGCGTATACAAAGCGGCGTCCGGAAGTGCTCCGGACGCCGCTTGTTTGTAGGGGAGTAAATCAGAAAAGAAGGGATTCGATCTCGCCGCGGTTCGGCATCGAACGGATCGCGCCTTTCTTGGTCGTCACAA